>NZ_JBKFBA010000023.1:23806-80748 GCF_053345925.1 Rhodococcus sp. C26F
GGGGCCCGGTCGTTCCGGCAGGGTCAGGATCCGGTAGCCGAGTTCGTGGAGTCGGCGATGTTCGGTCCAGCATTCCCGGGTCCACGCCGGCTCGGTGTGCGCGGCGATGACGGCCGCGGTGGTGGAGGCGTGCAGGTCGAACTCGAGGTCGCGGCGCAGTTCGGGCAGCTCGCGGACGTCCGTCGACGCGGCGATCCTCGTGACGGCGTCGCGGACGCGGCCGTCGGCGAAGTCGAGGACGCGACGGTGGGCCCGGGGAAGTACGCCCCACAGCACCGCGAGCGCGACGAGGACGCCGACAACGGTCTCGAGGAAGCGGTCGCGCGCGACCGTCACCAGATCGCCGGGGGCACCCAACCCGCCGAGGACGACGACGAGCGGGGTGATGAAGACCATCGCCAGGCCGTAGTTCCGCACCAGGAACATCTCCGTGCCGGCCATCACCGCGGCCAGCACCAGGACGAGGGCGACACCACCGGGATGGAAAGGCGTCAGGCAGGCCACCAGGACGAGCCCGAGCACGGTGCCGAGGAAGCGGTGCGCCGCCCGGTAGGAGCCGAGGATCCGATCCGGTCCCTGATGCAGGATCATCGCGGCCGTGATGACCGCCCAGTCGGGACGTCCGACGCCCAGCGCGATGGCGATCGTCCCGGCGAGAGGTCCCGCGACGAGCAGGCGCACGGCGATCGTCGCCGACCGACTGCGCAGGTGCGCGGCGCGCGCGAGGCGGTACCGCACGGAGGGACGTCGCAGCGGGGTCCGCAGTCGCAGATCGTCCTCGGGAACCGCCTCGTCCCGCGGACGCTCGTCCAGTGTCTCCGCGCATCGGAGGTGCGCCGCGCGCAGCGTCTGCTCCAGCGGATGCCCCGAATCGACGAGGCCGGCGTCGTGCAGGCACTGCCAGGCCGCGTGCAGATCGTGGACCGCGGCGCGGCGATTGCCGGGTGAGTTCTCCTCGAGGACCGCGTCGACGGCAGCGACCGCCGCGGCCACGGCGGTGCGTTCCGGGGTTCGCGGCCGGAACGGAGCGCCGGACACGGAGACCACGACGGCCGTTCCCGCGCCGATCGTCGTCCAGGCAGAGACCGTCGGGACGGACACTCCCAGCGCGGGGAGAGCGGACGCGATCTCGAGGGACAGCAACATCAGGAAGGCGCCGGGCGCACCCATCCGCAGGGCGTCGACGACGAAGGCGCACACCGCGACGGTCGCGGTCATCGCCGCGACGACCACCAGGTACCACCACGCCGACCCGCCCGCGGCCAGTTCGTGGTGGACGACCGAACCTGCGAGGGCACCGATCGTCGCCAGTGTCACGAGCACCGTCCCGATGACGGCGACCGCTCGGGCACGGACGCGATAGGGGCGTTGCTCGCCGTAGACGACGGCGAAGGCGCCGAGTGTGGCGATGGCGGAGACGGCGCCGAATCCGAGAGCGACGCCCACGAGACCGGGCACCGCGACCGTGGCGGCTGCGCGTGCGGCGCCGGGCCACCGGCGTCCCTGCCGGGGAACCGACAGCATCGCCGTCCGCAGAGGGGCGGGTGTGGGCAGCGGCAGGTCGACGACCCGATGATCTCCGCTCGCTTCCGCCACGTCGTACCACCTTAGGAACCGACGGGGCACTGCTTACCGCCGGCAGGCGCGCATGAGGCGCAGGTCACTGGGCTGATCCGCCGCATTTCCCGACGGAATATCCGACCCGGAATTCCGCGGCGTTCGAATTGCGAACGTATCGAATTCGCCGGTGGAAAATGCGTCGACTCGCATATTTCTCGTAAATAGGATAGAAGAGGGGAGCGCCTGTTTCGAAGTCGGGAGAAATTCGCCCGGCCCCGTGAAAGGACATTCCATGACACTCAATGTAGTGCTGTTGTTACTGGTACTGGCTGCGGCCTTCGCGTCCGTCGCCGCTCTTCATTCGGCGGACGAGCGCCGCACCCGAAATCCCTGAGTGAATTCGGGGCGACGCGGATCCTGCAACCCACGGAAATATCTGCGTCGACATCCTCGGTCGTGGGGGAGGTTGTGTGCGTTTCCGTCGGGAGAATCGCACACAACCTCCCCTCGGTTGTGGTAGGCGCACGACGTCTGCCCGACGAGGGACGCCGGCGGCGATCCCGGAAGGTCGGGACAGTCGTCCCTTCCACCCGGGACACCGGGCACCGGATCGTTCCTTCCACGACGCGCAGGGCGTCGCACCGATCCGAAGGGACCCTCATGAACACTCTCGGCACCGAGACCGAACCCCTCGCGCCGATCGCTCCCGACCGTCGTGGCCCCGGTTCGCTCTGGGCGTGGACGGGTGCGGTCGCCGGCCTCGCCGGCGTCGTGGGCATCCAGGCGAGCATGGCGATGAGCGCGGCATACAACGAGCGCACCGCCGGCAACGCGGTGGCGATCATGACCGAGTTCGCCGGGCAGCGCACGGCCATGCTCGTCATGCACCTGACGCTGATGGTGTCGACGACGCTGCTGCTCGTCTTCGCCGCCGGACTGCAGCGCCGGCTGCGCGCAGGCACTCCGGAATTCAGCCTCGTGCCGACGGTCGCGGCATTCGGTCTCGTGCTCACCTCGGTCGCGACCCTCATGGGCACCGGACTCGACACCGAGCTGCTGTTCGGCCTCGGCAACACCGATCAGATGGTGCCCGAGGTGGCGGTCTTCGCCTCGCATTGGATGGGCACCATCCCATGGCTGTGGGTCGGTGCCGGTGTCAGCGGCGTCGCGGTCGCGGTCGCGGTCCTGCGTCACCGCGCGGCGCCCCGCTGGATCGGTTGGGCGAGCATCGTTCTCGGTGGCCTGACACTGCTCCTCGGCATCTCCCCACTGCAGTACATGGCCGGCTTCACCGGCCCGGTGTGGGTGCTGGTGGCCGGAGTCGGCTTCGCCCTCGCGGACCGGCGTGCACGTTAGTGCCACTGCGAGCGGCCCAGCGGCGTATACCTGCCGCATCAAGGACACAGTGGTGCATACTCACCGCACCATGAAGGACACAGTCACGACGAACGGATCGGCGGGTACCGGGGCTCCGGTACCCGCCGCCGTCGTGGCCGTCGCCTCCTGGCTGCTCGCCGTTGCGGCCGTCGTCGTGTTCGTCGCGGCACGGCCCGCGCTCGATTCCGACCAGCTGTTCTTCCTCGTCGACGTCGTCGGAGCCGCCGTCTACGGGACGGTCGCCGGGGTGATCCTCGCCCGCCGGGTCCACGCCGTGCCGATCCTGCTGGCCGTCGCGTCGATCGGCGTCGGTGTGGCAGCGATGTCCTACAGCTGGACCCAGCTTGCCCTCGTCCGCCCCGAACTGCCCGTCGGATTCCTCGGTCCGCTGCAGAACACCACCTGGATCCCCGGGACACTCGCGTTGTTCCTGGTGGTGCCGTGGCTCGTCCGCGACCGTCCGGCCGATCCCGTGGTGCGGGCCGGGATCGGCGTCGGCGTCCTGACGATCGCCTGGTTCTTCTGGGCGCGCACCTTCACCGACATCGCCGACATCTGGTTCGTCGGACCCGTTGTGGCCGTGGGTTTCCTGACCGCCGGGCACGTCGAGTGGCGTCGCCGTCACGCCTCGGCGGGCGAACGATCCGGGACGGGATGGCTCGCGCTCGGCAGTGCCCTGATGACGGCCTCGTACATCCCGTTGGCGGTCCCGGACGTGCCGTGGATGCTCACACCGCTGCTCCACCTCGCGACGCAGGCCTTCTATCCCGTCGCGATCCTCGCCGTCGTGCTGCGCCAACGACTCTGGGGCATCGACCTCGCGGTGGGTCGCGCCGCGCTCGCCGGCAGTCTCACCGCCGTGCTCGTCACCTGCTATCTCGCGGTGACGGTCGCGGTGTCGCTGGTGCTCCCGAACGAATCGGTCTTCGCCCAGGCGGTCGCCGCCACCGCCGTCGCCCTGGCCGTGCAGCCGGTGCGGATGTGGCTCGGCCGGAAGGTGCACCGCCTCGTCTACGGCGACGGCGTCGACCCGGCACGCGCCGTCCGGATCCTCGGGCGGCACTTCGCCGGTGCCGATTCGCCCGACCTGCTGTTGGGCGAACTCGCCGCCGGAATCGGTACCGCACTGCGTCTCGAATCGGTCGAGGTGCGCCGCGGCGGCGACGTGATCGCACGCTGGGGGACCGCGACCGGACCCGTCGAGGAGGTTCCGGTCGGTAACGGCGACGCCACCCTCGCCGTCACCGCACCTCCGGGCGAATCGCTCGGGGCACGCAGCCGGCGGGCGCTCACCGAACTCGCGACCGTCGTCGACGCCGGGCTCGTCGTCCTGCGGTCGGCGGAGGACCTCGAAGACGCACGTCGCCGCCTCACCGAGGCGAGACTCGAGGAACGCCGCACCATCCGCCGCGAACTGCACGACGGTCTCGGCCCGTCGCTCGCCGGGGTGCGGCTCGGCCTGCAGGGCGCACGCAATCTCGTCACCACCGACCCGGACGCCGCGGCCGGACTCGTCGACGAACTGCTCCGCGAACTCGATCGGCAGGTCGACGGTGTCCGCGAGCTCTCGCGCAGTCTGCTGCCCCCGGTTCTCGACGAACTCGGCCTCACCGCCGCTCTCGACGAACTCGTGATCACCCACGCCCGCGCGGGATTCCGCGTCGACCTGCGGTCCGACCTCCCCGCCGGGATGTCCGGGCCGATCGCGTGGGCCGCCTACGGCATCGCCTCCGAGGCGATCATCAACGCGCGACGGCATTCCGGTGCCGACGAATGCACGGTGCGGGTCGCGGCGGAGGGCGACGTGCTGGCCCTCGACATCGTCGACGACGGACGAGGACTCGCGACCGACGCACGAGTCGGTGTGGGGACGCAGAGCATGCGGGAACGGGCCCGGGAGGTCGGCGGAACGGTGGCCATCGAACCCGGCGACCCGCGCGGTGTCGTGGTGCGGGCGCGGCTACCCTGGTCCGAATCATGAGCGACAACGGAGCGATACGCGTTGCGGTCGTCGACGACCATCCCGTCTTCCGCCTCGGTATGGCGGCACTGCTGGGCACCCTCGACGGGATCGACGTCGTGTGCCAGGCGAGTTCGGTGGGGGAGGCGCTCGAGGTCGTGACCGGCGATGTCGACGTCGTGCTCATGGACATCGAACTCGGCGACGGATCGGGGATCGACGCGACCCGCAGCATCCTCCGGAAGTCGCCGGGCACCCGCATCCTGATGGTCACGATGCACGAGGACGAGGACATCCTCGTCGCCTCCATCCGTGCCGGTGCCTCGGGTTATCTCGTCAAGGGGGCCGATCCGTCGGGGGTCGAACGGGCGATCCGGGCCGTGGCCGACGGTGAGATGATCGTCGGTGCGGCGGTCGCGGCGAAAGCCCTTGCGGCGGTCGCGACCTCCCGCAACACGTCGGCGGTCTTCCCGGATCTGACCGAACGGGAGCGGGAGATCCTCGACCTCGTGGCCCGCGGACTCGACAACGCCGCGATCTCCCGCCGACTCGTGCTCAGCCAGAAGACGGTGCGCAACCACGTGTCCAATATCCTCGGCAAGATCGGTGCAGCCGACCGGGCGAGCGCGATCGTCCGTGCGCGGGAAGCAGGCCTGGGCGTCGACTGACCTGCTGCTCAGGGAGTGACGGTCGTGACGAACGACATCCGGTCGCCGCGGTAGAGCGACCGGCGGTGCTCGATCGGGACGTCGTTCTCGTCGTAGGAGATCCGCTCGAGCAGCAGCATCGGTGTGCGGGTGTCGGCGTCGAGCAGCGCCGCCTCGCGCGCATCCGGCAGCGTGGTCTCGATCCGCTCGACCGCCCGCGCGAACGTGATCCCGTAGGAACGGATCGCGGCGTACAGCGACGACGACGGATCGAGCGTCCGGCGCAGATCCGGAAAGCGGTGTGCGGGAAGGCGCGTGCGTTCGAGTCCGACATGCACTCCGTCGGTGAGCAGGACACGTTCGAGTTCGAGGACGGGATCGCCGGGTTCGAGACCGAGGCGGCAGGCCAGTTCGTCGTCGGCGACGAGGTCGGTCCACGCGACGAGCACACGCCCGGCGCTGCGCCCTTCGAGCAGGGCGGCTTCGGTATAGGAACCGATGACGAGGGGCTGGACGATCTTCGGGCCGGCGACGACGGTGCTGCGGCCCCGCCGTTCGATGCGGCCGTCGACGAGCAGTTCTCGCAGTGCCTGGCGGACGGTTTCGCGGGCGACGTCGAACCGGGTGGCGAGATCGCGCTCGGAGGGGACCTGATCTCCCACGCTGAGCTGGTCGAGGAGGCACTCGACCTGGCGGCGCACGACCTGGTGCTTGAGGGTGCGCGCTTCGCGAACGACGGTGGCCACACATCCAGCGTAACCGAATTCCGGTCTATACCAACTGTTCACCGGGCGTTCGCCGAACCGACCCCATATGGTCTAGACCATCCGCCACTGTCGTCCCCATGCGAATCCTGATCATCGGTGGCGGCATCCTCGGCACCGCACACGCCGACGCCGCCGTCCGTCGCGGACACGACGTCCTGCACCTCGAACGCGAACCGGAAGCGCGCGGCGCCACCGTGCGGAACTTCGGACTCGTCTGGGTCTCCGGCCGCACACGTGGCGAACTCGACGCCACCCTGCGGTCCCGCGAGCTGTGGGAGGACCTCGGCGCCCGCGTTCCCGACGTCGGTTTCCGCGCGAACGGTTCGCTGACGCTGCTGCGCACCGACGCCGAGGTCGCCGTCGCCGAGGAAGCGGTCGCATGCGACGACGCGCAGCGACGGGGATTCGCCCTGCTCGATGCGGACGAGACGCGCCGCCGTAACCCCGCGCTACGTGGTAACTTCCTCGCGGCACTGCACTGCAGCACGGACGCCACCGTCGAATCCCGCATCGCGCTCCCGGCGATCCGGCAACATCTCGCCACCTCGGGCCGCTACCGGTTCCTGCTGTCCACAGAGGCCCGGGACGTCTCCCGCACGGCCCACGGGACCGTGCAGGTGCGCGACGACCACGGCACCGTGCACGAGACCGACCTCGTTCTCGTCTGTCCCGGCGCGACACTCGGTGGCCTCGCCCGCGACCTCGCCGGCGACCTGCCATTGCGCAGGGTCCGGCTGCAGATGATGCAGACCGCACCGCTCGGCGAAGACCTCACCACGTCGATCGCCGACGGCGACAGCCTGCGCTACTACCCGGGATTCGCCGGTACCGCCCTCGACGAGCTCACCGCCTCCGAGGAGCAACGACCCGTCGCCGCGCAGCATCGCATGCAGTTGCTGTGCGTCCAGCGCCTGCACGGCGGCCTCACCATCGGCGACACCCACGCCTACGACGAACCGTTCGACTTCGACGTCGACGAAGAACCCTACGACCACCTCGTCGCAGTGACGGAGGAGTTCCTCGGCCGCCGACTGCCGCGCGTCGTCCGGCGCTGGGCCGGTGTGTACAGCCAGTGCATCGACCCCACGGCGCTCGTGCACCGCACGAAGGCCGACGAGGACGTATGGGTCGTCGCCGGCCCGGGTGGCCGCGGTATGACGCTCGGCCCCTATCTCGGCGAGGAGACCGCCGACCTGCTCGGTCTCTGACATCCCGGAACCGGACGCCCCGAAACCCTTGGAGAAGAACATGACCATCCGACTTGCCGTGCTCGACATGGCCGGAACCACCGTCGCCGACGACGGACTCGTCGTTCGTGCATTCGACGAGGCGGCCACCGCCGTCGGCCTTCCCGCGAGCGGCCCGGAGCGGGACGACGCACGCAGATACGTCCTCGACACCATGGGGCAGTCGAAGATCGTCGTCTTCCGCGCACTGTTCGGCAGCGACGAACGTGCCCGGATCGCCAACGACGCCTTCGAACGCGCCTACGAACGATTCGTCGACCAGGGCGACGTCTCCGCCGTCCCCGGCGCCGAGAAGGCGATCACGCAGCTGCGTGAGGTCGGTGTGAAAGTCGTACTCACCACAGGATTCAGCCGATCCACCCAGGGCAGGCTGCTCGATGCACTCGGCTGGCACGACCTCGCCGACCTCGCTCTCACACCCGCCGACGCCGGTCGCGGACGCCCCTACCCCGACATGATCCTCACCGCCCTGCTGCGCACCGGTACCGACGACGTCCGTGACGTGGCCGTCGTCGGTGACACAGCAGGAGACATTCTGTCGGGTCTGCGCGCCGGCGCATCCGTCGTCGCCGGAACCCGCACCGGTGCCCACGACGAGGCGACGCTCCGTGAAGCCGGAGCCACCCACGTTCTCGACTCGATCACCGATCTGCCCGCTCTGCTCCTCGCCTGACCCTCGACACGAAGGACACCCCCCATGCGTTACCTGTCGTCCCGGCGCGCCGCCGCCTGTGCCGGTCTCGCCGCAGGACTCACCCTCGCCCTGACCGCCTGCGGTGGTTCGGATCCCGACGCGCTCACCGAACAAGGCTTCCCCGAAACCCTCACGCTCGGTGCGATTCCGGCCGAGAACTCGTCCGACCTGAAGGCGAGTTACGAACCGCTGCTGAAGATGCTCGAGGACGAGACCGGATCGACCGTCGAGTTCGTCCAGGCCTCCGATTACGCGGGCGTGGTCGAAGGCATGATCGCCGACAACGTCGACCTCGCCTTCTTCGGACCCTTCGCATATGTCGTCGCGCAGCTCAACGGCGCCGACACCACCCCGCTCGGCGCCGTCGTCCAGGATCCGGGCGCCGAACCCGGTTACCGCTCCTACGGTCTGACACAGTCGGGCAACTCCGGGATCGACAGCATCGAGGACTTCGCCGGCAAGGACGTGTGCTTCGTCGATCCCGGGTCGACGTCCGGATTCCTGTACCCCTCTGCAGGACTCATCGAAGCGGGAGTCGTCGGATCGGGCACCGAGCAGGATCTCGTCGCCGGCCTGACCCCGGTTTACGCCGGCGGACACGACGCCTCCGCACTGGCGATCGCAGCGGGCGACTGCGATGCGGGCTTCGCATTCGACACCATGGTCGACAAGACGATGATCGAGAGCGGCGACCTCCGGGAAGGCGAACTGAAGAAGGTCTGGGAATCCGAGACGATCGCCGGATCCCTGTTCGTCGGCGACAATTCCCTCGGTCCCGAGGTCGTCGAACGACTCGCCGGCATCCTCACCGAAAAGGGCAACGCCGACTACCTGCGCGCACAGGGATACTGCGACGGCGAATGCCGCATCACCGACGAACGTGCCTGGGGTGTCGTGCCCGCGACCGACGCCGACTACGACGGGGTACGCCACGTCTGCGAGATCACCGGCTCCGAGAAGTGCAAGGGCTGACGATGAGCATCGATCCCACCCACCAGGTCGCCGGCGACGATCTCGTCGTCTCCGCCCGCGGTGTCACCAAGGAATTCGGCACCACCACCGCGCTGTCCGGCGTCGACCTCGACGTCCACCGCAGCGAACTGGTCGTGCTGCTCGGCCTGTCCGGCTCGGGGAAGTCGACCTTCCTCCGGTGCCTGAACGGTCTGCACCCCGTCACCGAGGGCAGCATCGACGTCTCCGGAACACGCGTCGATCTCGCGTCGCGTCGTGAACTGCGGTCGCTGCGCAGGGACGTCGGATTCGTCTTCCAGCAGTTCAATCTGGTCGGACGGCTCAGCTGCCTCGAGAACGTACTCGTCGGCGGACTGGGCAGACTGTCACTGCCTCGCTACGGGGCACTCACCTACCCGAAGGCCATGCGTGTCGAGGCGCGGGAGCATCTCGACCGGGTCGGTCTCGCCGACCTCGCGGACCGGCGCGCCGACACACTCTCGGGAGGCCAGCAGCAGCGCGTCGCGATCGCGCGAACCCTCATGCAGCGGCCCACGGTCCTGCTCGCCGACGAACCCGTCGCCTCCCTCGACCCGGAGAACGCCGGCGTGGTCATGGATCTGCTGTTCCGGGTGTGCATGGAGGACAAGCTCACCGTCGTGTGCACGCTGCACCAGGTCGACCTCGCACTCGGCTGGGCACACCGCATCGTCGGTCTGCGCGACGGCCGCAAGGTTCTCGATCGCCCCGCGGTCGGTCTCTCCCGTGACGAGACCATGGAGATCTACCGGCGCGTCGAGCCTGCCTCCGACCCGCTCGGAGCCGGGTCGACATGAGCATCCTCGCCCCGCCCCGCAGTGAGCCGGTGTCCCACGACGCCGGTCGCGGCCGCCGGCGGACGATCACCGCCGGGTGGGCGATCGTCGCGGTCGCCGTCCTGGCATCGGCCGCGTATATCGATTTCGCGCCCGCGACTCTGCTCGACGGACTCGATTCGACGGCCGGCCTGATCGAACGCATGCTGCCGCCGCGACTCGACGATCCGGGCCGCATCGGTGTCCTCGCCCTCGAGACGCTGCTCATGGCGGTGCTCGGCACCGTCCTCGCGGCGGTCGCCTCGGTCCCGCTCGCATTCCTCGCGGCACGCAACACGACACCGCACCCGGTGCTCTACCGCATCGCCCGCGCCGTCATCACGTTCTGCCGCGCCATGCCCGACCTGCTGTTCGCGGTCCTGTTCGTCCGCGCACTCGGAATCGGCGTGCTCCCCGGTGTTCTCGCGCTCGCGCTGCATTCGATCGGCATGCTCGGCAAGTTGTTCGCCGACGCGATCGAACAGACCGACGCCGGGCCGCGGGAAGCCGTGCGCAGCACGGGCGTCGGGTACGTCCGCGAGATGATCAATGCGGTTCTGCCGCAGGTCGTTCCGTCGTGGACCGCGAACTTCGTCTACCGCATCGACATCAACCTCCGAACCTCCGTCGTCCTCGGTTTCGTCGGTGCCGGCGGCATCGGGTTCGCGCTGCAGGACGCACTGCGCGGGTTGGTCTATCCGCGTGCGCTCGGAATCGTGTGTGTGATCCTGGTGATCATCGCCGCGATGGAGGTCGTCGCCATCCTCGTCCGGCGCGCCCTGCTCACCCCTTCCGCGAGTGGGCCCGGACGCGAACGTGTCTCACGTATCGTCTTCTCGGCCACCGTCGTGGGATCCACGCTGCTCGCCCTGATCACCCTCCGTATCGACCCGCGCGAGCTGTTCACGTGGATCGGTCCGTCCCTCGAGGTCTTCACGCGTCTCGTGCCGCCGGACTTCGCCGCGGTGGGATGGGATCTCGCCGACGCGGTGCTGCAGACCCTCGCGATCGGTGCGGTCGCGACCGCTGTGGGTGCGGCGTTGTCGCTACCCTTCGGAATCCTGGCTGCGGGCAACGTGTCACCGCATCCCACCGTCTACGCCTCCGCGCGCGCCGTGATCCTCGTCGTGCGTGCCGTCCCCGAACTCGTCCTCGCGGTGATCTTCGTGGCCGCCATCGGACTCGGCCCCGTCGCCGGTGCGTGCGCGCTCGCCGTCGGATCCGTCGGATTCCTCGGCAAACTCGTCGCCGACGCCGTCGAGGAGATCGACTCCGGTCCGCTCGACGCGGTCCGCGCCGTCGGTGGCGGATGGTGGAAGACCTTGTTCGCCGCGGTGATCCCCCAGGTGGTTCCGTCCGTCGTCGGTTCGACGCTGTACCTGCTCGACGTCAACATCCGCACCTCGACCGTTCTCGGTGTCGTCGGCGCGGGAGGAGTGGGATTCCTTCTCTTCGAAGCGGTCCGGACGTTGAACTTCGAATTCGCCGGTGCGATCGTCGTCATCGTGTTCGCCGTCGTGTACGTCATCGAGAGGGTGTCGGGATGGATCCGTTCGAAGGTCGTGTGAGCCGCACGGCGGTGTGGACGGGGGCGGACATCGAGGTGCGGGAGGTGCCGATACCAGCCCTGTGCGACGGCGACGTGCTCGTCCGTGTCCGTCTCGCCACGGTGTGCGGAAGCGATCTGCACACCGTGTCCGGACGACGCTGCGGCCCGGCGCCGTCGGTGCTCGGACACGAAGGGGTCGGGGAGATCGTCGCGGTCGGCCCGCACGCCACCTCGGACGTGGGGGAGCGGGTCGTGTGGAGCGTGACGCGCGTGTGCCACGAGTGCGACCGCTGCCGATCCGGACGCACGGCCAAGTGCAGGTCGGTGACGAAGGTCGGTCACGAACCGTTCACCGGGCCGTGGCCGTTGTCGGGAACGTACTCCGAGTACATCGTCCTGCCCGCGGGCACGGAACTCGTGCCCGTCCCGGACCTGCTGCCCGACGTCGTCGCAGCCCCCGCCGCGTGCGCGACCGCCACTGCCGCCGCGGTGATCGACGCGGCCAGTGACCTCGCAGGACGCCGGGTCGTGGTGTGCGGTACCGGAATGCTCGGTGTCACGGCCGCGGCCATGTGCGTGGAGGCCGGTGCCGAGGTCGTGGTCCTCGACGTCGACCCCCGGCGCACCGCATGCGCCGAACGATTCGGTGCGGTCGCCGACGACGGTGGTTCCGTGGACGTCGCACTCGACTTCTCCGGGTCGTCGGAGGCGATCGCCGCGCTCGTACCGCGCCTGGACATCGGTGGCCGCCTCGTCCTCGCGGGATCGGTGGCCCCTGCACCTGTCGTCCCCGTCGATCCGGAGGCGATCGTGCGCGGCTGGCTCACCATCAGCGGGGTGCACAACTACGAACCCCGGCACCTGCGCGAGGCCGTGGCGTTCCTGACCCGCACGGTCGCCGTCCACCCCTGGGCCGAGCTCGTCGACGCCCCCGTTCCCCTCGATGCGCTGGGAGAAGTCCTGCACAGGGGGTCCGGCCTGCGGGCGGCGGTGGCTCCGTAGGCGGTTTCCGGACGTTCGGTTCGGTCACGGACACCGATCGCTTCGGTCCTTACCGCCGAGGGCCGTCCGCTTCTACCGTGGGGGAGGTTGGGCACGGCGGCCCTCTGCAGGGCCGTGGGTGCCATCGCTCCGCAAGCACGGGAAGGAACCTGCGCACTGTGACCACCGAGGCATTCATCTATGAAGCCATCCGAACACCACGCGGCCGAGGCAAGAAGACGGGCTCGCTGCACTCCGTCAAGCCGATCTCCCTGGTTACGGGCCTGATCGACGAGCTGCGTGTTCGCTTCCCCGACCTCGACGAGAACCGCATCTCCGACCTGATCCTCGGTGTCGTCGGCCCCGTCGGCGACCAGGGTGCCGACATCGCCCGCACCGCGGTCACCATCGCGAACCTGCCGGTCACCACGGGCGGCGTCCAGATCAACCGCTTCTGCGCCTCGGGCCTCGAGGCCGTCAACATGGCTGCGCAGAAGGTCCGCTCGGGCTGGGACGAGCTCGTCCTCGCCGGTGGCGTCGAGTCGATGTCCCGCGTGCCCATGGGCTCCGACGGTGGCGCGTGGATGCTCGATCCCGCCACCAACTACGACAGCTACCTGGTTCCCCAGGGCATCTCCGCCGACCTCATCGCGACCATCGAGGGCTTCACCCGCGAGGACGTCGACGCCTACGCACTGCGTTCGCAGCAGCTCGCGGCGGCAGCCTGGTCCGGCGGCTACTTCTCCAAGTCGGTCGTGCCGGTCAAGGACCAGAACGGCCTGACCATCCTCGACCAGGACGAGCACATGCGTCCGGACACGACCCTCGAGGGTCTGGCCAAGCTGCAGCCGTCGTTCGCGACCATAGGTGAGATGGGCGGCTTCGACGCCGTGGCGCAGCAGAAGTACCACTTCGTGGAGAAGATCAACCACGTCCACCACGGCGGCAACAGCTCGGGCATCGTCGACGGCGCGGCACTCGTGCTCGTCGGTTCAGAGCAGGCCGGCAAGGACCTCGGTCTGACCCCGCGTGCCCGCGTCGTCGCCACGGCCACCTCCGGTGCCGACTCGACGATCATGCTCACCGGCCCCACGCCGGCCGCGCACAAGGTTCTCGCCGCGGCGGGCCTGACGGTCGACGACATCGACCTGTTCGAGATCAACGAGGCCTTCGCCTCGGTCGTCCTGAAGTTCCAGAAGGATCTGAACATCCCGGACGAGAAGCTCAACGTCAACGGCGGCGCCATCGCGATGGGCCACCCGCTCGGCGCCACCGGCGCCATGATCACCGGCACCATGATCGACGAGCTCGAGCGCCGCGGAGCCAAGCGCGCCCTCGTCACCCTGTGCATCGGTGGCGGCATGGGTGTGGCCACCATCATCGAGCGCGTCTGACACCGGAAGGAATCCGAAAAACAGTGAGCGACAACATGATTTCCTGGGAGAAGGACGCCGACGGCATCGTCGTGCTGACCCTCGACGACCCCAACCAGGGCGCCAACACGATGAACGAGCTGTACAAGGCGTCGATGAAGGCCACCGTCGACCGCCTGTACGAGGAGCAGGACTCCATCACCGGTGTGGTGATCACCTCCGCGAAGAAGACCTTCTTCGCCGGCGGCGACCTGCGCAACATCATCGAGATCGGCCCCGACGATGCGCAGGCCGCGTTCGACGAGGTCCAGGGCATCAAGGCCGACCTGCGTCGCCTCGAGACCCTCGGTAAGCCCGTCGTCGCCGCCATCAACGGCGCGGCTCTCGGTGGCGGTCTCGAGATCGCCCTTGCGACGCACCACCGCATCGCCGCCGACGTCAAGGGCGTCCAGATCGGCCTGCCCGAGGCCAGCCTCGGTCTGCTCCCCGGTGGCGGCGGCATCACCCGCACCGTGCGCCTGCTCGGCATTCAGACCGCTCTGCTCTCGGTTCTGCTGCAGGGCAACAAGTACAACGCCGTCAAGGCCAAGGAGATCGGCCTGGTCCACGACGTCGTGGGTAGCGTCGAGGAGCTCGTCCCGGCCGCCAAGGAATGGATCAAGGCCAACCCCGAGGGCGGCGTCCAGCCGTGGGATGTCAAGGGCTACAAGATCCCCGGTGGCACCCCGTCCAGCCCGGCCTTCGCCGCGAACCTCCCGGCCTTCCCCGCGAACCTGCGCAAGCAGATCAAGGGCGCCCCGATGCCGGCTCCGCGCGCCATCATGGCCGCCGCCGTCGAGGGCTCGCAGGTCGACTTCGACAACGCCTCGACCATCGAGTCGCGGTACTTCGTCGAGCTCGCCACCGGCCAGGTCGCGAAGAACATGATCCAGGCGTTCTTCTTCGACATGCAGTCCATCAACTCGGGCGCCTCGCGTCCGAAGGACGTGCCGAAGCGTGAGATCAAGAAGGTCGGCGTTCTCGGTGCCGGCATGATGGGCGCGGGCATCGCCTACGTCTCCGCCAAGGCCGGTTTCGAGGTCGTCCTCAAGGACGTCACCCTCGAGGCCGCCGAGCGTGGCAAGAACTACTCCGAGAAGATCGAGGCCAAGGCGCTCTCGCGTGGCAAGACCACCGAGGAGAAGTCGAAGGCTCTGCTCGACCGCATCAAGCCGACGGCCGACGCCGCCGACTTCGCGGGTGTCGACTTCGTCATCGAGGCCGTCTTCGAGAACACCGAGCTCAAGCACAAGGTGTTCCAGGAGATCGAGGACATCGTCGATCCCGACGCGCTGCTCGGTTCGAACACCTCGACGCTGCCCATCACCGGTCTCGCGACCGGCGTCAAGCGTCCCGAGGACTTCATCGGTATCCACTTCTTCTCGCCGGTCGACAAGATGCCGCTGGTCGAGATCATCAAGGGTGAGAAGACCTCCGACGAGGCCCTGGCCCGCGTGTTCGACTACACGCTCGCGATCCGCAAGACCCCGATCGTCGTCAACGACAGCCGCGGCTTCTTCACCTCGCGTGTGATCGGCACGTTCGTCAACGAGGCCATCGCCATGCTCGGCGAGGGCATCGAGCCCGCGACCATCGAGCAGGCCGGTTCGCAGGCGGGCTACCCGGCTCCGCCGCTGCAGCTGACCGACGAGCTGAACATGAAGCTCATGCAGAAGATCGCGAAGGAGACCGAGGAGGCCGCCAAGCAGGGCGACACCAAGCTCGGCACCACGCGGCATCCTGCACTCGACGTCGTCGACTGGATGATCGAGCAGGGCCGTCCGGGCCGCCTCGAGAAGGCCGGTTTCTACGAGTACGACGAGAACGGTAAGCGCCTGGGTATCTGGCAGGGCGTGCGCGATCACTACAAGACCGAGGCGACGCTCGATGTGCCGCTGCAGGATCTGATCGACCGCATGCTCTTCGCCGAGGCGATCGAGACCCAGAAGTGCTTCGACGAGGGTGTTCTCGAGACCACCGCCGACGCCAACATCGGCTCGATCCTCGGCATCGGCTTCCCGGCCTGGACCGGTGGTGTCGCTCAGTACATCGTCGGCTACCCGGGTGGCAAGGAAGGCTTCGTCAAGCGCGCCGAGGAACTCGCCGCCAAGTACGGCGAGCGCTTCAACCCGCCGGCGTCGCTGCGCAGCTGACGCACACGACGGTTGCACGGAAGGGCTNCGGGAGCCCTTCCCGTTCGCGCTCTTCTGCTTTCGTGCCGATGAGGTCGGGCTAGGCGACCCACCAGGGGCGCAGCGGCGTCTGCGGCTTCTTGTCGTCGCCGAGCTTGACCGCGAGCACCTGGTGCAGCTGCACCACGTTGCGTTCGAAGCCGAGGCGCGAGCCGGCCATGTACAGACCCCACAGGCGGGCCGTGCCTTCACCGACCTCGGCGACGCAGGCCTCCCAGTCCTTCTCGAGGTACTCGCACCAGCCCTTCAGTGTCAGGGCGTAGTGCTCGCGCAGGTTCTCCTCGTGCATCACCTCGAAGCCGATGTTCTGCGCCTCGGTGATGATGCGGCCCGAACCGGTGAGCTCCCCGTCGGGGAAGACGTACCGGTCGATGAACCCACCGGCCTTGGCGCGGGTGTTGTTGGTCGGCCGGGTGATGCAGTGGTTGAGCAGCAGACCGCCCACCCGCAGCTTGCCGTGGAGGAACCGGAAGTAGGCCGGATAGTTGGCGACACCGATGTGCTCGGTCAGGCCGATCGACGAGATGGCGTCGAATCCTTCCTCGGGCACGTCGCGGTAGTCGGAGTGCCGGACCTCCGCCAGGTCGCTCAGGCCCTCCTCGACGATGGCCTTCTGCGCCCACTCGGCCTGCTCCTTGGAGAGCGTCACGCCGAGGGCCTTCACACCGCGCCGAGCGGCGTAGCGCACCATACCGCCCCAGCCGCAACCGATGTCGAGCAGACGGTCGCCCGGCTTCAACCGCAGCTTCTCGAAGACCAGACGGTACTTGTTCTCCTGGGCGTCCTCGAGGCTCTGATTCTCGGATTCGAAGACGGCGCAGGTGTACGTCATCGAGGGGCCGAGAACGTACTCGTAGAACTCGTTGGACACGTCGTAGTGGTGATGGATGACCTCGGCGTCGCGCGACTTCGAGTGCCGCAGACCCTCGGCGATGCGGCGCCAACGCGGCAGGTGCTCCTGCGGCGGCGGTGCGATCGGCTTGAGCAGTTCGGTGCCGAGCGACCGGGCGATCTGCGCGAGGATACGTGCCGGGGGACGCTCGAAGTGCAGGTCGCCGAGCGAGGCGAGCAACTCGTAGGGGTTGCCGGGATGCACTCCCTTCGCCTGGAGATCACCCGAGATGTACGCCCGTGCCATGCCCAGATCGCCAGGGGCAGTGGCAATGTACGTCGCGCCCTTGGGCGATGCGAGATGCAGACCGTAGGGGGAGTCGTCGGGGCCCGCTGCCGATCCGTCGTAGGCCGTGAAGCGCAGCGGCATGTCGCCGCCGGTCACGATCTCGACGATCTGGGCGAGTGCGAGCTTGTCCTCGGTGGACCGATCGTTGTCGGTCTTGAATATGGTCACTTTCGTTGCACCGCCTTCGAAAACAGGTCCAGTAGACGGGACCGAGGGTCGTATTTCTGCTTGAGAGCGGGGTATTCACCGCCGCCGTAATAAAGTTTCTCGAACTCGTCCTTCGAGTAGTAGGAGTCCGAGTAGAGCGATTTGTGCCCGTCGAGTTCGGCGACCTTCTTCTCGATCAACCGGTTGGCGGCGCCCTCCTCGGCGCCGGGCACGATGGGAACGGACGACCAGAACCCGACGTTCACATAGGCGCGCTTCGGCTCGAGCGGGTACAGCGGCCACGGGCGCTGGGCGTCCGAGGTGCTCGGACGACGGGTGTCCGGGGACGACTCGATGTCGCGCAACTTCAAGGGGCACAACCAGATCGGCTCGATGGGAATCTCGTCGAGGAACCACTCGACGAATTCCTGCGTGCGTTCGAGCGGGACCTCGATGTCCTGCACGACGCGCTCGCGGGGCGGATTGCCCTTGCGTGCCTCGATCCGGTCGGCCACCGAGTACTTGTGGTCGAGTGCGATGAGCTTCCAGTAGAAGCTGCTGCGCAGCAACTGCTTCGGCCACAGCCGGCGGATCTTCGGGTTCTGGGCACCGAAAGCTCGTGAGCACCAGAACCAGTCGGTGTCCCACCGCCACAGATAGTCGCGGATCGTGAGCCGATCCTCCTTGGGGCGGTTGACGGAGACGTGCTGGATCGACCGGTAGTAGATGTCCTGCCCGGTGTAATCGCTGACGGGGCCCGGCTCGTCGGTCTGCGTGCCGATCGTCAGGTAGCTCTCGGTCGCGGAGAAGACGACGCCGTCGAGGTAGTCGACCGGCGTGCCGTCCCAGGTCCGCTCGTCGACGATCCGCGCGAGAGCGGACTGCAGATCGGCGATCGTGTCGAAACGCAGGTGACGCAGCGCGACGAAACGCTTCACCGGTTCGAGTTCGATCCGCAGGCGCGTGGCGTATCCGAGCGAACCGTACGAGTTGGGGAAGCCGTGGAACAGGTCGGCGTGCTCACCCTCGGGGCGGGCCGTGACGATCTCGCCGGACCCGGTGAGGATGTCCATCTCGAGCACCGACTCGTGGGGGAGACCGTTGCGGAAGGACGTCGACTCGATGCCGAGCCCGGTGACGGCGCCGCCGAGCGTGATGGTCTTCAGCTGCGGGACGACCAACGGTGCGAGGCCGTAGGGCAGGGTCGCGTCGACGAGGTCCTCGTAGGTGCACATGCCGGCGACGTCGGCGGTGCGGGCCTGCGGGTCGACGGAGATGACACCGCCGAGGCCGGAGACGTCGAGCCCCGGCGCGTTCACCGCGGCGCGTGCCCGGAAGAGGTTCGACGTCTTCTTCGCGAGTCGCACGGGCGCGTCGGCCGGAATCGCGCTGTACGAGCGCAGCAGGCGGTCTACACCCTGGCGGTGTACCGCCTCCCCGTACGGGACCTTCACACCTGACGATCTCGGCATCTGCATTCGACTCCTTCGGAGCGGCGCATCAGTGGCACGTCCACAATAGACCCGGCGGTCGCATCCGTCCCGGAACGCGCAGGGCAGGATGGATGCTGTCGTCACAGGCACATTCGAGCCCGCATCAGCGCGGAAGAAGCAGAAGGAGTCGTTCATGGCACAGGTCAGCGCAAGCAGTTCGATCCAGTTGGCGGCAGCTCCCGAGGCGGTGCTCACCGCCCTGGCCGACTACGAGACCGTGCGCCCGCGCATCCTCACCGAGCACTACCGCGACTACCGCGTGATCTCCGGCGGTCGCGGCGACGGCACCGTCGTGCACTGGATCCTCCAGGCCACGGAGAAGCGTCAGCGCGACGTGCAGGCCACCGTGTCGGTGAAGGGCAGTACCGTCACGGAGACGGACGCGAACTCGACGCTCGTGACGACCTACAGCGTCGTGCCGAACGGGACGGGTTCGACGGTCGTCGTGCTCACTCAGTGGAAGGGTGCCGGTGGCGTCAAGGGCTTCTTCGAGAAGACGTTCGCGCCGCTCGGCCTGAAGAAGATCCAGCAGCAGGTGCTCGAGAACCTGAAGAAGGAAGTCGACTGAGCCCGGTTCCGTCGACCTCGGCGTCTGTGTCGACCCCGATGCGCGGCGACTAGGCTGGCATCACAAACGTGCAGAAAGGACGTGCCGTGCAACCCGGTGGTGGAATGCCCGACATGCAGCAACTCCTCGCTCAGGCCCAGCAGATGCAGCAGCAGCTCGCCGCTGCACAGAACGAGATGGCGCAGGCGGAGGTCACCGGCCAGGCCGGCGGTGGCCTTGTGACGGCGACGGTCAAGGGCACGGGCGAGGTCGTGTCCGTGAAGATCGATCCGAAGGTCGTCGACCCCGAGGACGTCGAGACCCTGCAGGATCTCGTGGTCGGTGCGATCGCCGACGCCTCGGCGAAGGCCCAGGAGATCGCGGCCGAGAAGCTCGGTCCGCTCGCGGGTGGGCTCGGCGGCGGAATTCCCGGCCTGCCCGGTTTCTAGAGGTCGGCGTTGTACGAAGGACCGGTACAGGACCTCATCGACGAGCTGGGCAAACTTCCGGGCGTCGGCCCGAAGAGTGCCCAGCGCATCGCGTTCCACCTGCTCTCGGTCGAGCCGCCCGAGATCGACCGCCTGCAGGCGGCGTTGCAGCGGATCCGCGACGGCGTGCAGTTCTGCGAGGTCTGCGGAACGGTCTCCGACCAGCAGCGTTGCCGCATCTGCTCCGATCCTCGCCGCGACCGCACGGTGATCTGCGTGGTCGAGGAACCGAAGGACGTGCAGGCGATCGAACGCACCCGTGAGTTCAGGGGGCGCTATCACGTCCTCGGTGGTGCGCTCGACCCGCTCAACGGCGTCGGCCCCGACCAGCTGCACATCCGCGAACTGCTCACCCGCATCGGCAACCAGGAGGACGGCGTCGACGTCTCCGAGGTGATCATCGCGACCGACCCCAATACGGAGGGCGAGGCGACGGCCACCTATCTGGTGCGCATGCTGCGCGACTTCCCGGGGCTGAGCGTCACCCGCCTCGCGTCGGGTCTGCCGATGGGCGGCGATCTCGAGTTCGCCGACGAGCTGACGCTCGGACGGGCGTTGTCGGGGAGGCGGGCGATGTGACCGTGCGCAGCACGGAGGCATCGCACCGGGGTGAGCCCGAGAAGCGTCGCCGGACTTCCGACGAGACCCGGAAGCTGATCATCGAGGCTGCGGGGAAGGCGTTCGCGACGCGCCCCTACCGCGACATCACGCTCAAGGACATCGCGGAGGAAGCGGGGGTCAGCGCACCGCTGATCATCAAGTACTTCGGCTCGAAGGAGCAGTTGTACGAGGAGCTCGTCGACTTCCAGTACGGCGCGCAGGTGCTGTTCGACGGGCCGCTCGAGAGCCTGGGGGAGCGGATGGTCGCGATGCTCGCCCGCCCCCTCGAGCCCTACAAGCCGTTGTCGATGAACATCCTGTTCATGAGCGGGGGCAGCGAGGAGAGCAACCGCATGCTCCGTGACAACTACTCCGCGCAGATGGTCGACGCGCTCGCCGCGCGGCTGCCGGGGCCGGATGCCCGGCTCCGGGCCGAGCTGGCGATGTCGGCGGTGATGGGGTTGGCGATCATGCGGCGCCGCATGATGCAGGAGCGCGCGACCGGCACGGTCGAGGAAGTCGTGGCCATGTACGCGCCGCTGGTCCAGCGGTTGCTCGACGGAGACGGTTCTTAGCGGCACGAATGACCTTGGTCACTACTCTTGAGGGTAAATAGCCGTTCACCTAATGTGGTGAACGGCTATTTACCTGTTTGGCGAGAGGGGGTGTCGATGTCGATCTCGCTCCCCCTGCGCCTGCACGTGGCGGGTAGGTCCGCCTCCGCGCCGACGCGCTCGGCGTCCGGAACGACGAAGGCGAGCGGACCGGCGGAGAAGAAGACGCGCAACCTGCGGCATCTCGTCTTCCCGGTTCTCGCGGTCGGTGCCGTCTTCCAGGCCATCATGCAGACCGTCATGGTGCCGCTCCTGCCGAGCATGCCGGGCTTCACCGGCGCCGGAACCACCGCCGTCTCGTGGCTGGTGACGAGCACCCTGCTGGTCGGTGCGGTGATGACGCCCATCTTCGGCCGTCTCGCCGACATGATCGGCAAGAAGCGGATGCTCCTCATCGCGTTCTCGCTCATGACCCTCGGCTCGTTGATCTGCGCGCTGACCTCGGACATCGGACTGCTCATCGTCGCCCGTGGCCTGCAGGGCGCCGGCGCGGCGGTGCTGCCGATCGGCATGGCGATCCTTCGCGAGGTCCTGCCCCGTGAGCACGTGGAGCGCTCGATCGCGATGCTCAGTTCCACCCTCGGCATCGGCACCGCGGTCGGTATCCCGTTCGCGGCCGCCATCGTCCAGTTCGCCGACTGGCACCTGCTCTTCTGGACCACCGCCGCCATCGGCGCCGGTGTCGCCCTCGCGGCGTGGATCGTCATCCCGGAATCGGACACCCGCACCGGCGGTCGCTTCGACGCCGTGGGCGCCGCCGGCCTGTCCGCCGCCCTGGTGTGCCTGCTCGTGCCCATCACCCAGGGCAGCACGTGGGGCTGGACGAGCCCCGCGGTGCTGCTCTCGTTCGCCGCGTCGGTGCTGCTGTTCGTGCTCTGGGGAGTGCAGCAGCTGCGCAACCGCAACCCGCTCGTCGACCTGCGTGTCTCGGCCCGCCGTTCCGTCCTCGCGCCGCACCTGTCGGCACTGCTCGTCGGGTTCGCCTTCTACGGCAACACCCTCATCACCACGCAGCTGCTGCAGGCGCCGTCCGGGCACGGAGCCGGATACGACCTGACCATCCTCCAGGCCGCGGCCTGCCAGCTCGCCGCGAGCTTCGCGATGATGATCTTCGCGATCGTGGCCTCCCGGATCACCGAACGTTTCGGACCCAAGATCACGATCATGACCGGAGCGGTCTTCCTGCTCGCCGGCTACAGCGTCCACGCGGTGCCCGGCAAGCCGCTGTGGCTCGTCGTCGCCGCCATCTTCGTCGCGGCGATCGGCACGTCGCTCGTGTACTGCACGCTGCCGGTGCTCCTCCTCGGCGCGGTGCCGCTGTCGCAGAACGCCGCGGCGAACGGCGTCAACGTCCTGCTCCGCACCGTGGGCAGCACCGTCTGCAGCGCGGTCGTCGCCTCGGTGCTCGCGGCCCACACCCTCGGGGGCGGGCTCGGCATCGGCACCGCGGGCTTCGTGATCGCCTATCTCGTGTGCGCCGGTTGCGCCGTGGTCGTCTTCGTCTCGGGCTTCGCGCTCCCGTCGAAGCAGGCCCTGCGGCCCGTCGAGAACTGAGCCCGGCCCGCTCCTCCCGGAACAGTTACGGCCCCGCACCCCGGTGGTGAAACCGGAATGCGGGGCCGCCCCTCCTGTCCCCCAGGTCTGTCGGTGCGTCAGTGTTCGACGCCCAGATCGTTCGGACGGTAACCGAGGGGGTAACCCGGATACGTCCGGTTGGTGGCGTTGCCCGCCGACAGCGACACGCGTCGCTTCGGCAGTCGCCGCACGAACGCCGACCGTGCCCGCAGCGCGCCCTCGACGATCTCCGTCAGCTGCGGTGAGCTCTTCGGGAAACCGAACGCCGACGCCATGCGGTCGTCGATCAGCGCGAAAACGACCTTCTCGATGCCCTTGTTCAGCACCTTCGGGTACCACGACTGGAACAGGCGCAGCGTGTAGGTGCCGATGGCGTGGTTGTCGTCGCTGTAGGTGAACTTCTCGCGCTCGTATTCGAGCTTGAACCGGTGGAACTCCTGGAACGACTCCGGGATGTCCTTGATGCCCATCCGGATGCCCACCTGGCGGTAGAAGTAGAACGACGCCAGCCGCTCCTTCGGGTGCAGGCGACGCCACCCGTAGCGGTCGATCCAGTCGAGCGGGTCGTACACGAAGGTCGACAGGACGTACAGCATGTCGTCGTTGTCGATCGAGTACTTGCCGTGCATCCGGTTGATGTTGCGCAGCGACTCGCGTCCCCGCTCGGCGTCGTAGCCGTGCTCGACCAGCTCGGCCATCAGCAGCGCCGTGTCGTCGTACCGCTTCTGCGGCCGCTTCTCGAACTCGCCGGTGCGGGCGAGCAGCTCCGAGATGCTGGGCACGCAGTACGTGCGGAAGAGGGCGAACTCGAGCGACCGCTGGTAGTCCCACGGGAACTCGTAACCGGCGGTGATCCGCACGATGTCCTGGTGCTGCGTGACCGGGTCGAGCTCCTCGATCACCTCGACCCAGCCCATCCGCCCACGCTTCGGGTGCGGGTCCCTGTTCGGGGGTGGGAACGTACCGGCCTTCTCGATGCGTGCCTCGGGCTTCGCGACGACGGCGGCCTTCCGGCTGCGAGTGCGCGGGGGAGTGGTCGTCATCGGCTCACCTTCCGTGCATGAACTTGAGCATCGCCTGCGAGATCTTCAGGTCGCGCTCCGGACGCTCGAGGCTCATGAGCTTGAGCGGCGAGCTGAACTTCGCCACCGTGACGGACTTGGGACGGCTGAACTCGCGCAGGCCGTCGGCGCCGTGGATGCGGCCGAAGCCGGACTCGCCGATGCCGCCGAAGGGCAACGAGGCGATGGCGGCGAAGCCGAGCACCGAGTTGACCGACACCATGCCGTTGCGCAGGCGTTCGGCGAGCTGACGGCCCTTCTTCTTGTTGCGCGTGAAGATCGACGCACCGAGACCGTAGTTGGTTCCGTTCGCGCGTTCGACGGCCTCGTCGAGGTCGCGGACCTTGTTGACGACGACCGTCGGGCCGAAGGTCTCCTCGCACACCGCGGCCGAGGTCTCGGGCACGTCGGTGAGGATGACGGGCTCGACGATGCGCTCCTGCACCGAATCGAGTCCGCCGAGGACGGCCTTGCCGCCGGACTTCAGGGCGTCCTCGATGTGACTGCGCACGATGTCGACCTGGCGCGGAAGCGTCATGGGGCCGTAGGTGGAGTTCTCGTCGCCGCCCGGCTTCGCGCGCCGGACGGTGGCGGTGAGCTTGTCGAGGAACTCGCGGTAGACCGGCTCCTCGACGTAGATGCGCTCGACACCCGCGCAGGTCTGGCCGGCGTTGCCGAACGCACCGAAGGCGGCGAACTCGACGGCCTCGTCGATGTTCGCGTCGGCCGCGACGATCATCGCGTCCTTGCCGCCGCATTCGGCGACGAGCGGGGTGAGCGACTCGGCGCACACCGCCATGACCTTGCGGGCGGTGGGGCCGGAGCCGGTGAAGGCGACCTTGTCGACACCCGAACGCACGAGCGTCGAACCCGTCTCACCGAGACCGGTGATGACCTGGAAGACCGGCTGGGTGGGAGCGATCGAGTTCCACTTGTCCTCGAGCCACTTCGCGACACCGGGGGTGAGTTCGCTCGGCTTGAAGACGACGGCGTTGCCGGCGGCCAGCGAGTAGGCGATCGAACCCATCGGGGTGTACACCGGGTAGTTCCAGGGGCCGATCACGCCGATGACACCGAGGGGCTTGTACTCGAGGGTCGCGGCCTGGTTGAAGCTCGCGACGCCCGAGGGCACCTTGCGAGGCCTGAGGACCTTCTTGGCGTTCTTGGCCGCCCAGTCGAGGTGCTCGACCGCCAGCATGACTTCGAGGAAGGCGTCGCCGAAGGGCTTGCCGGTCTCCTTCGCCACCACCGATGCGAGCGAGGTCGCGTCGGACGCTATGGCCTTCTTGAACTCGAGGAGCCAGTCGCGGCGGCCGCGGAAGCCCTGCGCCTCCCACCAGCGAGCGGCGACGCGGGCGCGCTCGACGGCCGCGCCCACGGCGGCCTCGTCGGCGATCGGATACTCGGCGATCACCTCGCCGTTCCGGGGGTCGAGGCTGGCGAAGGTGTCGGTGTTCGCTGCCGTGGATGCCTTGTCCGAGCTGCTCTTCGCGTTCTTCGGACTGGTGAGGTTCTGGGTCATGTTCGACACTTCCTGGTGGACCACATCACATATATTTGATGTGATAGCTGTAGTGGACATCACATTAGGCGTTCGCGGGCCAATTGGACAACCCCCGTGCGCAGTTGTCCGGATTCCCACAGGAGACACGATGGCGGCACCGACACGCAGCCCCGGGACAGTGGCGGATCACGCTGCGGCACCCCGACGTTCGGAGGGGGCCGTGCGGCGCCGTCCGCAGCTTTCCGACGAGGTGGCCGGTCACCTCCGCGGCTCGATCATGTCCGGCGCGTTGCGTCCGGGCGACTTCATCCGGCTCGACGAGACCGCCGTCGAGCTCGGCGTCAGCGTCACCCCCGTCCGGGAGGCGTTGCTGACGCTGCGCGGGGAGGGAATGGTCGAATCCGCCCCGAACCGCGGCTACCGGGTCTCGCCCCTCACGCGCGGCGACATCGACGACATCTTCTGGCTGCAGGGACAGATCGCCGTCGAGCTCGCGCTCCGAGCGGTCGACCGTGCCACGCCGGCCGACCTCGAGCGTCTGTCCGAACTCAGCGAGAGGCTGCGCAGGCTCGTCGTCGTCCCGGAGGGAGTGACACCCGACATCGAGCGGATCGCCGACGCGGAGTTCGACTTCCATCGTGAGCTCAACCGCATCGCCGACAGCCCCAAGCTCGCGTGGTTCCTCAACACCGCCGCGCGCACGATTCCGTACCGCCTCTACGCGCGCGACGCCGAGTGGGGAACGCTCGCCATCCGATCGCACACGAAGCTGATCGAGGCGATCGCCGCGCAGGACCACAGCGAGGTGATCACGCAGACGCTGGTGCAGTTCGAGGACGCGGCCGCGCGTCTGGTCGCCCACCGCGAGCGAGCGGGTGTCGATTCGCCTTCCGGATAGGCACTTGCCTATCTGAGTACGGGTGTGCACAATTTGTATGACAGTGCTGCACCCGTACTTTCACCATCAGGAGACCTCCGATGACGACCCACGCCGTAGAGCGCGTCCCCGCCGTCACCACCGACGAACCGGTGGCGACCCCCGCTCCGCTTCCGGCGGGCTCGGTCGAACTGGCCGACTTCGTCGGAGAGTCGATGCTCCTGCTCGGCGCCGGCGCGACGGTCCTCCTGCAGCTGGCATCGCGCGGTGTCGGGCACGGCGTCGCCGATCACAGCACCACCCTGCAGCGGCCGCTCGACCGGTTGCGCACCACGATGACCTACGTCTACGCGGTCACGCTCGGTACTCCCGAGGAGAAGAAGCAAATCGTCCGGATGGTCAACAAGGCGCACGTCCCGGTGCGCTCGGAGACCTACAACGCCTTCGATCCCGAACTCCAGTTGTGGGTCGCCGCAACGCTGTACCGCAACGGTGTCGACATGTACCGGCGGATGTTCGGGCCTCTCACCGATGCCGACATCGAACGCATCTACCGCCAGTCCGCGGTCTACGGCACGGCCCTGCAGGTCGAGGACGACATGTGGCCGAAGACGCGGGAGGAGTTCGACAGGTACTGGGACGAGATGATCGCGACCTTCGAGGTCGACCGGAAGGTGCGTTCGTTCACCCGCGATCTCCTCACCGGCGGTGACGCCCCGCTTCCCGTTCGCGCCCTCATGCCGCTGCAGCGCTTCATGACGATCGGTCTTCTCCCGCAACGCATGCGCGACGAATTCGCGCTGCCGTGGAGCCCGCGCGACCAGCGGCGCTTCGACCTGTTCTGGAAGGTGGTCCCGCCGATCTACCGCGCGGTGCCCAGGCCGATCCGACAGCTGTCGGCCACCTACTACCTCAACGACATGCGCCGCCGGATGAAGGCGCACGGACACGTCATCTGAGCTCTCCGCCGAGAACGCCGAGTGGCCGGACGCGCGTCCGGCCACTGTGCGTTTCCCGTCCGACGATCACACGGCGGTGTCGCGTTCGAGACCGAACCAGTAGTGCTCGCCGTCGTCGAACACCAGCGAGCCCTTGCCGTTCATCACCCCGACGACGGTGTCGTCGTCGACCTTCTTGAAGTGGTCGAAGACCGGCATGCCGTCGTAGACCATCGTCGCCGTCACCTCACCGCGGAAGACGATCTCCCACAGGCTCGCTTCGCCGCGTCCGGTCTTCGTGTCGGAGAACAACTCGCCGTCCTCGCCGTAGCACACGAGCGGCTGGACCTCGGACACCGACGCGAACGTCTTTCCGTACCACCGCGACTTGCCGAGCAGCGTATGGGTGCGGTGCCCGGTGTCGAAACTGAAACCCTTCCACCGGTATCCGACGAGATCGTCGATGCGTGCCGGAGCGAGATGCTCCCAGAGGGCATCGAGTTCGCGAGGATCGATCCGGTCGGTGCGGGCGCGCAGTTCCTCGAGTCGCTGGACGACGTTCATGTGTTCCCCTGGATGTCGAAGGTGAGTACGGCTTTGACGATCTCGCCGGAGGCGACAGCGGCGAGAGCGTCGTCGAGTTTCGTGAAATCGAAGGTCTGCACGAGGTCGTCGACGGGAAAGTGCCCGTCGCGCCACAGCGCGGCCAGTTCGGGAAGGAACCGGTGGGGATCGACGTCGCCCTCGATGACTCCGGTCAGGGTGCGACCGGACAACAGATGGGTCTGGTCGATCGAGACGGGATTGCGGCCGGCACGGAGCCCGAGGGTGGCGCAGACACCGGGGCTGGTCAGCGACGACAGTGCCTGCCGGATCACGGATTCGGCGCCCACGGACTCCACCGCATAGTCGGCACCACCGCCGATGAGGTGACGCAGATGGCGTCCGAGGTCGTCGTGATCGTCGGGGGAGAGGACCTCGGTGGCCCCGAGCGATCGCGCGAGCCCGTGCCGTCGCGGGTTGGGATCGACGCCGATGATGTTCTCGCACCCGGCAATCCGTGCCGCCATCACCGCGGCCGTGCCGACGGCGCCGAGACCGAAGACGACGATCGTCGACCCCTGTTCCGGGCGCAGCACTTCGAACACGGTTCCGGCGCCGGTCGCCAGGCCGCACCCGAGCGGACCCGCCAGTGCCACCGGAACATCCGCCGGTAGACGCACGGCATTGCGTTCGGTGGCCACGACGAGCGAGGAGAACGACGACTGTCCGAACCAGTTGCCGTGCACCGGTGCTCCGTCGGCGTCGCGGAGCACGGCCGTGCCGTCGCTGCGCACGCCACCGTAGTTGAGCGGGGCGAACCGCGCACAGTAGGCGTGCCGTCCCCGGGCGCAGTTGCGGCACGTGCGGCACGAGTCGAATCCGAGGACGACCCGGTCGCCGACCGCGAGACCGGTGACCGCCGAACCCACTTCCGTGACGACTCCGGCACCCTCGTGTCCCAGTACGACGGGCGTCGGGACGGGAACGCCTCCCGCGGCGGCGGTGAGGTCGGTGTGGCAGATACCGACCCCGTGGATCTCGACGAGCACTTCGTCGTCGCGTAGTTCGGGCACGGTCACCGTCTCGAGCCGCAGCGGTGCGCCGTACTCGCGGAGTACCGCCGCGGTCGCGGTGCGGGTCATCCCACCGCCTCCTGCGAACCGGTGTCGCCGAGCAGCACCGAGAGCATCAGCTGCTGCACCCTGCGCTGCCGGGAGGGGGTGGGCAGAAAGTGCACGAGGTTGCCGGTGTCGAGCACGAGGTTGAGCGCGGCATGCACGAGGAAACGGCATTCGACGGCGGGCAGCTCGGGGCGTAGCTCCCCGACCAGACGGGCCCATTCCTCGATGTTGAGCCGCTGGATGTTCCGCAGGTCGCTGCGGTGGTGCGCGGGCAGGTTGCCGACCTCGGCGAAGTACACCGACATCAGTTCGCTGTTCTCGAACGACATCCGGACGTACGCCTCGGTGAGGACGTCGAGGGCCTGCGCGGAGGTCGTCGAGTCGGCGAGTGCCTCGCCGATGAGCATCGCGACGCGATCACCGGCCCGGTGGAAGGCGGCGGCGAGCAGATCGGCCTTGCTCGCGAAGTGACGGTAGACGCCGGACGCATTGATACCTGCCGCAGCACCGATCTCCTCGATGCTCACCTCGTGATAGCCCCGGGCGTCGAAGAGCAGCACGGCCTCGTGCAGGAGGACCTCGCGCTTGTTCGCCACGGACAGCCCGCCCGGCTCGGGAAGCGGTGCGGGTTCGTCGACGTCGGGCACCAGGTCGGTCGCGGCGACCGCTGTGCACGCGTCGAGCAGCAGCTGCTGCAGGCGCCGGTTGGACAGCGGGACGCGGTGGGTGGTGATGGAGCCGATGACGCTGAGCATCGCGCTGCTGAGCAGCACGTAGTCGTCGTCGGTGAGATCGGGCCTCAGCCGCGCGACCGTGCGGGCGAGATGGCGGTTGAGTGCCCGCATCTTCGAGCGGATCTCGCTGTGGTCCTCACCCGTGAGGTAGCGGCGTTCCCAGCGGTACAACCCGCCCGTCCGGCGGTTCTCGATCGTGGTGCGGATGAGTGCGAGGAGTTTGCGTTCGAGCTCCTCGGCGGCGTCGAGTCCGGTGCCGTTCGTTCCGCTCTGCTCGTCGAACTCCGCGAGGGCGGCGCCGAGAGCGTCGGCGAGGGTGACCACGGCGTGGTGGAACAGGGCGTACTTGTTCGGGAAGTGCCGGTACAGGGCGGGACCGGAGATGCCGACGGCAGTGGCGATCTCGTCGATGCTCACGCCGTGGTAGCCGCGTTCGCTGAACGCTTCGGCCGCGACCGTGGCGATCTGTGCCTTACGGTTCTTCGGCCGGCGCCGCACGGTGGGGGTCGGGGTGCCGGTCTTCGCGGCTGTGCGTGCCCCGACCTGCGCTTGTTCGGGCACCCTGCCTCCTCGTCGTGGATCCTGTTTCCGGCCGCGATGTCGCGGTGAATGTTCGTCGTCCTCAAAGGTAACAGTCGCACCCCCTGCGGAGAAACACTTCTTTCGGGTAAGAATCGCCAAAACTGCAGGACAGAACGTATTGACAAACCAGCACCCAGACCGCAAAGTTAACACCAATTCTTCAGCTGCGTCACCGCTGGGTGCATACGGAACCGTCACGACAGCGGCACTTTTCGAAGGACCGAGGAGGACTCGTGAGAACCCGATTCACCGAGATTTTCGGGGTGGAGCATCCCATCGTCCAGGGCGGCATGATGTGGGTCGGCCGCGCCGAACTCGTGGCCGCCGTGGCGGAGGCGGGGGCGCTCGGCTTCATCACCGCACTGACCCAGCCCACCCCGGAGGATCTCGTCCGCGAGATCGAACGGACGCGCGAACTCACCGACAAGCCGTTCGGCGTCAACCTCACGATCCTGCCGTCGATCAATCCGCCGCCGTACGCCGAGTACCGCCAGGCGATCATCGACTCGGGCGTGAAGATCGTCGAGACCGCCGGCTTCAACCCGGCCGACCACCTGCCGCACTTCAAGGACGCCGGCATCAAGGTGATCCACAAGTGCACGAGCGTGCGGCACGCGGTCAAGGCCGAGCGCATCGGCGTGGACGCCGTGAGCATCGACGGCTTCGAGTGCGCCGGGCACCCGGGTGAGGACGACGTCCCGGGCCTGATCCTCATCCCCGCCGCGACGAGCAAGCTCGGCATCCCCGTCATCGCGTCGGGCGGCATCGCCGATTCCCGTGGGCTCGTGGCGGCGCTGGCGCTCGGCGCCGACGGTGTCAACATGGGCACCCGCTTCATGTGCACGGTCGAATCGCCCGTGGCCCACGAAGTCAAGGAGCAGATCGTCCGTAACACCGAACTCGACACGAAGCTCATCTTCCGCACGCTGCGCAACACCGCTCGTGTCGCCACCAACGCGGTGAGCGAAGAGGTCGTCGAGATCGAATCGCGCGGAGCCGAATTCGGCGATATCGCCCACCTGGTCGCCGGAGCGCGCGGCCGCAAGGTCTTCGAGGACGGAGACCTCGACGCCGGCATCTGGACGGCCGGGCAGAGCCAGGGACTCATCCACGACATCCCCACCGTCGGCGAACTGGTCGACCGCATGGTCACCGAGGCGGAGGCCATCATCACGGGCCGCCTGAACGACATCGCCGGTGCCGACCGGGCGGTGCGCGCATGACCTCGACCACCACCGAGAGCCTGCGGTCCGAACTCGCCGACGGCATCCTGAGACTGACCATCACGCGTCCGCGCCGGATGAACGCGATCGACCTGACCACGATGAAGACGCTGAGCGACGCGGTGAAGGCGGCCGGCGACGACGAACGCGTCCGTACGATCGTCGTCACCGGTGAGGGATCGGCGTTCTGCACGGGTGCGGATCTGGCTGCGGGAGCAGCTGATCCGCAGGACCCCGGTGTCGTCATGGACACCGCCAACGAACTGGTCCGGACGATCGCATCCGTCCCCGTACCCGTCATCGCGGCGGTCAACGGTCCCGCGGCGGGCGTCGGTGTCTCGATCGCCCTCGCGGCCGATCTCACCTACTCGGCCGAGAGCGCGTACTTCCTGCTCGCCTTCGTCAACATCGGACTGATGCCCGACGGCGGCGCGAGCCTGCTGGTTCCCGCCGCGATCGGGCGGGCCCGGGCCGCCGAGATGGCACTGCTCGGCGAACGGGTGTCCGCGCAGGACGCCGACCGGTTCGGGCTCGTCGCCCGCACCCTGCCCGACTCCGAACTCACCGCGCACGTCGACGCCGTCGCCTCGCGGACCGCATCGGGACCGCGACGTGCCCTGGAACTGACGAAGCGTGCCCTCAACGCCTCGACGCTCGGCGAACTCGACGCGGCGCTCGCGCGGGAGAAGGACGGTCAGGTCGAGCTCCTCGGCTCAGCCGACTTCGCGGAGGGTGCCATGGCGATGCTGGAGAAGCGTCCCGCCCGCTTCGCCTGACCGGACGATCCTTCCCGGGGCATGGTTCTCGGAGGATCGACAAGGAACTTCCCGGACGGGAGCAGGGACCGACGTGCTCGTCGGAACACCCGCTCCCGTCCGGTGAACCCAACGCTCGACCAGTATTTTCTGCCTCTTTCACCCGTTCTTGCTCGGCGACGACGCCTGGAGCGAGTCGGTCCGCATTCACGGAATCTCCGTTAACAAAAGCTCTGGCCCAAACCGTTCCGGGCCTGTAATGTGCCTCACACATCGACGGCTCGGCACAGGCCGTGCCCGCACTCCCGCCCCGTCACGAGAGGATCATCGATGGTTCCCCCCTCTGTCGTTTCCGAAGCGGTCGGCTCCGACGCCACCCGCTTCCGTAGCAACAACTGGAACAATCAGGTGGCGCGCCACGCCCTGATGATTCCCGATCGCACGGCCTTCCGATTCCGCGGCGAGACCATCACCTGGTCGCAGCTGGACACGCGTGTCGAGAAGCTCGCCGATGCACTCTCGCGGCGCGGCATCGGCTTCGGCGACCGCGTCATCATCCTCATGCTCAACCGTCCGGAGTACGTCGAGATCGTGCTCGCGGCCAACGCCCTCGGTGCCATCGCCGTGCCGGTGAACTTCCGCCTCACCGCACCCGAGGTCGCCTTCCTCGTGGGCGATTCCGGCGCCAAGGCGATCGTCGCGGAGGGGCCGCTCGTCCCGCTCGCCGCCGCCGCGCGTGGCCAGGCGGAGGGCATCGAACTGTCCATCACGGTCGGAGTCGAGCCGGAAGGCGACTCGCTCTCCTACGAGGCACTCGTCGCCGAAGAGGGCGAACCCCACCCGCCGGTGGAGATCCCGAACGACACGCCCGCGCTCATCATGTACACCTCGGGCACGACGGGCCGGCCCAAGGGCGCCGTGCTCACCCACTCCAATCTCGAAGCGCAGTCGCTCACCTGCATCCGGGCCTTCCGCCTGTTCGACGAATCGGGCATCGGTTTCTGCGCGTCGCCGATGTTCCACATCGCGGCCCTCGGCTCGATCGCGCCGAGCCTGATGCTCGGCACGCCCACCGTCATCCACCCGGTCGGCGCCTTCGACCCGGAGGAACTGCTCGACGTGCTCGAGGCCGAGAACGTCACCAGCCTGTTCCTCGTGCCGGTGCAGTGGCAGGCGATGTGCGCCGCGCAGCAGGCCGAGCCGCGGAAGTTGAAGCTGCGCAACATCTCCTGGGGTGCGGCACCGAGCTCCGACACGATCCTGCGGGCCATGGCGGAGACCTTCCCCGACGCCTTCAACGTGGCGGTCTTCGGCCAGACCGAGATGTCGCCCATCACCTGCGTGCTCGACGGCGACGACGCCATCCGCAAGCTCGGCTCCGTGGGCCGGGTCATCCCCACAATCCAGGCGCGTGTGGTCGACGACGAGATGAACGACGTCGCTCCCGGTGAGGTCGGCGAGATCGTCTACCGCGGTCCCACCATGATGCGCGAGTACTGGAACAACCCCACCGCTACCAGCGAGGCGTTCTACGGCGGATGGTTCCATTCCGGCGACCTCGTGCGCGTCGACGAGGAGGGCTTCGTCTACGTCGTCGACCGCAAGAAGGACATGATCATCTCGGGCGGCGAGAACATCTACTGCGCCGAGGTGGAGAACGTCCTGTTCGGGCACCCCAAGGTGCTCGAGGCCGCGGTCATCGGTCGCCCCGACGCGAAGTGGGGCGAGGTGCCCGTCGCCGTCGTCGCGCTGAAGCCCGGCAACGACGACCTCACCCTCGACGAGCTCCAGCCGTACCTGAACGAGCACCTCGCGCGGTACAAGCACCCCAAGGAGGTCGTGATCGTCGACGCCCTGCCGCGCAACGCGAGCGGCAAGGTCGTCAAGGGTGAGCTCCGCGGCGGTCTCCCCGCCGTCACCCAGGGCTGATCCCCGGCGCACTCCTCGTACGAACGAACGGGGACCGGACCACTACGGTCCGTGTCCTCGTTCGTCGTCGTTCGGCGGTGGATCGGTGAGGTCGCGTCGGTCGGATCGTGTCGAGGGGAAACGTCGAACTACTGGCAGAAGCTGCGGGAAGGACCGGACGGATGACACCATCCGATGCTGCGACCGAGAAGTACACCGAGCATTCCGATTCGGACCTCGACACCACGGGCTCAGGGTCCGGACGGGGCAGATGGGTCACCGCCGCGGTCGTCGTGGTGTTGCTCGCAGCCGCCGGATTCTCCGGATTCCGTTGGTGGCAGGCCGAACAGGACGCCGCGCTGCGTGACGACGCGATCGCACAGGCCCGCGAGTACGCAGTGGCCCTCGGCACCTACGACTACCGCTCGTTCGACGACAACCTCACCGCCGTGACGTCCAATGCCACCGAGGAATTCGCCTCCCGGTACGAGGAGGTGGCCGGAGATCTGCGAGAGCTCGTCGCGAACGGGGAGGGCACGTCGGCGGCGCGCGCCGAGCATGCCGGTCTCGAGAGCTTCGACGGCGATGTCGCCACGGTGCTGGTCTTCCTCGATCAGGACGTGAAGAACGTCGTCGTACCGGAGGGACGCACCGACGCGACCCGCTTCGTCATCACGTTGAAGCGGGTCGACGACCGGTGGTTGCTCGACGGAGCCGACGCACGGTAGCGCGGGCCGGCTCCGCCGTAGCGGAACATCGAGCGTGCCGGGAGCGGTCAGGCCTCGGTGAGCGTCTTCGATGCCGTGTCGTCCGGACTCGTATCGGCTTCGCGCGGAACGGTGAAGGTCGCAGCGACACAGGCGATCGCGACGACGAAGCACGCCACGGTGTACCACAGGCTTCCGATCGGGTCGCCTGCCTCGGTGACCCCGTCGACGGCGGAGAACCAGTCGGGCAGAGCGCTGATCCACAGCACGGCCATCACGGCGAGATAGGCGACGGCGTACCAGCGGACGAGGTCGTTCGAATAGGGCCGATCGGTGGGTGTGTTCCGCAGCCGGGACCACTGGCGCGAGAGCACGTAGATCGCCACGATCGACAGGATCATGAGTTCGGCCGCGTAGATCGTCGCCCGAACCGTCGTGCTGCCCATGCCGATCACGGTCGCCGGCGCAGGGAGGATCACCACACCCACGGACGCGAGAAGCCCGACGGTGATCGTGCGCCAGGTCAGTTCGAGCCCGCCGAAGGTGCGACCGGCGTCGATGTGCCGGCCGACGAAGAACTGCGCGCAGAATGCCAGCGACATCGGCCACAGGGCAGCGAAGACCACGACGCTCGGGAGCGGAACGGAGTCGAAGAAGGGCTGGTTGATCGGGTTGTCGAGCGACCACTCCCACCACCGCAGCTGCGGTCCGAGGTGATCGAAGATCTCGTAGAAGGCGTGGTGGACGAAGCCCACGCAGACGGCGCCGACGACGGTGCCGTACTGCCGGAACACCCCGAGCATCCGAACGATTTCGAACGCGATCGTCGCCATCATCGGGTAGATCGCGATGATGTACAGCGGCAGGCGTCCCCACATGAACTCGACGGTGAACACGTTGTGCGCGAACATCGTGTCGAGGTAGTCCTCCACGCCGAAGGCGTCGGGGAAGTACAGCAGCGGCTCGATGATGAACAGGAACGCGAGCGTACCGAGCCAGACGACGAGGTTCGTGGCGTCACCGGTGCGCCGCAGCCGGACGATCGCGTACACGAGCATCAGCACCGCCCCGAGCACGATGGTCACCTCCAGGACGGGCAGCGTCCAGTTCTCCAGCGCGAACGGGCTGCGCAGTTCGAAGATCCCCCCTGCTTCGTCACACGAGAATCCGAGGCGGGTCGAGAGGTCCTCGAAGGTGGGCGAACACAGGTCCGACATCAGTTGTTCCTCCCGCCCACGGTTTCCGCCGTGTACCAGAGCGAGACGTCGTAGCCTTCGTCGAATCGACGGAACCACACGTCGGCGAGCGCCGGCAGCTTCTCGTGGTCGGGATTGTGCTTGGGCATCTGGCTGCGGACGATGCCCACCAGCGCGACGAGCTGTTCGCCGAGCGGCAGGACGTCGAAGGCACGCGGCATCGGGCCGTGATCCTGGTACCGCAGGAACGGCAACCGGCGCCGCAGGTTCTGCTTACGGCGGTGCGACGCGAACATCGACATCGCGTCGATCTTCCGTTCCTCCAGCGGCACATGCTTGTTGAAGCCCTCGCACGCGATGGCGATGACGTCGAGCACGTGCTTGAACACCGAGGGGGCCTGCCGCATGCGGTACAGATCGCTGCCGACCACCGCGTCGAAGATGATGAGCGCCGAACTGCGGTGTTCGACCTCCTCGACGAAATGCCAGATGAACAACGACGCGACCCGGTCGTCGCCGGGACGGAAGAGCGCCGCGTCGTTGTCGAGCATGAGCTTGAAGACCGGAGTGAAGGTCGCCTCGAGGTCCGCGGTGTACGCGAGTCGGTATTCGGCGGAGGTCTCGGCGGTGAGCTTGTCGAAGGCGCCGATGACGTCGTCGAGCGTCTCCTGCAGTCCCGGATAGCTCTTGATCAGACCCTTCACGTGCTGCCGGTGGGCGGTGGAGTGCTGCCCCTCCTGGTACATGAAGGCGTTGGCCTCTTCGAGGACCTCGGGATCGGTGATGAGCGGGGTGATCTCGCGGATCATGTTCACGATCATCTTCTCGAAACCGATCGCGAGGAACGAGACGGCGTTGGCCATGCTCGAGAAGGCCGGGTTCTCCTCGTTCCACAGGAACGGCACGTCGTAATCCGCGAATGCGAAGCGCATCTTGCGGACCTGCAGGTTCGTCATGGGGCGGTACCTCGTCTCGTCGACACCGGGCTGGTTGTGGACCTGGTTGGGACACGGTTGGGGAGGACCTCGGAAGAGCCGGGAGGCCCCGATCGGCGTGACCATACACGAAATGCGTCATGTGTATGATAGGAGTCCCATCCGCTCACGGGAGCCCGTTTCGGACCACATCCACCGAGGTCGGCCGTGTTACCGTCGGGCCTTCTCCAGGCGACGGTTCGAGGAAGCGCGAAGTGGCACGTAGACGTGGGTGGGGTGGGAGTCCTCCCGCCAGCGACGAAGAGGCGTCGCAGCGGATCGTTGCCGCTGCCGTCGACCTGATCGACCGGACCGGCGCGGAGATCAGCATCGCCGACGTCGCCCAGTCCCTCGGCGTGATCCGCCAGACGGTCTACCGCTACTTCCCGAGCGCCGACGCCCTCATGCGCGCGGCCGCCATCGCATCGGTCGAAGGATTTCTGGAACGACTGACCCGGCAGGTCGCGGGCCTCGACGATCCGGTCGAGGCCATGACCGAAGGCGTGGTCTACACGCTCGCGGAGGTGCGTCGCACCCCGCACCTCGGCATCCTGCTGTCGAGCACCTACTCGAACCCGCATCCCGAGGAGATCGCCTCGGAGGAGGCGTGGATGTTCGGCATGGCGATGATCAAGCGTTTCGACGTCGACTGGGAGAAACACGGCTACGACGACGACTCCCTCGCAGAGTTGGTCGAATACGTGCTGCGCACGATGCAGTCGTTCTTCGTCTCACCGGGAACGCCGCCACGCTCCGACGACGATCTGCGCCGCTACCTGCGGCGATGGATGGGGACGGCGATCCTCGCCCAGCGCGGGTGGGATCCCGACAACCCCGCGGAGGGTGACCGCTCTCCCGTAGAGTCCGGTTCGTGACGAGCGACGAGCAGCAGATCAGGCGTGCCGATCGCACACGCGACGGCGACCCGCAGAACATTCCCCGCCCGGCGGAGGGTGAAGCCGACCGCATGGTGGTGGAGACGACCTGGGGTGAGGTGCAGCCACTGCAGGTGGCCGCGGGCGTGGCGACCGTCGGTGAACTCGAGGTGATCGAACTGCTCGACCGGGGCGCTGCGCTCGTGGACACGCGGGTGCCCGATTCCCGGAGCGGCGTGAGCCTCCCCGGTGCCGTGAACATCCCGCACGACGACATCGTCGAGAGGAAGGGCGAGCTCGACACCGCCCGGACGACGATCGTCTTCTGCAACGGTCCCCAGTGCCCTCAGTCGCCCGATGCGATCCGGAAGCTGATCGATGCCGGATATCCCGCGTCCGCGCTCGCCTACTACCGCGGGGGCCTGCACGACTGGGCGACTCTGGGATTCCCCCTCGCCTCGGTCTGAACCGGGTCGCGGAAAAGACTTGCGTTCGCACTGTGACGTAGCTAACATCGAAGGTGCGAATCGAGCTTATAAGACGTCCGCGGACGACAGAGAGAAGCTCGTGAAGCAGAGATCCGGCCCGGAGAACGCGTAAAGCGAATCACCGGGCCGAACCCCTGTTCAAGGGAGGATTCGCGGTCGAATCCCGGGTCGGTGCCGATCGCCGCGACCGCCACGGGGGCTTTCGAAGGGGGACTCGGGTGGGGGAGCGCATCACGACCGTCGAGAGGGACGGACTCCGGTTCGACATCCGCGACGACGGGCCGATCGACGGCGAACCCATCGTTCTTCTGCACGGCTTTCCGCAGGACTCCCGATCCTGGGAGGCGGTCGCGCCTCACCTGCACGCCGCGGGGTATCGCACCTTCGCCCCGGATCAGCGCGGCTACTCGCCCGGCGCGCGGCCTCGTCGTCGTCGGGACTACCGCCTACGGCACCTCGTGGACGACGCCGTTGCGCTCATCGACGTGGTGCCGGGCAAGAATGTGCACGTCGTCGGGCACGACTGGGGAGCGGTCGTCGCGTGGGGTCTGGCCACCCGACGTGCCGAACTGGTCCGGACCGTGACAGCGGTGTCCGTCCCACATCCCGCTGCCTTCCTGCGTGCCTTCGGCACGAGTCTGCAGCTGCTGCGTTCGTGGTACATGCTCGCTTTCCAGGTCCCGTGGATCCCGGAAATCCTGCTGAGCAACGAAGCCATCGGTCGCTCGGTGCTCCGGCGGACGGGGCAACCCGCCGAGGCAGCGGAGCGGGACTCCGCGCGCATGGCCGATCCGGACGCCGTCCGCGGCGGTGTCAACTGGTATCGAGCCGTGCCCTTCGTGGATCCGAGAGCGACTCTCGAACCCGTTCGCGTGCCCACGCTCATGGTGTGGAGCGACGGCGACGTCGCCATCGCGCCGGCCGGGGTCGACGCGACCGCCCGCTACGTCAGTGGGCCGTACCGACGGGAAACGCTCGTCGGCACGAGCCACTGGATTCCCGACGAGGAGCCGGAGAAGCTCGCGCGGCTGGTCCTCGAACACATCGCCGCGCACGGTTGATCACTCAGGCGCGCAACCGTTCCTGCCGCAGCAGATCGACCTCGGGCAGATCCAGCGGCGGCAGCGAGTCGACTCCCAGAGCGCGCATCAGGAGATGATCGGCGAGCTCGGGATTGCGGGCGAGCACGGGACCGTGCAGATAGGTGCCGATCACCGAACCCTGCACGGCGCCTTCGAGTCCGTCGCCCACCCCGTTGCCGACACCGCGGTCGACGCGGCCGAGCCCGGTGGCGTCGGCTCCGAGAGTCGTTCCACCACGGTGGTTCTCGAAGCCGGTCAGTGGCTGGGTGACGCCGGACAGCGTGGGGCGGATGACGATCTCGCCGATCGCGCGGGTCTGCTGCGGCGAGGTGGTCGCGTCGAGGATGCCGACACCGTCGACGCGTTCGCCCGAGGACGTCTCGTACCAGTGGCCGAGCACCTGGATCGCGGCGCAGATGGCCAGCACGGGCGCTCCGAGTTCGGCGGCGCGCTGGAGTCCCGGATAGCGCTGCAGGTGCCGCGTGGCCAGTCGCTGCGCGGCGTCCTCGGCGCCACCGAGGGTGTAGAGGTCGAGGGACTCGGGGACGGGATCGTTCAGTCCGATCTCGACGATCTCGGCGTCGTGACCGCGCATCCGCAGGCGCTGGCGCAGCACCAGGGCATTGCCGCCGTCGCCGTAGGTGCCCATCACGTCGGGCAGGACGAGTCCGATGCGGACGGTCGACTCAGACATGGGCAGCTCTCCTGGCGATGGCGGTGTTGAGATCGCGGAACGCGGTGTAGTTGGCGAGCACCTCCACACGACCGGGAGGGCACGAGGCGATGGCCTTCAGCGGATCCGGCACCAGTGTGTGCTCGACACCCGCGTAGGTCAGGCGGACGGCGAGATCGGTGCCGCGTTCGCCCGCTGCTACCACCTGCACGCCTTCGAAGTGTTCGAAGCGGACGTCCCACAGCCACGAGAGGTCCTCGCCGTCGGGCACCTGACCGTTGACGGCGATCACCAGGCCGTCGACGGTCGGGTCGATCATCGACAGGGCCTCCTGCCAGCCGGCGGGGTTCTTTGCGAGCAGCATGTGCACCGAGTGCGGCCCGACCTGCACGGTCTTGTAGCGACCGGCGACCTCTTCGACGACCGAGGCGGCCGCGACGGCCTTCGCCGGATCTGCGCCGAGGGCGACGGCGGCCGCGACCGCCTGGGCAGCGTTGCCCCGGTTGGCGCGACCGGGCAGGGTCAGCTTCAGCGGGAGGACGAGGCCGTCCGGTCCGTACAGGTTCTCGTCGTCGACCCACCAGTCCGGTGTCGGCCGCGCGAAGTCGGAGCCCGTGCTGTACCAGTGGTCGCCCTCGCGGACGATCGGCTCGCCCGTGCGCGGGCAGCTCACCGAGTCGTTGGCCCAACCGGCGCCGGCGGCGACCCACACGACGTTCGGGTTGTCGTAGGCGGCGGACGTGACGAGCACGTCGTCGCAGTTCGCGACGATCACCGCGTCGGGATGCCGCTTCAGGCCCTCGCGCAGCTTCCGCTCGATCATGTTGATCTCACCGACCCGGTCGAGCTGGTCGCGGGTGAGGTTGAGCAGCACGATCGCGCGGGGCTCGAGGGCGTCGGCGACATGCGGGGTGTGCAGTTCGTCGACCTCGATCGCGGCGAGCGGCGCCCGGAGGTCGGTGGCGAGCGCGGCGACGATCCCGGCGTCCATGTTCGCGCCGTCGGCCTGCGTGACGACCGAATCGATCGTCTCGAGCGCGGCTGCGGTCATGCGGGTCGTCGTGGACTTGCCGTTCGTCCCGGTGACGAGCACGGTCTGCCGGCCGTGGCCGAGCTGCTTCATCAGTGCCGGGTCGATCTTCAGGGCGACGAGCCCTCCGATCATCGAGCCCTTACCGCGTCCGGCCTTCTGGGACGCCCACGCGGCGGCTCGGGCTGCGCGCAGTGCGAGCCGTCCACGTGCGGTGATTCCTGTGCTGGTTCCCACGTCGGCGAGTGTTCCACAGGCGTGGGAGCGTTGTGTCGCCGGAGGAGCGTCCTGCTCGTCACACTGCGGTGTCCGCCCTGGGCGGCGAGGGCTCCGACGATGACGATCACACCGCCGATCAGGGAGGACGGTGCCGGTCGCTCGCCGAGCGTGATCCACGCGACGGTGAACCCGACGACCGGCACCATGAGGGAGAGCGGCGCGACGGTCCCGGCGGGATAGCGCGACAGCAGCGAGGCGTAGATACCGGTGCCGGCGATCGTGCCCGCCAGGACGACGTAGGTGAGTCCGGCCAGCGCCAGGCCCCCGTCCACGGTGGTGACGGCGGTGCCGAGGGTGGACCAGGCATGCGGGCCCTCGGCGAACCAGGAGATCCCGAAGAAGGGGAGCACGGGCACGACGCACATCCACAGCATCAGGCGCATGGGGTCGGCGGCGCCCGCCTTGCGGGTCGCGATGTTGCCGACCGCCCACGACAGACCGGCGAGCACGGCGAGGGTCATGGGGAGCAGGCTCGCGTCCGCGGCGCCCTGCCCCACGGCGACGATCACCATGCCGGACACGGCGACGACGAGACCGGCGAGGCGGACACCGTCGAGCCGTTCGCGCAGGAACAGTGCGGCGAGCAGGACGGTGAAGGGCGCGGACGACTGCAGTACGAGCGACGCGAGGCCCGTGGGTAGACCGGCCTCCATCGCCCAGAACAGGAAGGCGAACTGGGCGAAGCCGAACCCGGCGCCGTAGAGCAGGAGCCAGCGCAGGGGAACGGCGGGTCGCGGGACGAACAGCAGGACCGGGACGGCGATGATCGCGAACCGCAGTCCGGCGAAGAAGAACGGCGGGAAGTGGTCGAGGCCCAGTCTGATCGCGAGGAAGTTGCATCCCCAGAGCACCACGACGGTGAGCGCGAGCAGACGGTCCCGGAACGACATGCCGTCAATTCTTTGCGCAGGAAACAATCAGAACAAGCGAATGTTTCTGAAGAAACTGAGTAGTTTTACTACATGGATGTCGTGCGATTGCGGATACTGCGCGAACTCGCCGACCGCGGAACCGTGGCTGCGACAGCCGCAGCGTTGTCGATGACACCGTCGGCCGTCTCGCAGCAGCTCAAGGTGCTCGCCCGGGAGGCGGGAGTACCCCTGCTCGAACCCGACGGCCGACGCCTGCGGTTCACCGATGCGGGTCGTGCGCTCGTGGTGCGCGCCGACGAGGTGCTCGACGCCCTCGACCGGGCCGCCGACGAGATGACCGCCTATGCGCGGTCGCCCCGCGGACGGGTGCGCGTGGCGTCGTTCCCCTCCGGGGCAGCGCTCCTGCTGCCGGCCGTGCTCGAGGCGGCCGGGGCGATCGGCGTCGAGTTGGACGTGAGCGACGAGGACGTCCCGGCCTCGGCCGCGCCCGCACTGCTCGCCGACTACGACGTGGTGCTCACCCACCGCGACGAGCGTTCGGCTCCGCTGTCCGGGCCGCGTGTCCACGTCGAGACGCTTATGCGCGAACCGATCGATGTCGTCCTCCCTCCCGGGCACCGGCTCGCGGCGCAGGACCGCGTGCAGGTCGACGAACTGGTGGGGGAGGGCTGGATCAGCGTGCGGGGTGGATTCCCCGTCGACGACGTGTTGCTCTCCGTCGCGGCGGTGACGGGCATCCGGGCTCGGGTTGTGCACCGCATCAACGACTTCCGTGTCATCGAGGAACTCGTCGCGGCGGGGCACGGGGTGGCCCTGCTGCCGCGGTACTCGGTTCTGCATCCGGCCTTGGTGCGCCTGCCGCTGGCCGGTGTGCGTGCGGCGCGGCTCTACGAGCTCGTCACCCGCCCGGGAGCGGCGCGACGGCCAGCCGTGGGTGCCGTGCTCGACAGCTTCCGGGCCGCAGCGGCACGGAAGCTGTCGATGTGAACGAACGGGTGGTCGCGCGGGATCAGGCGAGTGCCTTGGCCTTCAGTGCGTCGAACTCGGCCTGGTCGATGACACCCTCGTCGAGCAGCTTCTTCGCGTCGGCGATGTGCTCGGCGGGCGACTTGCCGGCGACCGAGCGGATGTAGTCGTCCTGCACGGCCTTGTACTGCGCGGCCTCCTTCGCGGAGCGCTCTGCCATTCCGGTGCCGTGGACGATCAGATAGATCAGGCCTGTGAGCCACGGGAAGACGAACAGGAAGACGATCCAGATCGCCTTGACCCAGCCGGACTGTTCGCGGTTGCGGAACAGATCCCCGATGATCATCCACAGCATGATGAGGTACGCGATGAATGCGAAGCAGACGATGATGTACCAGATGATGTCCATGAATTCCATACGCACACTCCGGGTTCGAGCAGAACGACTCTGCGGGACGAGAATTGCGGAATTCGACGGATATCACCCGTGAACGGGTTCGTTCTCGTCGAACATTCGGAACTGTATCTTTCCGGAGAGTGCGGTAATTGCCCGAAACGGTATTTGCGAGATGAATTGTCGGGGTGAAAATCCCCGAAAACGACGAATGCGGTGGACCCTCATGGGTCCACCGCATTCGGTTCGGAGACGGATCAGCGGTGCGAGCGGTTCACCGCGGAGACCATCGCGCGCAGCGACGCCGTGGTGATCGACGGGGCGATGCCCACGCCCCACACCAGGACGGTCGTGCCGTCGGGACGCGTGACGTCGGCCTCGACGTAGGCCGCGGCGTTGGCGTCGTCGCCGGCGGACATGGCGTGCTCGGCGTAACCGCGAACGGCCACCTGGTAACCCAGCGACTCGAGGGCGTCGACGAAGGCCGCCAGCGGGCCGTTGCCGCTGCCGGAGATCTCCTTTTCCACGCCGTCGACCTTCAGCACGGCGGCGATGGTGTCCTCACCGTCGTCGGTCTCGGCCGCGGTGACCTTCTGCCGGATGCGCTCGAGCGGCGAGACCGGGGCCAGGTACTCCTCGTGGAAGATGTCCCACATCTCCTTGGGGCTGACCTCGCCACCCTCACCGTCGGTGACCTTCTGCACGGCCTGCGAGAACTCGATCTGCAGGCGACGCGGCAGGTTCAGGCCGTGGTCGTGCTTCATGATGTACGCGATGCCGCCCTTGCCGGACTGCGAGTTCACGCGGATCACGGCCTCGTAGGTGCGGCCGACGTCCTTCGGGTCGATCGGCAGGTAGGGCACGGCCCAGGTGTGGTCGTCGACGTCGACACCGGCGGCTTCGGCGTCGACCTTCATCGCGTCGATGCCCTTGTTGATCGCGTCCTGGTGGCTGCCGGAGAAGGCGGTGTAGACCAGGTCGCCACCGTAGGGGTGGCGCTCGTGGACGGGCAGCTGGTTGCAGTACTCGACCGTGCGGCGGATCTCGTCGATGTTCGAGAAGTCGATCTGCGGGTCGACGCCACGGCTGAACATGTTCATGCCCAGGGTCACCAGGCAGACGTTGCCGGTGCGCTCACCGTTGCCGAAGAGGCAGCCCTCGATGCGGTCGGCACCGGCCTGGTAGCCCAGCTCGGCCGCGGCGACACCCGTGCCGCGGTCGTTGTGCGGGTGCAGCGACAGGATGATCGAGTCGCGCTTCGCCAGGTTGCGGTGCATCCACTCGATCGAGTCGGCGTAGACGTTGGGGGTGGCCATCTCGACGGTGGCCGGCAGGTTGATGATCACCGGGTTCTCGGGGGTCGCGCCCAAGGTCTCGACGACCGCGTCGCAGACATCCTTGGCGTACGACAGCTCGGTTCCGGTGTACGACTCGGGGGAGTACTCCCAGCGCCAGTTGGTGTCGGGGTGGTTCTTCGCCTCTTCGAGCACCAGCTCCGCGGCGTCGGTCGCGATCTTCTCGACGGTCTCCTTGTCGGCGCGGAACACCACGCGACGCTGCAGGATCGACGTCGAGTTGTAGAAGTGCACGATCACGTTCTGCGCCCCGGCGCACGCCTCGAAGGTGCGCTTGATCAGCTCGGGGCGGGACTGCGTCAGCACCTGGATGGTGACATCGTCGGGAATCGCGCCGTCCTCGATGATCTCGCGGACGAAATCGAAATCGGTCTGGCTCGCGGACGGGAAACCGACCTCGATCTCCTTGTAGCCCATGCGTACGAGCAGATCGAACATGCGCCGCTTACGGGCGGGGCTCATCGGGTCGATCAGCGCCTGGTTGCCGTCGCGCAGGTCCACGGCGCACCACGCCGGGGCGCGATCGATGATCTTGTCGGGCCAGGTGCGGTCGGGCAGCGAGATCGACTCGACTTCCTCGGCGAACGGCCGGTACCGGTAGGTCGGCATCGACGAGTTCTTCTGCTTGTTCCACGACGGCTGGTCGGCCGGGGCCGGCTTGCTCGGCGGCGTGATGGTGCGCGAGCCGGAGGTGAAAGCGTCGGCGGGTGACATGACGTAACTCCAAAGAGAAAAGGGGACCTGTGGGCCCAGATCGAATATCGACCGGCGCGTCGAAAACCCCGCGACGGGAAGCCGGTCTGGTCAGATCCCGCCGCGGCGGCCGAGGAGAAGCACGCGCTGCATGCCCAGCAGTGTATCGCGCCATACCCCACCTCGACCAAGTGGCACCTCCCACACGCATGCGTTCCGTGTGACCGGGCGGCGGTGATGTCGTGACCCGAGCGATACGAACGTGCCTGACAGAGCGGTACTTGCGCCCCTAGCGTTACCAAACGTAACTCCCGCAACATCAGTAACACCGGTATCACCGATATCTCCGGTAACACGACGGGTGAAGGGCGTGTCGATGGGATCGTTGCGCACGGCGGTTGCCGGATCGTGCAGTGCACTGCTCGCACTCGGACTCATGGCGGTCTCCGCCCCCGCGGCGCACGCCGAACCCTGCGACTCGGGACTCCCCGGCTCGGGAGACCTGGCAGCTCGACCCGGCGACGGCGCGGATCAACCTGCCGCTCGACGTACCCACGGTGCAGCAGCTGTCCACCGGGAACGAGAACTTCCAGCAGCACGCCTACGTCCGCCACGAGGGATACGTCTACGACTTCGGCACACCACAGGGCCGGTTCGGCGCGGCCTTCGTCTCGCGCGTCCCCGAGACCGCTCTGCTGGATCTGGCCGCCTACGAGTACTGGAGCAGTGACGGCTGGGTCCCCGGCGACGCCGCCGCGGCCACACCGGTCGTGCCACCCGCCGTCGGGGAGATGTCGGTGCAGTTCCTGGGCGGTGAGTTCGTCATGCTCTACGGTAACGAGGCGAACGGCACGATCGAGATGAGGACGTCCGCGAGACCCGAGGGGCCGTGGAGCGAGGCCCGCGTGCTGGTCACCCACCGCGAGATCGGTGGTCTCTACGCTCCGTTCATCCACCCGTGGTCCACGGATACGGACCTCTACTTCACCGCCTCGCGGTGGGGCGACTACAACGTCATCCTGTTGCGCACGACACTTTCCTGAGACGCCCCGGGTCGATGGAAGCCGCGGTCGGTAAGCTGGGCCACTGGACTTGTTCCCGAGACCCGGAGGTTGGCCAGCGTGGCACTCGTCGTCCAGAAGTACGGAGGATCCTCGGTCGCGACGGCCGAGCGGATCCGGCGCGTCGCTGAAAGGATCGTCGAGACCAAGAAGGCGGGCAACGACGTCGTGGTCGTCGTCTCGGCTATGGGAGACACGACCGACGAACTCCTCGATCTCGCACAGCAGGTGTGCCCGGCCCCGCCGGCCCGCGAGATGGACATGCTCCTCACCTCCGGTGAGCGCATCTCCAACTCCCTCGTCGCGATGGCGATCCACTCGCTCGGCGCCGAGGCCCGGTCGTTCACGGGTTCCCAGGCGGGCGTGATCACCACGGGCAGCCACGGCAAGGCGAAGATCATCGACGTCACCCCCGGCCGTGTGCGCACCGCCCTCGACGAGGGCAGCATCGTGCTGGTCGCCGGCTTCCAGGGTGTGAGCCAGGACAGCAAGGACATCACGACTCTCGGTCGTGGCGGTTCGGACACGACCGCCGTCGCACTCGCCGCCGCGCTGAACGCGGACGTCTGCGAGATCTACACCGACGTCGACGGCGTGTTCTCCGCGGACCCGCGCATCGTCAAGGACGCGCAGCGCCTCGAGAAGGTCTCCTTCGAGGAGATGCTCGAGCTCGCCGCGTGCGGCGCGAAGGTTCTCATGCTGCGGTGCGTGGAGTACGCCCGCCGCTACAACGTGCCCGTGCACGTTCGTTCGTCGTACACCACCAAGCCCGGCACCATCGTGTCCGGATCGATGGAGGACATCCCTGTGGAAGAGGCCCTGATCACCGGCGTTGCGCACGATCGCAGCGAAGCGAAGATCACCGTCGTCGGTATCCCCGACACCCCCGGTTACGCCGCCAAGGTGTTCCGCGCCGTCGCCGACGCCGAGATCAACATCGACATGGTGCTGCAGAACATCTCGAAGGTCGAGACCGGCAAGACCGACATCACCTTCACCTGCCCGAAGAGTGACGGCCCGCGCGCGGTCGAGCTCCTCACCAAGCAGCAGGGCGACATCGGCTTCACCCAGGTCCTCTTCGACGACCACATCGGCAAGGTCTCCCTCGTCGGTGCCGGCATGAAGAGCCACCCCGGCGTCACGGCCAAGTTCTGCGAGGCTCTCGCCGACGCCGGCATCAACATCGACCTGATCTCGACGTCGGAGATCCGCATCTCCGTGCTCGTGGATGACAACGAACTCGACGACGCCGTGCGCGCTCTGCACGCGGCATTCGAGCTCGGCGGCGACGAAGAGGCCGTCGTGCACGCAGGAACGGGGCGGTAATCGTGACCACCAATCAGGCGAGCGAAGCGACGGGCAAGACCATTGCAGTCGTAGGCGCCACGGGGCAGGTCGGTATCGTCATGCGCACCCTCCTCGAGGAGCGCAACTTCCCGGCCGACACGGTTCGGTTCTTCGCATCGGCCCGCTCGGCCGGCAAGAAGCTGCCGTTCCGCGGTGAGGAGATCGTGGTCGAGGACGTCGCGGCGACCTCCGACGAAGATCTGAAGGGCATCGACATCGCGCTGTTCTCGGCCGGCGGCACCCTCTCCAAGGAGCAGGCTCCGCGCTTCGCGGCCGCCGGTGCGATCGTCGTCGACAACTCGTCGGCGTGGCGCAAGGACCCCGAGGTTCCGCTCGTCGTCAGCGAGGTCAACCCGGAGCAGGTGAAGAACCCACCGAAGGGCATCATCGCCAACCCGAACTGCACCACGATGGCCGCGATGCCGGTGCTCAAGGCACTGCACGACGAGGCCGGGCTCCAGCGCCTGATCGTGTCGAGCTACCAGGCGGTCTCCGGTAGCGGCCTGGCGGGCGTCGAGGAACTCGTCGGCCAGGTGCGTGCCGTCGCCGACGAGGCCGACAAGCTCGTCCACGCGGGCGACGCCGTCGACTTCCCGGCCCCGAACAAGTACGTCGCGCCCATCGCGTTCAACGTCGTGCCGCTCGCCGGCTCGATCGTCGACGACGGAACGGGTGAGACCGACGAGGACCAGAAGCTGCGCAACGAGTCGCGCAAGATCCTCGGCCTGCCGGACCTGCTCGTGTCGGGCACGTGCGTGCGCGTTCCCGTCGTGACCGGCCACTCGCTGTCGATCAACGCCGAGTTCGAGCGGCCGCTGTCGGTCGAGCGTGCGCAGGAGCTGCTCGCGAACGCTCCGGGCGTCCGCCTCGTCGACGTGCCGACCCCGCTCGCCGCAGCGGGCGACGACGTCTCGCTCGTGGGCCGCATCCGTCAGGATCCGGGTGCTCCGGAGGGCCGCGGTCTCGCGCTCTTCGTCTCGGGCGACAATCTGCGCAAGGGTGCTGCTCTCAACACCATCCAGATCGCGGAGCTGCTCGTCTAGGCGACCTTCCGATCTGCTCGACGGAGCGGGTGGACCTCTTCGGGTCCACCCGCTCCGTCGCGTTTCGGGCCTGATCCGGTAGGCCCGAGAAATATTTACAAGCAGTCTGGACTGTTTGTTGTTTTCCCGTTACGCTGCGAAGCGTGATCCAGGACACTGCGCCGAACGGTGGTCGCACCCAGGCGCAACGCACAGCCGCGACGCGAGCCAAGCTGCTCGACGCCGCGGTCGACTCGCTCGTCGAGCATGGCTATTCGGGAACCAGCACGCAGGGCATCGCCAAACGTGCCGGAGTCTCGCGAGGCGCCCAGCTCCACCACTTCCCCACGAAGGAGAGCCTCGTCGTCGCGGCGGTCGGGCACCTCGTCGACAAGCGGTTGCAGGAGATCCTCGAGACACGACCCGACCCGGAGCACGGCTTCGAAACGCTCATGGATGCCTTCTCGGGCCCGCTCTTCGCCGCAGCGCTCGAACTGTGGGTCGCGGCGCGGACCGATCCGTCCCTGCACGAGGCCATGATCCCGCTCGAACGCAAGGTCTCGGACGCGCTCCGCACGGGTTGCCTGGAGATCATGGGCGACAGGGTCTCGCCCGACCACATCGACCTCAGCATCGAAATCGCTCGGGGTTTCGCCGTCTCGGCCCTGATGCGCACCCCCGAATCCGATCGAGAGTTCCGGGAGCGCCTGCTCCCGGTCTGGAAGGCGCTGGTGATGAAATGAGTCTCGCACTGCTTCCCGATCACGTGCACACGCTCGTCGTCGGCGCGGGCTTCGGCGGTATCGGTATGACCGCAACGCTGTTGCGCGAGAACCCCGATGCCGACGTCCTCGTCCTCGAGCGTGGTGACGACGTCGGCGGAACCTGGCGCGTGAACACCTATCCCGGTGCCGCATGCGATGTTCCGAGCGCGCTGTACTCGTTCTCCTTCGCGCCCGAACCCGACTGGTCGCGAGCGCACGGCACCCAGGAGGAGATATATGCGTACCTCCGCCGCGTCGCACGGGAGCAGGGCGTGACCGACCGGACGATGTTCGGATGCGAACTGCGCGAGGCCCAGTGGGACGCCGAGCGTGCCGTGTGGCGGATCTCCACCTCCCGCGGCGACCTGACCGCCGACGTGCTCGTCGCCGCGACCGGTGCCCTCTCCACACCCACCTACCCGAAGGTTCCCGGTCTGGAGTTGTTCCGCGGCAAGAAGTTCCACTCGGCCGAGTGGGATCACGACCACGATCTCACGGGCGAGCGTGTCGCCGTCATCGGTACCGGCGCCTCGGCCATCCAGTTCGTGCCGGCGATCGTCGACCGCGTCGAACATCTCACGCTGTTCCAGCGCACCGCCTCCTGGGTGATGCCCAAACACGACCACGTCATCGCGCGGTCGGTCCGCACGCTCTACCGGCGATTCCCCGTGGCCCAGAAGCTCGTGCGCGGATTCGTGTACGGGCAGAAGGAGATCTACGTCGTCGGCATGACGAAGTCCTTCGCCCGCAAGTACCTCCTGCCGCTGTTCGAGGTCCGGGCTCGCCAGGTGCTGCGCAAGAGCGTGCGCGATCCCGAACTGCGCAAGCGCCTGACCCCCGATTTCGCGATCACCTGCAAGCGGATCCTGTTGTCCAACGACTGGTTCCCCGCCATCACCCGGCCGAAGGTGGACGTGGTGTCCTCCGGTCTGGCGGCGGTCACCGAGAACGGCGTCGTCGACGACAAGGGCACCGAGTACCCGGTCGACACCATCATCTTCGGCACCGGCTTCACGCCGACGGAACCGCCCGTCGCGCACCACGTCCGCGGTGGCGACGGCCGCACCCTCGCCGAGACCTGGGACGGCAGCCCCTCGGCCTATCTCGGCATCACCGTGCCCGGCTTCCCCAATCTGTTCCTCATGTACGGCCCCAACACCAATCTCGGCCACAGCTCGATCGTGTACATGCTCGAATCCCAGGCCAACTACATCTCCGACGCGCTGCGCACGATGGAGCGTCGCGGCATCTCGGCCGTGGAGGTGCGCGACGACGCGGTGCGCCGCTACACCGCCGATCTCGACCCGGCGCTGAACAACACGGTCTGGAACCAGGGTGGCTGCAGCAGCTGGTACATCGACGAGAAGGGCCGCAATTCCGTGATGTGGCCGACCTTCACGTGGCAGTACCGGGCGCGGACCAAGCAGTTCGACCCGGAGAGCTACACGGAACACCGAGCGACGGCAGGAGCGAGCGCATGAAGCAGAGCGACGGCGGGAGCAGGCGCATGACCCATTACGACGTCCTCGTCATCGGATCCGGATTCGGCGGCAGCGTTGCAGCGCTGCGCGCCACCGAGAAGGGATACAAGGTAGGAGTTCTCGAGGCCGGACGGCGTTTCGAGGACGACGAGCTGCCCGAGACGAGCTGGCGGCTGCGCAAGTACCTGTGGGCGCCGCAGGTGGGATGCTACGGGGTGCAGCGCATGCACCTGCTGCCCAACGTGCTCGTCATGGCGGGAGCCGGTGTGGGCGGCGGGTCGCTGAACTACGCCAACACCCTGTACAAGCCGCCGACGCCCTTCTTCCGCGACCCGCAGTGGGGTCACATCACCGATTGGGAAGCGGAACTGACCCCGTACTACGACCAGGCGGCACGGATGCTCGGCGTCCGCCCCAATCCCAGCACCACGCCCGCGGACGAGGTGATGCGCCAGGTCGCCGACGAGATGGGTGTCGGCCACACCTACACGACCACCCCGGTCGGTGTGTTCTTCGACGAGCCCGGCAGGACGGTGCCCGACCCGTTCTTCGGTGGAGCCGGCCCCGACCGCACCGGCTGCACGGAGTGCGGCAGCTGCATGACGGGTTGCCGTGTGGGAGCGAAGAACACGCTCGTCAAGAACTACCTCTACCTCGCGGAGAAGGCCGGCGCGCACATCCACGCCCTCACAACGGTGACCCGTGTGGTGCCCCGTACCGGTGGTGGGTATGAGGTCCACACCCGCAGCACGAACGGCATCAGGAAGCGCCGCAAGGTCTTCACCGCCGACCAGGTGGTGATCGCGGCCGGCACCTACGGCACGGCGCGCCTGTTGCTCGCGAGTCGCGGGACCGGCGACCTACCGAACCTGTCTCCGGCCCTCGGCACCGTGGTGCGCACCAACTCCGAGGCGGTGCTCGCCGCGACCGCGCAGGATCGCGTCGTCGACTACACGAAGGGCGTGGCCATCACGTCGTCCTTCCACCCGGACGACCACACCCACATCGAACCGGTGCGGTACGGCAAGGGCAGCAACCTGATCGGTCTGCTCCAGGCGCTGCTCGTCGACGGTGGCACGCGGATGCCGCGACTGCTGAAGTTCTTCGGTGTCGCCGCGAAGAATCCCGCTGCCTTCCTCCGCTCGCTGTCGGTGCGGAACTGGTCCGAGCGCACGGTCATCGCTCTGGTCATGCAGACCGACGACAACTCGCTCGAGCTCGCGACCCGGCGCACGCCGATCGGTCGCGGCCTGACCAGCAAGCAAGGGCCGGGCACCCCGCCGCCCGAATGGATTCCGGTGGGCCACGAGGCGGTTCGCCGCGTCGCCGACAAGATCGACGGTGATGCCGGCGGTTCGATCGCCGACCTGTTCAACATCCCGATGACCGCGCACTTCCTCGGTGGTTGTGCGATCGGCGATTCGCCGCGTACCGGCACCGTCGACCCGTACCTGCGCGTCTACGGGCACGAGGGTCTGCACGTCGTCGACGGTTCCGCGGTGAGCGCCAACCTCGGCGTGAACCCGTCCCTCACGATCACCGCGCAGGCCGAACGTGCGCTGGCGCTGTGGCCGAACAAGGGGGAGAAGGACAACCGGCCTCCGCTCGGGTCGGCCTACGAACCCGTGCAGCCCGTGCAGCCCGTGCGACCGGCCGTGCCCGTCGAGGCCCCGGCGGTGCTGCGACTGCCCATCACCCCCGTTCGGAAGGAGAGCGCCCGTGCTCTGGACAGTGCCTGAGAGCAAGGACGAACGCACCGACTATCCGGTCTCGCCGCCACCACCCTGGCCGGCCGCCGTGCGGGCCACCCTGTGGTGGCACCGCAGCACCCCGGATGCCGCCCAGTACGGGCCGACCGGTGCGACCCTGCCCATCACGCTCGCGATGATGGTCGACTACCTCGACTCGCCGGTCGGGCCGTACCGCGAGGTACTGGCCAGCCCGGTGCTGCGTCGCGGCCTGATCCCGGCGATGGCGGTGCCGTTCATCGCCGTCGATTCCGAGCCGTCGGTGCACGGTGGTCGTGAGCACTGGAAGCTGCCGAAGGTGCTCGCGAAGTTCGACGGCGACGTCCTCGGCGACTTCTCCGCGACCGGCGCCCGATGGAGCGTGGCCACCTCGGCCGCGCCGAAGGGTCCGGAACTGCCGATCGCAGGTGGGCTGACCTTTGCCCAGCCGATCCCCGGTGGCGCCGTCGAACGTGCCGCCGCCCGGCTGCGCGGGAAGTTCCGCTACGCCCGGGTGACCGTCGCGGCGGAGGGACCGACGCTGAGCCGCTGGCTGCGCCCGGGCACCCACCACGGCATCGTCATCACCTCCGGACGGATGTCCACGGGCCCGTCGCGAGTCGTGTCACGCATGTAGGTCAGCCGGTGTCGTGGGTGCGCCGCGGTGCCGGCTGCACCCACGACGCCAGCAGGTTCATCGCCTCCCGGGACGGCGAATCGGGAGCGGTGGAGTAGAGGAACAACGTCTGGTTCGGGTCGTCGGGGGTCGTGCCGACGTCGAGACGCAGACTCTCCACCGCCGTCCGGGCCTGTTGTTCCCAGTCGGCGAACAGGTTCCGGGCCTCCGGGCTCAGCAGCATCCACCGCGCGTAGTTGCGCTCCCGTGGTGGCATCGCGTCGAAGTCGGCGAACAACGCCCGCGCCAGCCGGTTGCTGGCGAGCACGTCGGTGCGATGGCCGAGCACCAGGGCGGGCTGCGAGTCGAGGTCGTCGCGCAGACCCGGGAGCACTTCGGCGCACTCGATGTCGTCGTCAACAACGCCGGCTACGGTTATCTCTCCGCCGTCGAGGAGATCGCCGATGCCGACGCACATGCGATGTTCGACGTGCAGATCTTCGGGGTGCTGAACGTGCTGCGGGCGGCGCTTCCGGTGTTCAGGAGCAACCGTCGCGGGCACATCGTCAACGTCTCGTCGATCCTGGGACTGACGACCTTTCCGGGCTGGGGGCTCTACAGTGCGGGCAAGTTCGCGCTCGAGGCCCTGACGGAGGCGCTCGCCGCGGAGGTCGCCGATCTCGGTATCGGGGTGAACCTCGTCGAACCGGGATACGTGCGGACCGATTTCCTGACGAACGATTCGCTTGCACTTCCCGATTCGACGCTCGAGGACTATCCGGCCGTGCGGGAGACGACCGAGGCGCATCGGGCGATGCACGGGACCCGGCTCGGGGATCCCGTGAAGGTCGCGGCCGCGATCATCGAGGTCGCCACCTCGGGTACCGCTCCGCTGCACCAGTTCCTCGGCTCCGACTCGCTCTCGTTCGCCGAGGCGCGGGTGAAGGCTCTGCAGGCGGACATCGACGCATCCCGGGTGCTGGCGGGCACCGACCGGACCGAGCTCTGATCCGGGCGGGGCGCTGGAGTGGGACGTGACGGGCACCGCACCGATCCTTTTCTTGACTTATTCCAGAAAAAGGGGCATACTTGGTGTCATGCAACAAGGACACGAGCATCACTTCGACCCCAAGGAGCAACTGCGCTCCGTGGGTCTGCGGGTGACCGCTCCCCGCGTTGCCGTACTGAGAACCGTTGCCGAGCATCCGCATTCCGATGCGGATGGAATTGCCGCCCACGTGCGCGACGAACTCGGCTCGGTGTCGACGCAGGCCGTGTACGACGTACTCAAGGCATGCGTGGGGAACGGGTTGCTCCGCCGGATCGAACCGGCCGGATCGCCCGCACGGTACGAGACCCGCATCGGCGACAACCACCACCACCTCGTGTGCCGCGCATGCGGCACGGTCGTCGACATCGACTGCGTCGTCGGGGCCGCACCCTGCCTGACGCCGTCCGACGACCACGGCTTCGTCATCGACGAAGCAGAGGTCACCTTCTGGGGCCTGTGCCCCGATTGCCGCGCCGACTAGCGCCCACTCGCTTCACCGGTGGTCCGGCCCCTCCGCGGGCCGAACCACCGGCTTCGTGTCCCGAGACCCGGAACACACGTATTCGGAGGTCACCATGACGAATGCCCGTTACACCACGAACAACGTCGGTATCCCCGTCGCCAGCGACAACGAGTCGCTGACCGCGGGCACCCAGGGGCCGATCCTGCTCCACGACCACTACCTGGTCGAGAAGCTCGCGCACTTCAACCGCGAGCGGGTGCCCGAGCGTGTCGTGCACGCCAAGGGCGCCGGCGCGTTCGGTGAGCTCGTCGTCACCGAGGACGTCTCCGCCTACACGAAGGCGAAGCTGTTCCAGCGGGGCGCGAAAACCGAGATGCTGGCACGTTTCTCGACGGTCGCCGGTGAGCAGGGCAGCCCCGACACCTGGCGCGACCCGCGCGGTTTCGCCCTGAAGTTCTACACCGAGGACGGGAACTACGACCTCGTCGGCAACAACACGCCGATCTTCTTCATCAAGGACCCGATCAAGTTCCCCGACTTCATCCACTCGCAGAAGCGTCTGCCCGGCTCCGGCCTGCGCGACCACACCATGCAGTGGGACTTCTGGACCCTGCGCCCCGAGACCGCACACCAGGTCACCTGGCTGATGGGTGACCGTGGCCTGCCGCGCACGTGGCGCCACATGGACGGCTTCGGTTCGCACACCTACCAGTGGATCAACGCCGACGGTGAGCGCTTCTGGGTGAAGTACCATTTCAAGACCGACCAGGGCATCGAGTTCCTCACCCAGGACGAGGCCGACCGCCTCGCCGGCTCGGATCCCGACTACCACCGCGCCGACCTCTACAAGGCGATCGAGCGCGGCGAGTTCCCGAGCTGGACGCTCCACGTGCAGATCATGCCGGTCGCGGAGGCGGAGAATTACCGGTTCAACCCGTTCGACCTGACCAAGGTGTGGTCGCAAAAGGACTACCCGTTGATCAAGGTCGGCACGATGACCCTGAACCGCAACCCGCGCAACTTCTTCGCGGAGATCGAGCAGGCCGCGTTCGCCCCGTCGAACGTCGTGCCGGGCATCGGTTTCTCGCCCGACAAGATGCTGCTCGGCCGCGTGTTCTCCTACGCCGACGCCCACCGCTACCGCATCGGCGTCAACCACGCACAGCTGCCGGTGAACTCCGCGAAGGCCGCCCGTGTCGACTCCTACAGCAAGGAGGGCAACATGGCCTACACCTTCAACGATCCGCAGACCCCGGTCTACGCACCGAACAGCTTCGGCGGTCCGCACGCCGATCCCGAGCGGGCCGGTGACGAAGGTCTGTGGAACTTCGGAACCGAGGCCGTGCGTGCGGGATACGTGCAGCATCCCGAGGACGACGACTTCGGTCAGGCGGGCACCCTCGTCCGCGACGTGATGGACGACGCGGCACGCGAACGCCTCGTGAACAACATCGTCGGACACGTCCTCGGCGGTACCTCGGAGGCGCTCTACGAGCGGATCTTCGAGTACTGGCGCAACGTCGACGAGGAGCTCGGCAAGCGGGTCGAGGCGGGCGTGCGCGCCGGAGCCTGACCCGTCACCGGGGGAGATGGGGCGGGATCAGAGCAGTCCCCACCAGTAGATCAGGGCTGCCAGCGCCAGCACGATCAGCGTGGTGTCCATGTCGCTCTCCCTCCATCCGACGGCAACAACTCCATCTTCCTCGCAAACGAGGAATCCGGCACAGACGGCAGGGCCGTCCACC
>NZ_JBKFBA010000023.1:80761-87682 GCF_053345925.1 Rhodococcus sp. C26F
GCGTCTGCCGAACATATCGGCTGTTCGAACACGCGTGTGACAGCTGTGTCGGCTGTGGTTGTTAGGTTGGAGATCCGGGCCGGCGTCGTCACGCGGGGCCGGGTTCGCGCTCGTTCGTCGAAAGGTGTTGTCCGACATGGTGATGGGTCCTACCCATGCAGTATCCGGGGCGCTGGTGGGGCTCGTCGTCGCCGATCTGCTTCCTCCCGACTGGGGTGCACCCGCATCCACCGCGGAGACCTTCGCCTTCGCGGCGGTGTGTTCGGGGGCGGCCCTGCTTCCGGATCTCGACACGGCCCAGTCGACGGTCGCGAGGTCGTTCGGGCCCGTGAGCCAGACCTTCGCCAAGGGCATCGACGCGGTCTCGCTCGGCTACTACTCGCTCACCAAGGGCAGCCGCGACCGGAAGCGGCGCGGCGGGCACCGCACCATGACGCACACCGCGCTGTTCGCGGCACTGCTCGGCGCCGGAGTCTCGGCGCTCGTCGCGAGCTTCGGCAGGGAGGCGATCATCGGGGTCCTGTTCGTCACTCTCGGTCTCGCACTGCGCGGGTTGTTCGGGTCGTGGGCGAAGAAGCGCGGGTGGGTGGTCGTCACCCTGAGCGCGGCAGTGCTGTCGATCCTGTCGTGGACGTGGTTCCCGCAGGAGGTTGCGTCGACGGGCCTGGGGGTCGCGGTGGCCCTCGGATGCGCGACGCACTGTCTCGGCGACGCCATCACCAAGGAGGGCATCCCCTTCCTCGCTCCGTTCGTGCCCTGGCGCGGGTCGCGCTGGTGGGAGATCAAGCTGCCGTCGGCGTTGTCCATCCGTGCGGGTGGCCCGTTCGAGCTCGGCATTCTCGGTCCGGCCCTCACCGTGGCGGCGGTCGCGATGGCGGTCTGGTCGGTCGACGGCGCTCCCGAACACATCCTCGGCACGTTGGAGGCGTCGGGTCTGTCGTTCTGGAGCGAGGGCGCCGCACACCGGTAGCGGTACTGGAGAATAAAAAGAACTTGTTCTATTTTTGCGGAGTCCGTGCCCGCAGAACAGAACGGAACCCGCCCTCGTGAGCGCTCGAGCCTCTGGTCCCACCCTCAGCCGTCGCGGTCTTCTCGGAGCAGCCGCGGGAGCGGCCGTCCTTGCAGGCACGGGATGGACGCTCGCGGGTGCGGTACCGTTCGGCGACCCGGCAGCCACGATCCCGGCGCCACCGGACTTCCCGGCCGACATCCCGCTCTCGCAGCAACAGTTCGTCAACTGGGCGAAGACCATCCGGTTCGACGCGGTGTGGACCGCGACCGCGCGTACCGCCGACGACGTCGTCCGCCTCGCGAACTGGGCGCACGCCCACGGCTTCCGCATCCGTCCCCGCGGATCGATGCACAGCTGGAGTCCGCTCACCCTCGAGGCCGGGCAGGACATCCAGAACGTCGTGCTGGTCGACACCATGTCGCAGCTGAACCAGGTCGTCGTCGACGCGGACGCCGCACCTCCGCGCGTGACGGCCGGAGGTGGCGCGAGCATCGAATCCATCCTCACCGCGCTCGAAGCGAACGGACTGGGCTGGGCCAACTCGCCCGCCATCGGCGACATCTCCATCGCGGGGGCACTGTCGATCGGTGCCCACGGAGCCACCTACCCGGCGGCGGGGGAGACGGTGATCCCCGGCCAGTCGTTCGGCTCCCTGTCCAATCTCGTCCTGGCTCTGACCGCCGTGGTGTGGAACCCGTCGGCCGGTGCCTACGAACTCCGCGAGTTCCGCCGCGCCGAACCGGAGATCGGACCCCTGCTCGCCCACCTCGGACGCACCTTCGTCACTTCGGTGACGCTGCAGGCCGGAGCGAACTACCGAGTGCGCTGCCAGAGCTTCACCGACATCCCGTGGCGCGAACTGTTCGCCCCGCCCGGCTCGCCGGGGCGCACTTTCGAGCGCTACGTCGAGGAGCACGGGCGGGTCGAGGCGATCTGGTTCCCCTTCACCGAGACACCCTGGCTCAAGATCTGGTCGGTCTCCCCGGAGAAGCCCGCCGCCTCCCGTGAGGTGCAGGGTCCGTACAACTACTACTTCTCGGACAGTCTGCCCGAGGAACTCACCGACCTGCTGGGACAGGTCGTGCGTGGCGCCCAGGGCGTCACACCGGCCTTCGGTGCGTCGCAGTTCGGTGCGGTGGCAGCGGGACTCGCAGCGACCGGCACGAACGATCTGTGGGGCTGGTCCAAGGACCTGCTGTTCTACCTGCGCGCCGCGACCCTGCGCGTGGTCGCTGGCGGCGGTGTCGTCGTGACGAGACGCGACAACATCGCCCGCGTCATCAACGAGTTCACGACGTGGCTGCACGAGCGGATGACGCACTACGCCTCGCTCGGCCAGTACCCCGTGAACATGCCGTTCGAGGTGCGTCTGTGCAAGGTCGACGACGCCGACGAGGTGCTCGTCGACGCCGCCGGTGTGCCCGACCTGTCGCCGGTGCGTCCCCGCCCCGACCGCCCCGACTGGGACACCGCGATCTGGATGAACGTGGTCTCCATCCCCGGAACGGCCGGGATGCCGGCCTTCTTCCACGAGATGGAGCAGTGGATGGCCGCCCACTACTCGGGCGACTACGCGACCTTCCGTTCCGAGTGGTCGAAGGGCTGGGCGTTCGACGACCAGGGCGGCTACCGCGACCCCGGTTTCCTCGGGGAGACGGTGCCGGCCATGTACCGCACCGGGTTGCCGTCCGGGCAGGGTTGGGACGCCGCGCTCGCAGCCTTCGAGCAGTACGACCCGCATCGGGTGTTCAGCAACCGGTTCCTCGACCGGTTGCTGCCCTGACGTCCCACCTCAGCACCCCGTGTGCGAGAAGGCCCGCATGTAGCCGGCGGTCTGGTAGGCGTACGCCCACGCCCAGTACGACAGGGCGATGTCGGCAGGGCTGGCGGCCATGATGAGTTCGCCGTCGAAGCATCGGTCGAGGATGAAGCGCGCGCGGGAGACGTGAGGTACGAACGTCACGACGATGACGCTCTCCCAGCCGCGCTGCTCCGCGAGGCGACGCAGTTCCATCGCTTCACCGCGAGTGGTCGGCGGATCCGGCTCGAAGCACGTGACGGGGAATTCGTAACGCGGGTGGTCGCACAGGTCCGTCAACCAGACGTCCTTCGTGCCGTTGGGATTCGACACCACGACCTCGGGTGCGAAGCCTTCGAGTGCGAGTTCGAGCGCGTAGGGATAGCGCTCGTAGATCGCACCGCCGAGGACGAAGATCGCATCGGCCCGGCGATACGGGCTGAGGTTCTCGATCTCGATCTGCGGGGCCACGTAGACGGGCACTCCCGCGGCGATGAACGCGCACGCGACGAGCACGAGGACGGCGGGCCACCGTCGTCGCCGTGGTCGTGACCTGGTGAGTGTGGAACCTCCGGAGTTCTCCGGCGCGCCCTGCTGGGAGGCCCTGTGTCGTCGCGTCATCCGCTGATTTCCGTTCCCCCCGACCGGAGTCGGAGCGTCTCGCGAGTGCGGTGCCGCGTTTCAGTTTAGGGCATGCAAGTCGGTTTTTCGCGCCTAAACAAACTTGAAGAATCTTTTGCGCGAGCGCGGCGTCCTCTTTTCTCTGCACAGAAGCACCGTTCCAGGAGCGGATGGCGGCCTATTCTGCTCTTACGCCCTGCGGCAGAACAGCTCGCAACCTCGGGTCGTGCCCGAAGCGATGGGGTTCCCTCCGGGGAGAGGATCGCGATGACTCGGATCGGTAGGACCCCGAGGGCCGGACTCCTGCGTGCCAAGTCGGTGGAGCAGTCCATCCGCGACACCGACGAACCGGATTCGAGGTTGCGCAAGGACCTGACCGCCTGGGACCTCATCGTGTTCGGCGTCGCAGTCGTCATCGGCGCAGGCATCTTCACGCTCACCGCCCGCACCGCGGGTAACGTCGCCGGTCCGTCGGTGTCCCTGGCCTTCGTGTTCGCTGCGATCGCGTGCGCGCTCGCAGCCCTCTGCTACGCCGAGTTCGCCTCGACCGTGCCTGTCGCCGGCAGCGCCTACACCTACTCGTTCGCGACCTTCGGAGAGTTCGTCGCGTGGATCATCGGATGGGATCTCATCCTCGAGTTCGCCCTCGCCGCAGCGGTGGTGGCGAAGGGGTGGTCGCTCTACCTCCACGAGGTCGTGGCCGTGTCGTCGAGCGTCATGATCGGACCGGTGAAGATCGACTGGGGTGCGATCCTGATCGTCGCGGTGATCGGCGTGCTGCTCGCCACGGGAACCAAACTCTCGTCCCGGGTCTCACTGGTCATCACGTCGATCAAGATCGCAGTGGTGGTGTTCGTGGTGGTTCTCGGCGCCTTCTACATCGAGACCGAGAACTATTCGCCGTTCGTCCCGCCCTCCGAAGCCGGCGACACCGGTGAGGGGTTGCACCAGTCGTTGTTCTCGTTCGCGACCGGGGCAGGCGGCAGCACCTTCGGCTGGTACGGGTTGTTGGCCGCAGCCAGCCTGGTGTTCTTCGCGTTCATCGGATTCGACGTCGTCGCCACCACGGCCGAGGAAACGCGCAACCCGCAGAAGGCGGTGCCGATCGGCATCCTCGGCTCGCTCGCGATCGTGACGGTGCTGTACGTGGCCGTCAGCCTCGTCCTCACCGGCATGGTCGACTACACCGAGCTCGAAGGGGACGAGTCGACGCTGGCGACGGCCTTCGCACTCAACGGGATGGACTGGGCCAAGAACCTGATCTCGATCGGTGCCCTCGCGGGTCTGACCACGGTCGTGATGGTGCTGATGCTGGGTCAGACGAGGGTGCTGTTCGCGATGGCACGGGACGGACTCGTGCCACGCGGGCTCTCCCACACGGGCAGCCATGGAACTCCGGTACGTACGACGGTGCTCGTGGCGGTGATCATCGCAGTACTCGCGGGGCTCGTGCCGCTCGGCACTCTCGAGGAGATGGTCAACATCGGCACACTCTTCGCGTTCGTACTCGTGTCGATCGGCGTGATCGTGTTGCGGCGCACGCGACCGGACCTCGAACGCGGGTTCCGGGTGCCACTGGTACCTCTGGTGCCGATCCTTGCTGTGATCGCATGTGTGTGGCTCATGGTGAATCTGTCCGTCGAAACATGGCTGCGGTTCGTCGCGTGGATGCTCCTCGGCCTGATCATCTATTTCGTCTACAGCCGGAACCACTCGGTCCTTGCGACCCCATCCCGGGTCCGGGCAGGCCCGGAAACGTAGTCGGGAAAGCAGTCAGGGCACCTTCTCCGTGAGGAGAAAGTGCCCTGACGAGTTCTTCCACGAGTCGGGGTGGCGGGATTCGAACCCACGACCTCTTCGTCCCGAACGAAGCGCGCTACCAAGCTGCGCCACACCCCGTATTGAACCTCGGTCAGCTTACAACACGAGGCCGCAGAAGATTAAATCGGCTGGTCAGCGACGCAACCCGGCGCGCTCTGTCGCGTCACCGCTGGCCTGCTGCGCGGTGTCGCGCGAGGCCGGAACGAGGGTCAGCAGAGTGGCCTCCGGACGGCAGAAGAACCGGGCGGGAGCGAACGGCGACGTGCCGATGCCCGCGGAGACGTGCAGTCGCATGTGGGCACCCCAGCGCGACGCGCCCTTCACCCGCGACCGGTCGATCCCGCAGTTGGTCACCAGCGCGCCGTAGAACGGCAGGCACAGCTGGCCGCCGTGGGTGTGGCCCGCGAGGACGAGGTCGTAGCCGTCCTCGGCGAAGCGATCGAGCACCCGCGGCTCGGGGGAGTGCGTCATGCCCAGTCGCAGATCGGCCGAGGGATCGGCCGCACCTGCGATCGTCTCGTACCGGTCGCGGTCGAGATGCGGGTCGTCGACACCGCCGACGGCGATGCGCACGCCGCCGATCTCGATGTCGCGGCGCACGTGCGTCATGTCCTGCCAGCCACGTTCGGTGAACGCCGCACGCAGGTCGCCCCACGGGAGCGGAGGACCGTAGACGCGGTCGTGGTCCTTGTCGAAGTAGGCGAGCGGGTTCTTCAGCACGGGAGCGAAGTAGTCGTTGCTCCCGAAGACGAACAGACCCGGGCGGGCGAGGAGTCCGCCGAGCGCCTGGACGACGGCCGGAACGGCCTTCGGGTGCGACAGGTTGTCGCCCGTGTTCACGACGAGGTCGGGCTCGAGGCCGTCGAGCTCGCGCAACCAGTTCTGTTTCAGCTTCTGGTTGGGAGTCATGTGCAGGTCGCTGATGTGCAGGACCCGCAATGTCGACGCGCCGGGCGCGAGCACCGGCACCGTGACCTCGCGAAGAGTGAACGCGTTCCGTTCGATCAGCGTGGCGTAACCGAGGCCGAGAGCGGCGGCGCCGGCAGCACCGAGGGTTACGCGGCGAATTGCAGACAGGTCAGGCACTTCTCCAGCGTACCGCCGTGCGTGGACCTCGCACGTGGTTCGCCTGCCCCGCGTAGCGTTTCCGGCATGAGCGACACCACATCCTCCCTCGAATCCAGGCTGCGGACGGACCTGACCGCAGCGATGAAGGACAAGGACAAGCTGCGGACCGAGACGCTCCGGATGCTGCTCGCGGCGATCCGGAACGAGGCGGTGTCCGGCAAGGAGGCGCGTGAGCTGTCCGACGACGAGGTGCTCAGGGTCCTCGCGAAGGAGTCGAAGAAGCGGGGCGAGGCCGCCGAGGTCTACACCGAGAACGGACGCGGCGAGCTCGCGGCCAAGGAGCACGCCGAGGCGCGGATCATCGACGAGTACCTGCCCACCCCGCTGACCGATGCCGAGCTCGTAGACGTCGTCGACACCGCCCTCGCGCGCGTCGCGGAGGAACTCGGCGCGCGGCCGGGTCCGAAGAACATGGGCCAGGTGATGAAGGCCGCCACCGAGATCGCGGCAGGCAAGGCCGACGGCAAGCGCCTGTCCGCAGCCGTGCGTTCACGCCTGTAAACCGAACGGCCGTGCAGTTCTCATCGACCGTCACGAGGAC
>NZ_JBKFBA010000024.1:0-41175 GCF_053345925.1 Rhodococcus sp. C26F
CGCGCGACGGCCGCCGACGCCGCAGCGCGCGCAGGATGCCGGCTCGTAGCGGTCGGCACACCGATCTTCGAACCTCCGAGCGGATCGGTCACCGCGTGCTGGAGAGCCGCGCGGGACGGTCTGGCCGGGCACGGTGTGGATCTCGGCTCTGAGCAGTTGGTTCCGGCAGTCGACCTGATCCGGCGACTGCTCGTGCAGGTCCGCCCGGTCCTCGAGGAACTCGACGCATATCGCCCCGTGCACGACGCCCTGGCGGTAACCCTGGACCGAGGCAACGGCGCGATCAGACAACGTCGCATCCTCGAGCGCGGTGGTTCCTTCACCGAGGTGGTTGCCGACGCGACGCGGCGCACCGTAAAGGGTTGTACGTCCGATCTGCTGTAGGCGCTGCATTTTCAAGCTTGCCGCGCTGTCGACTTCCCGATGTGAGGGGCGCTCGGGTGACCTACTGTCGGATCAACACTGGTCGACCGGTCGGTTCACCGCCGGTTCACAACGGTGAGGTGGTGGATCTGCCATGGCCGACGGGATCTCTTCCGCCGAAAACAGTCAGCTGTCCGGCCGAAGTCGGTTGCTCGCCGTCCTTCTCGCGATGGCGATGTTCGTCCTTGTCGTCGACACGTCGCTGATGAACGTGTCGATCTCGGCGGTGGTGCGCGACCTCGACACCACCGTCAGCGGTGTGCAGTCCGCGATCGCGCTCGAGGCGCTGGTCTCGGCGGCGTTCATCCTGATCGGCAGCAAGGTCGGTGACCTGATCGGCCGCAAACGCGCTTACGTGCTGGGACTGCTCGGCTACGCGACGGGCGCGGCGGCAATGACCCTCGCGCAAGGACTGACCGTGGTGATCCTCCTGTGGGCGGTGGTCGGTGGGATCGGCGCATCGCTGCTGCTGCCTGCCATGCAGTCACTGGTACACGGCAACTTCCACGGCGCCGCGCAGAAGAAGGTCTACGCACTCGTCGGCGCGGCAGCTGCGATCGCCGCTGCAGTCGGCCCATTACTCGGCGGCTTCGTCACCACCTACCTGTCGTGGCGGGTCGGGTTCGCCCTGGAAGTGGTGATCATCGCGGTGGTGCTGGCCGGCATCGGGCTCGTCCGGGACGTGCCGTACACCGGGCCGCGCGGCGTGGACCCGATCGGAGCCGTGCTCTCGGTCCTCGGCATGGGTGGGATCGTGCTCGGGATCCTGGTGTGGCAGGAGGGCGGCGAGGCGGTCGCGGCACTGCTGCTCACCGGCGCCGCCGCGCTCACCGCTCTCACCTACTGGCTGATCCGCCGCGCACGGCGCGGCGAACCTGCTCTGCTGGACCCGGACCTGTTCCGGTCGAAGGTGTTCCGGCTCGGTGTCACCGGGCAGATGCTCCAGCAGATCGCGCTGGGCGGCACCATGATCGCGCTGCCCATCTACCTGCAGATGGTGCTCGAGTACAACGCCATGCAGGCCGGTCTCTCACTCGCACCGCTGTCGCTGAGCATGTTCGCCGTCGCTCTGCTCGCGGGGAACAAGGCGGGTAACCGCCGTCCCGCAGTCATCATTCGGTGGGGGTTCGTGCTCGTCACCGTCGGCGTCGCCGTGCTCCTCCCGCTGGTACCCCGCGCGGACTTCGGGTGGGCGCTATTGGCACCGCTCGTCGTCGTCGGCGCCGGACTGGGGCTGCTCGTTTCGCAACTGAACAACTACACCCTCGCCCCGATATCGGAAGAGCGGGTCAGTGAGGCTGCGGGCACCAATTCCGCGGCCGGGTCGTTCGGGCTGTCGTTCGGACTGGCCTTCGCCGGGGCCGTCATGCTGGCCACCTTGTCATTCACGTTCACCGCCATGACGCAGTCGAGCACCGTCCTGCCGCCCGAGGACCAGCAACACATCGCGCAGGTCCTCGAGGAGGACGCCGAAGTCATGAGCAATACCCAACTCGAGGCACTGCTCGCCGGCCGGCCACCCGAGATCCGCGACGAGATCGTCCGCATCAACACCGACGCCCGGCCCGTCGCGCTGCAGGCTGCGCTGCTCGTGCCCATCCTCGCCGGACTGCTCGGACTGCTGAACTCCTTCCGGATGATGCGTGAACCCGACGCACCGCCCGCGGCGCCGGGAGCCGCACCCGGACTGCTCTGACACCGCTTCCACACTGCACCCGTCGGCGCCGGCGTGACAAGGAAAGCCGTTCCGCGAGACCCGGGATAGGCAAAGAAGATCAGTGCCACACGCGTCACGATGTCCGCCACCGGCGGATAGTGGATGGACCGGGCAATGCGGGCCCACGCCGTAGCCAGCGGCAGGTGAGACCGTCGCAGGGTCCGGAACCCGTGCATCGTGCGGAGACCCCGCTCGTTGCTGAATCGGAAAGCGAACTTACCGGAATATGTTGCGGTGTCCGACCGAGCAGGCGCACAATTCGGCAAAAGAGGGCGATGAGCGCCCCGTGTGGGAAGTGACCGTGTCGATGATATCGATGCTGGGGGACCGATCGAGCGGCGAGCCCTTGCGCGACGCCCTCGCAGAATTGTGATTGCAGCGGAGCCGGCAGCGTTGTCACGCCGATTCGGGCACGAGCAGGACGATTCACCGTCGTCGAGTCCGGACCGACAGCGCGGATCGGTACCACGAGGTCGGTAACCGGACGATCGAACGCGGTGACACCGTCGTTCTCGACTTCGGTGACCAGAGAACGCAGGACTCGAGATGAGCACTGTGCGCGCCACACCCGACAGTCAGATCGCGGATCGGCTTGCCGCCGAGTTCGAGGGCCACCTCCCGCGGTATCGGATCGAGGCAGTGGTTGCGAGCTGCCTGGAGGACCTGCGAGGAATTCCGGCGCCGGCTCTGCCGGAGCTGGGCGAACGCCTCGCCCGCCAACGTCTGCTCGACCTGGTCGAAAAGCCGAAAGCCCCGGTGCCCTAGCTACGGCGGTGCGGTGGCAGAAAGACGTACTCTCCCCCGCGGCCAGACCGCTCCGAACTTCTCGGCCTGTGTCGCCGGTCCCTTCACCGGAGGTGCACATCATGGACTCGTTCTGGGATCTCCTGTGGTACACGATCATCGTGTTCGCCTTCATGGCGTACCTGCTCGTGTTCTTCCAGATCCTGACGGATCTGTTCCGCGACCACACCGTGTCCGGGCTGGGCAAAGCCGTCTGGGTGATCGCCCTGATCCTGATTCCCTTCTTCAGCGCCCTGCTCTACCTGATCGTGCGCGGACAGGACATGGCCATCCGGGCCCGAGAGGCTCAACTCGCCGCCCGACACGCCACCGACCAGTACATCCGGCAGGCGGCCGGCAGATCCGCCGTCGATCAGATCGCCGACGCGAAGACGCTGCACGAGTCCGGGGCGATCACCGCAGCCGAATTCGAGCAGCTCAAGACTCGTGCCCTGGAACAAGACACCCCGGGGCGCGGCGAGATGCCGAGCCGATGATGACCACCGGACCGTCGTTCTCCGTGCGATTGTGGCGGCGCGCGCCCTGGCACCGGAGCCCCCTGCTGCGCCGCCGCGACCGGCTCGAGTCGACGGTAGCTCTCGCGGTGGTCGCCTTTATGGTGATGATGGTGCCTTTGGCAGCCACCGTCGGCACCGTCACCTACGGCACGCTGGTCGAGCAGGCCCGCCAGGACATCCACACCCACCGTCAGGTCGAAGCAACCGTCCTGGACACCGCTCCCACCGATGCCGCGGCGCCGGAGACCGCCCCACCGCTCCCGCCCGCCGTCGACCAGACCGAACTCCGGTGGGTGCGGTGGAATGTGGACGGGCACACCCACACCGGCCGGCTGAGTCGGCCGCTCGACGCGCAACCCGGCGCGACGATCGACCTGTGGGTGGACCCCAGCGGCGTCCCGGTCGATGCTCCCCACAGCGGGACGGACAGCGCAACTACGGCCGTGCTCACAGCGATAGCCGTGTGGGCGGCCGTGTTGGTGGGCGGGGTCGGGTTCTGGTACGGCATACATCGGTACAACGAGCACCACCGAATGCAGGAATGGGAACGCGAGTGGCGCCGGGCGCACCACACCCCCGGGTGGACTGTCGGTTGACCGACCGAACGGTGGTACCGCCAGCGGCGGATGTGTACACCACCTCGATGATTCGCCCCGAACTACCGCCGGTTGGATGAACGATCAGGACGCCGGATCCGAGACTTCTCGGCCTCGGTGCCCCCTTCGCCGAGAAGATCCCGGTCGTGGGCAACAGTTCGTGCATCGACTCCGGTAGCGAGAAATTCGTCGTGATCACATCGAGCGCACGGGTGAGATCGGCGCGAACGGCCGGAACTCCTGGTCGCTCCCCCGAACGACACCCGCGCTCGACTCGGGAACCTCCAGCCAGGCCCCTTCGAGATCCCGAAGGGGTTCGGACACCACGAAGCGGGTGTCGTCCCCCAGCTGGTACAGCACTTCCACTTCAGGATGCTGCGCCCGTATCGCCTTGATGTCGGCCGAGTAGAACAACGAGCGCGTCTTCCGCTCCGTCGAATACCGGAACACCCAGACGCTGCTGCCGTCGGTTGTGGCGATCGTTCCCTGTATGGGATTCTCGACGCTCATGCGTGCTCCGACGTCCTCCACGAAACCGACGGCCTTCGCCACGCCGGTGAACGGGTCGTCGGCGAGGCCGAAGGTGAGCGCGAGGTAGAACAGCATCTCCGAATCCGTCGACCCCCGGATCGCGTCGTAGAGACTCGCATCGACGGCCATCGCCAGATCCCGCTTCATGAGGTGGAATCCGTGCACCGCCCCGTTGTGCATCCACAACCTGTTCTCGTAGCGGAAGGGATGGCAATTGGTGCGCTGCACCGGAGTTCCCGTCGAGGCGCGGACATGCGCGAACATCAACGGCGTCCGGATCTGCGTGGCGAGCTCGCGGAGGTTGCTCTCGTTCCAGGCGGGTTCGATGCACTTGAACAATGCGGGCCTCGGGCCCTCTCCGTACCAGCCGATGCCGAAGCCGTCCCCGTTCGTGGTAGTTGCGCCCATCTTGGAATGCAGGCTCTGGTCGATCAGGGAGTGCACCGGCCGGAACAGTAGGTCGTCCATCAGGACGGGATCACCGGTATACGCCATCCATCTACACATCCCTCCATTGAAGTCGTGGGATACGCCGGAATGTGAGATCCGAAGAGTTCAATTCGGCCACAATATCTTCCGCAACCGAACGGAATCGAGGTGCGGGGGCGGCACACGCGCTCCCGGACGGTTGCGGGGAACACGAACTCGTAGCGCTCCGGTGGAGATCGTGCATCGGACGGGTGTCGACAGCATCACCGACTCACCGTCGACTCCGACCGGAATCTCCGGTACGTCCGCATCGACGACCACTTCTGTGGCGGTGCGCTGCAACAGGCCTCGGTTGTGGGTGCGACGGAACAGGCCGACCGCCTGGCGTGCGTTCGAGACCGAGATCGCGACGACACCGAGCCGGCCGTTGTCCAGGCGGGGCCGTCGGCCCATTCCTGCCAGGTCGTCGAAGGCGTACGGACCGTTGCTGACCAACACCGCCTGAGGTCCCTCGACGGTCTCGGTGTCGATGTGCGCCCGCAGGCCCGGCCTGCCCTGCTCACCGAGCAGATCGGGCAGCATCTGCAGCACCGTCGCCGTCTTGTCGGCACGGTACTGAGGGCTCCGCACCATCTCTGCGTAGACCCCGAAGGACGCATTGTTGACGAACGGTCGCCCGTTGATCCGGCCGAGATCGACGCGCAGTTCGACCCCGTCCCGGAGGGCGTCCAGACCCGCGGCGGGATCCTCCCGATCCAGTCCGAGGTCGAGAGCGAAATGGTTGCGGGTTCCGGCGCTGATCACCACGAACGGAAGCCGGTGTTCCGCCGCGACCGCCGCGACCAGGGCCTGCGTTCCGTCACCACCTGCGACGCCGAGCAGGTCCGCCCCGCGCTCGACGGCCTTCTCCGCCAGCTCGGTGACGTCGAGTTGCTGCGGACCGCTCAGCAACACCACTTCGGCCCCTAGTTCCTCGGCCTTGTGCTGCAGGTCGAAACGGACGACCTTGCCCCCGCCCGAGCGTGGATTCATCACGAAGAACGGATGCTGCACGGGAACGGCCGGGAACTCCGGCTGCGGACTCACGCGATCGGCCCGCAGGGCGCGGCGCCCGCACGCGACCGCCACGGCGACGAGCAGCACCGACACGATCGCAACCCACAGGTGACCCGACGCCGCGAAGACGATCACCACGACCACCGGCGCGAGGACGGTCACGGCCAGAGCCGCCCCGCGGATCACGCCCCGGTGGGTGAGGAACCAGTAAGCCGCGGCAACGGCCAGAGCTGCACCGGCCGCCGCGACCAGCAGCAGCGCGACGACACCGCGCAGACCGGCTTCGGCGATCGGAAGCCCGATGGCAACGAACAGCACCACGACAGCGGTCCACGCCCACCAGCGGGAGTCGGCGGATACCGGGCCCCGGTGCGATTCGTGTTCCTCGGCCATCGACTCGACCTCGCAATCGTTCCTGCGCGCCCGGACAGCCGACCTTGCGGGCCGGACGAACTTCTCGGGTCGAGGACCGACCACCACTTCCGAGCTTGGCACGATCGTGCGCGGGTGAGAGGTGTTTTGCCGGTAGAGAATTCTGCGACACCGAACGTTCCGCTGTGCCGGCAAGCCGGGCGCGGACCGTTCAGCTCAGCAGGAGGGCGCCGACGAGGGCGATCAGCATCACCCACAGCGTGGAGGCCGCAGCGACTACGAACGGTCGTAGTCCGATCGAACGCAGCAGTCCCACGCGAACCCCGAGGCCCAAGCCGAACATGGCCGTGGTCAACAACGCCGACTGCACGAGCGCGGCCTGTTCGAGCACGACGTCGGGCAGCACGCCGGAGGACCGCACCGCCACCGCTGCCAGGAATCCGATCACGAACACCGGCACCAGAGGTGGCTGCCGGCCGACCGTGTCCTCGTGGACGCCCGTCTCGCGACTGCGCCGTCGGCGGACCACGCCCAGATATGCCATCACCGGGGCCAGCATCAGGACACGGGCAAGCTTGACCACGGTGGCGACGGCGAGGGCTCCGCCGCCGATCATGCCTCCGGCGGCGACCACCTGCGCGACCTCGTGGATCGATCCACCGGCGAGGATGCCGGACTGCAGGTCGTCCATCCCCAGAACTCCCACCAGCAGCGGAATCCCCGGGATCATCAGTGTGCCGAAGACGACGACCAACGCGATCGAGGTGATCACCTTCTTGCGCTTCGCGTCGACGACTCCGTCTGCGGCAGCCACCGCCGCGGCGCCGCAGATCGAGAATCCGCACGAGATGAGGACCCGCTGAGTCCACGAAAGTCCGAGGACCCGCCCCAGGTACATCGTCCCGGTGATCCCGGCCGCGACGATGACCACGACGAGCGCGATGACACCCCACCCGAGGGCGAGGATGTCGTGGAAGACCAGTTGGAGGCCGAGCACGGCGATGCCGAGGCGCAGCAGCCGTTTGGCCGAGAAATCCACACCTGGGCCGATCCACGCCGGGACGGGAATCAGATTGGCCACCAGTGCTCCGAACGCGATCGCGATCAGCATCGGGTTCACGGCAGGGAGCAGTCGGCCGAACCCGATCGCGATCGCAGCGCCGGCCGCGCACACCGCGATACCTGCGGCGAGGGCGGCCGCTCGGGAACGCGGACCCACCGACGTCGTTTCCGGGCGGACGACGTCCTGTGGCGCCGACGTCACCTCGACCTCAGCCGACATCCGACGAACCCTGACTCGTCGATACCGTGCTCGTCCGTACCGTGGCGACGAGTTCGCGTTTGAGGATCTTGCCCGTCGCGGTCGTCGGAAGCGTCGTGACGATCTCGATCGAGCGCGGATACTTGTATCCCGCCATCCGGTCGCGGCACCAGGACATCAACTCTTCTTCCGTGGTCTGCTCCCCTGCCTCGAGGATGACGAATGCGCCGACCTCCTCGCCGTACACCTCATGGGGGACGCCGACGACCGCTGCGAGCGACACTGCCTCGTGGGTGATCAGTACTTCCTCGATCTCGCGGGGGTAGACGTTGAAGCCCCCGCGCACGATCAGATCCTTCGCTCGATCGACGATGTAGTAGAAGCCGTCCGCGTCCCTGCGAGCGAGGTCGCCTGTACGCAGCCAGCCGTCTCGCATCGCTTCGGCGGTGGCATCCGGCCGCCCGAGATATCCCGACATGACGTTGTGGCCGCGCAATGCCAGTTCTCCGACCGTGTCGACTTCGGTGACTGTGTTCCAGTCGGCATCGACGAGGCGGGCCTCGACTCCCCAGACCGGGACGCCGATCGATCCGGGCCGCGGGTCGCGTTCCGGATCGCTGAACAACGCGAGCGGAGACGTCTCGGACAGCCCATAGCCCTCGAGGATCCGGACACCGAAGCGCTCGGAGAAGCGGGTGAGGATGTCGACGGGCAGGGCGGCGCCACCGGAGATCGCCCGGCGCATCGTCGCGGCGATCCGCTGCACGTCGACCGTCTCGTCCACCGCATCGAGCAGAGCCCAGTACATCGTCGGGACCCCGGCGAAGACGGTGATGTCCTGCTCGATCATCAGTGTCAGTGCGGTGCGGGCATCGAAACGCGGTAGGAGAACCAGCGTGGCTCCCACCGACAGTCCCGCATTCATGGTCACGGTCTGGCCGAAGGAGTGGAACAGCGGCAAGGTCACCAGGTACGTGTCGGGACACATCGGACTACTGTCGAACAGACGGTTCCCGGTGAGCGCGTTCGTCACCATGTTCGAGTGGGAAAGGCAGGCTCCCTTCGGTTTTCCTGTGGTTCCGCTGGTGTAGAGGATCACCGCCGTGTCCTGCGGATCACGTACCACCGACGAGCGGACATCCGATACTTCCCCCAGCGCAGTATCGAGACTGTCCGCACCATCGAGTCCGCCGACGACGAACATGTCGCGACACTTCGGTGCTGCGGCGAAACCGGCACGACCGTATTCACCGATGAGCAGGTCGGGTCCACCTTCGGAGCAGAAGAACGCCCGGGCGCCGGAATCCTGCAGATGGTAGGCGACTTCATGTCCCTTGAGCATGATGTTCAACGGCACCACGACGGCGCCGGCCTTGAGGATGCCGTAGTAGACGATCACGAACTCCGGCACGTTGGGGATCGACATCGCCACGGTGTCGCCCGGCGCGATTCCACGCGCGATCAACAGGTTGGCCACCCGGTTCGCTCGGGCGTCGAGTTCGCCGTAGCCGATCCGGGTCTTTCCCAGCACCAAGGCGTCCCGGTCGGGATACCGTCGGGCGGAATCCTCCAGGAGAACGGACAGGTTGAGCATCGTGGGTTCGCTTTCAGGATTCGGACGGAACGGGGGCGGTCTCGCGCGTTGTTGCTCCGGACCGCTGGAGCAGTTCCTGTAGGAACAGATCGGCGGCGGGCCAGTCACCGAAGCCGGAGGCCGGATTCAGATGCCCGACCTCACCGAGGTCGACGAACCGGCTGCCCCACGCTTCGGCCAGCCCCGCGACCCGACGCCGGTCCCCGAGTGGATCGTTGCTGCTCGCTGCGAGGATGCTCGGAAAGGGAAGGCGGCGACGTGACATCGGGAGCCAACCGCCTCGATCGAGGTCGTCCGTGGTCGGATAACCTTCGGGGAGCGGCTTTTCGATATCGGCTGGTGTTGCGAGCAGCGCGCCGAGAACCGATCTGGTCGATGTGTGGGCCCAGTGAACGGCAATCAGGACGCCGGCGCTGTGCGCGACCAGCACGATCGGACCGTCGACGTCGCTGACGACCGCGTCGAGAGCGGCGATCCGTGCGTTCAGGCTCAGTCGGTCGTGGTCGAGCGGGGGTACGGTGCGGACCCGGTCGAGCCGATCGGCAAGCAGTGTCTGCCAGTGGTCGGCGACGTGGTCGCGCAGGCCGGGCACGATGATCACGGTCGGTTCGGTGTCGTTCATCCTTCTCCGAAACTTTCCTTGGTGCAGAGCATTTCCCATCGGACGGGAACCGAGGGGTGTCAGCCGTGGTGGGTGAAGCCGACCTGTCCCGGGCGGCGGTTGGGGGCGTAGCCGAGTTTGGCGAGCGTTTCGTCGGCGTCGCGGTAGGTCTCGCCGATCCGGTAGATCTCACGGGCTTCCTTGCCGGTGGCGACCTCACGGCCGAGTTCGTCTGCGAGACGGACCAGTTGCCGGATCTGCTCGACCGAGGTCATCTTCTCGCCCTTGCGTCCCCAGAGGGTGTCCTCGTTGCCGCAGCGGGTGTGCAGCCCCATGGCGATGGCCATCGTGTTGACCGGCAGCACCGAACGCATGAGGGTTTCGAGCGTCAGGCACGCGCCGTCCGGCACACGCTGGACGAAGTTCATGATGTTGTACGGGTTCGGTCCGTCGAAACCGCCGCCGATCCCCACCCAGGTCAGATTCAGTGGACCGGTGTAGATGCCGCGCCGGATCAGGCGTTCGACGGTCTCGAGCTGCGGAACGGACGACAGCTGGAAGTGCGGCTGGATGCCGGCGGCCTGCAGGCGCCGCAGGTGCTCCTCGACCCATTCCGGCCCGGCGGGCACGGTCATCTCCCGGTAGGTCACCGCGAGTTCCGGACGCTCCATGGAGGTGCCGGCGATGTCGTCCGCGGTCATGAGCTCCATGATGTTCATCTGGCTGGTGTTGATGGCGATGGTCACCTGGTCCGGCTTGGGATCCAGTTCGGCGAGCATGTGCCGAACATCGTCCGAGAGCCACTTCGCTTCGGCGCCTTCACCTTCCGGCGCGAAGGAAATCGATCCTCCGACCTGCAGGATCATGTCCGGCACCGCTTCGCGCAGGCGGGAGAGCAGTTCGTTGAACTTCGACAGACGCTTGCTGCCCTTGCCGTCGAGTTCGCGAACGTGGATGTGCAGCACCGTGGCTCCGGCCTCGTAGCAGTCCACCGCCTGCTGGACGTGCTCGTCCATCGTCAGCGGCAGGTCTTCCGGGAAATCCTCCGGCTCCCATTCGGGTCCGTACGGGGCCGCGGTGATGACCAGCTTCTCCTGGCATTCGGGGAACAGGGCATCGTCGTGGAAGTGCATCGTGGTCTCCTGTGGATCGGGTCGTGCGTGATGAGAGAAGGAAGTTCTCGAAGGTCAGAAGGGACGATCGCCGGCGATTCCGGCGCGCTCCATCCTCCGGACGGCAGGCCAGTAGTCCTGGACCGCGTAGTGCTGGGTGGACCGGTTGTCCCAGATCGCCACGCTGTTCGGCGTCCATCGCCACCGGACCTGGTACTCGGGGATCGTCGCCCGGCTCTGCAGGTACCGGAGCAGCTCGCCCGCCCCGGGGGCGTAGTCGATACCGCAGCGGACGTTTTGTGCCGTATGGAAATTCGTGAAGTGTGTGGTGAAGCTGTTGACGAAGAGGACCTTCTCCCCCGTTTCGGGATGGGTGCGGACGACGGGGTGCTCCGCGTCCGGGAACCGGTCCTTCAGCGCGAGTCGCTTGTCGATCGGCAGTCGCGCACCGAAAGATGCCTCGATGCTGTGACGCGCGCGCAGCCCGGCGATCTGTTCCTTCACGTGCCCCGGGAGTTGCTCGTAGGCGAGTGCCATGTTCACCCAGATCGTGTCGCCACCGACGGCGGGACCTTCGACGCATCGGAGCACCGATCCCATGGGCGGGTTCTCCCGCCAGGTGGCATCGCAATGGTAGGAGTTCTCGAACGCCTCAGGTGGGCTGTCGAGGTCCTTGTAGATGCGGACCAGGCCGGGATGTTCCGGATCGCTGCCGAGTACCGGATGGTCCTCGAGCGAGCCGAAACGCTCGGCGAGCGCGACGTGCTCGGCCCTGCTCATCTCCTGGTTCCGGAAGAACAACACCTTGTGTTCGAGCAGCAGCGCCTTCAGTTCTGCGAACCGTTCGTCGTCGCGGGCCACCTCGGCGAGGTCTACGCCGTGCAGTTCTGCGCCGATGCTGCCGGTCAGCGGTCGTACGTCCATCGAGAATCGGCGACGTGTCTCGTCCCGGACGTGGGCGTGGTCGAAGGTGGTCATGACGGTCTCCTGAGCGTGAGGGGGTGGATCGGGCCGAAGGTCAGAGCGAGAACACCGACGAGCCGACGCTGATGCCGGCTTCGAGGTCGCGGTGCGCTCGTTCGGCTTCGGCGAGTGCGTATCGCTGGTTGATCTCGATCTCGATATCTCCGGCGGCGACCTGTGCGAACAGCTCGTTTGCCAGTTCGGCTCGCTCGATCGGATCGGAGATGTAGTCCGCGAGCGCGGGCCGGGTGACGAACAGTGAGCCCTTGACCGCGAGGTCCATGGCGCTGATCGGTGGGATGGGGCCGGAGGCCGTTCCGAACGCGACGAGCAGGCCTCGGCGGGCGAGGGAATCGAGCGAGGAACGATGGGTCGAGGCTCCGACGCTGTCGAACACGACCGGCACACCGGCTCCGTCGGTCAGCTCGCGCACACGTTCCGCGATGTCCTCACGGGTGTGGACGATGACCTCGGTACAACCGTAGGACCGAGCGACCTCCGCCTTCTCGTCAGTGGACGTGGTTCCGATGACGTTGATTCCCAACCGTTTCGCCCACTGGCAGAAGATCAGGCCGACGCCCCCGGCTGCGGCGTGCAGCAGGACCGTGTCGCCGGCTTCGAGGGGGTGGATGCGGCGCAGGAGGTACGCCGCGGTCAGGCCGCGCATGGTCATCGCGGCCGCGGTGTCGAAGGGAATCCCGTCCGGCAGTGTGATGAGGTGTGCGGCGTCCATCACTCGTTCGGTGCTGTATGCACCAAGCGGGCTTCCCGTGTAGGTGACGCGGTCGCCTTCGTGGAAATCGGTGACGCCGGGGCCGACCGCCTCGATCACGCCGGCGGCCTCGACGCCCATTCCCGCCGGCAACGGCGCCGGGTACAGCCCGGTACGGAAGTAGGTGTCCGCAAAGTTCAGGCCGACGGCTTCGTGTCGGATCCGCACTTCGCCGGGGCCGGGATCGCCGACCTCGACGGCTTCCCATTCGAGGACGTCGGGGCCGCCCGTCTCGTGGAAGCGGATCGCGTGTGCCATCTGTGTTCTCCTTGGATGTCGAGCGTTCTGCTAGCGCAGAGTGGGTGTGACGCCGATAACACGAGACTAACGAGCGCAGATCCGGAATACTTATCCCTACGGGACATATTCGTTGTCATTCGGGGACAGTCCTTCCGGTCGCCGGGAGATCGAGGAGATGCGCGATGACGCTGCCGAAGCCGTTGGCGCGCTACGCAACACTGACGGGTTTCGTCGAACTCGCCCGCTCGCTCTCGGTCGACCCGATCGAGCTGTTGCGCAGCGTCGAGCTGGATCCGTCCGGACTCGACCTGCAGGACCGGTGGGTACCGGCGGCGTCGATCGTCCGCCTGCTGGAACTGTCCGCTGCCGTCACCGCCCACCAGGATTTCGCGCTGAGACTCGCCGAACGGCGACGCCTGTCGACCCTCGGCCCCTTGAGCGTGGCCATCCGCGACGAACCGAACGCCCGTAGCGCCCTGCGCATGCTGATCCGTTTCCAGCACACGTACAACGAGGCGCTGTTCATCGACGTCACCGAACATGACGGGCTGTCGACGATCGTCCTACGCGTCGAACCGGGTGAACCCATGCCCGTGCGTCAGGCCACGGAACTCGCGGTCGCCGTCATCCACCAACTTCTGCAGTATCTGCTCGGCGACCGTTGGCGACCCGTATCGGTGTGTTTCGAACACGGCCGGCCCGGCGACGACAGCACGCACCGTCGCGTCTTCGACGCGCCCCTCGTCTTCGACGGCAAGTATTCCGGAATCGTCGTGTACACCGGCGATCTGGATCTACCCAATCGCCTCTCCGATCCTGTCCTCCGCAGTTATTCGCAACAGATCCTCGACGACCTCTCGGCATCCGAGACCCCCGCGCTCGAACGGCGGGTCCGGGAGCTCGTCGAACTGCTGTTACCGACCGGGCGCTGTTCGGTCGACCAGGTGGCAGCGAGTCTCGGTGTGGATCGCCGCACCGTTCACCGGCACCTGGCCGGATCGGGACAGACCTTCACCCGGGTCGTCGACGACACCCGGGCCGAACTCGCCCAGCGACTGGTGACGAGCGGGCGCCACACCTTCGCCGAGATCTCGGAAATGTTGTCGTTCTCGGCCCCGAGCGGGTTCTCGCGTTGGTTCACCCGCCGTTTCGGCATGACTCCCCGAGAATGGCGCAAGCGATCCGAAGCCTGAGTGTCCCGAAATGGACAGAGCTGTGTCCCGTAGGGATAAGTAAGCACGTCGCACACCGATTATTGTGATGTGCACCACGACAATCGTGGACCGGCATGCATACCCTGCCACCTCTCCCTTTCTTTCGCATGAAACGAGTGTCGCGTGACGACAGAACCCGATCCGACCCCGACCCTGGACGCCATGCGCCGAGACGGACAGTGGAACCCATTGTGGGACAAACTGTCCGATTGGGACCCGGAGTGGACCGAGCAATTCATGGCGATGAACGCCCTCCCTCACCGGCGAGGTGTATTCACTCCCCGATTCGTGGAACTGCTCAGCATCGCCATCGACGCCGCTGCGACCCACATGTACGCCCCCGGTGTACGTCGGCACATCCGGGCGGCGCTCGACCTCGGCGTCTCCCGCGAGGAGATCCTCACCGTGCTGCAGATGGTCAGCGTTCTCGGAATCCATGCCTGCAATCTCGGTGTCCCGATCCTTGCGGAGGAACTCGAGGCCCAGCGGGTCCGCAGCATCGGTTCCTGACCCACCCCTTTCCTACCGAGGAGCTCCCATGGGAATTCTCCCCATTCCGATCGGCACCTCTGCCGAACTCGACCCCGAATCTCCGGGCGTCCACACGTACTCCGGTCACCCCGCACCCGAGAGGCGTCCACGCCGACGGATCGCGTATCCCTGGCTGGTCTTCGCGCTGACGTTCGCACTGCTGCTCTCGGACTACATGTCGCGCCAGGTGCTCAGCGCGGTCTTCCCGTTCCTGAAAGCGGATTGGGCACTGTCGGATTCGCAACTCGCGTCGCTCACCAGCATCGTCGCCCTGATGGTGGGCCTGTTGACCTTCCCACTGTCGCTCCTCGCCGATCGGTGGGGCCGGGTGCGGAGCCTCACCCTGATGGCGGTGATCTGGAGTATCGCGACGCTGTTCTGCGCCGTGGCCGCCAATTACGAACAGCTGCTCATCGCCCGCTTCCTGGTCGGAGTCGGCGAGGCCGCCTACGGCAGCGTGGGCATCGCCGTGATCCTGAGCGTCTTCGTCCCGCGGGTCCATTCCGCACTCAGCGGCGCCTTCATGGCCGGCGGCTCGTTCGGTTCGGTCATCGGCGTCGCGCTCGGTGGCGTCATCGCGGTGCACCTGAGCTGGCGGTGGTCGTTCGCGGCCATGGCGGTCCTCGGCCTGATCCTCGTCGCCCTGTTCCGCACCCTGGTCACCGAAGGCAGGTTGGCGGCGCACAAAGTCGGTCAGGACACGCCGATCGAGCCGTCTCCTCGTCCGGATTCGTCACCCCCGATCCGGGTACCGATCTCCACACTGTTCACCAGCCCAGCCGTCTGGTGCGCCTACCTCGGGGGCGGCCTGCAGATGTTCACCGCCGCGGTGCTGTTGGCATGGACGCCCAGCTTCTTCAACCGCGAGTACGGTCTGGCCCCGGACAAGGCCGGGATGGTCGCATCGATCTTCGTCCTGCTGATCGGCACCGGCATGGTGGTGTGTGGGATGATCACCGACCGGGTCAGCCGCACGAACCCGTCGGCGAAGTGGACCAGCGCCATCGCATTCTGCCTCGTATCGCTCGTGTCCCTCGGCATCGGATTCCAGCTGGCACCCGGTTCGGCGCAATTGACTCTCATCGGGATCGGAGCATTCTTCGCCGCCGGGTCCTCGGGTCCCACCGCGGCCATGGTGGCACGGCTGACCCACGAGTCGGTGCGGGCTTCCGCGCTCGGCACTCTCACCGTCGCCAACAACGTCCTGGGGCTGGCGACCGGACCGTTCGTCGTCGGGATCCTCGCCGACCGTCTGGGTCTGCTCGCTGCGCTGCAACTGACCCCGCTGGTGTACGCACTCGCGATCGTGGCGCTGATCTTCGGTAAGCGTTGGTACGCAAGCGGCGTGGAGCGGCTGCACCGTCGGAGCGCAGCCGCATCGGATCATCATGTCCCGACTCGATGAGATCGGGTTGGGCCACCACGAAGCCGTCCGTGGTTCACGCTGCGCCGGAGGCGTCAGTTCCCGCCGTAGCGGCGCGCGAAGGTGTCGAGCGACGACTGCAGGTCGCCGTGCAGGGCGCGCGCAACCCCCGATCCGATCGGACCGAACAGGGGCGCACCGCCGAGGTCGATCTTCATCGACAGCGTCGAACCGTCCCCGCGAGCTGCGACGGCGAGTCGCATGGAGAACTTCGTGCCGCCCTTGCCGGTCCCCTTCAACACCACGTGGTGCGGCGCGTCCAGTTCGACGATGGTCCACGTGACGCGGTTGCGCATGCCCTTGACCGACACCACCGACTGCAGGGTGGTGCCCTCGGCGAGGGTGTCCGGCAGGTCGCTGCGCCACCCGTCGTGGATCCTCAGCCACTCCCCGAACGACTCGAGGCGGGAGGCGTGCTCCCAGGCGGAGTGCGGGTCGAGCGGAAGGTCGGTGGACACTTCGAGTTTCGCCATGGTCCGCAACAGTAGACGGTCGGCTCCGAGGACGGGGCCCCGCGACACGACGGTGGCCCGCCCCCGGATCGGGAGCGGGCCACCGCGACGCAGAGAATCAGTGGGAGACGGCCTTCTCCACACCGACACCGGTGAGCGAGCGGACCTCCATCTCCGCCTGCTTGTACCGGTCCTCCTGCTTGCGGCGTCCGACGAAGGTGCCGACGACCCCGAGGACGAACGCGAGCGGGATCGACACGATGCCCGGGTTCGACAAGGGGAACCACGAGAAGTCCACGTCCGGGAACATCGCCGACGGGGCACCGGATACCGCCGGGGAGAACACGATGAGGACGAGGCAGCTGATCAGACCACCGTAGATGCTGAACAGGGCGCCGGTCGTGTTGAACTTCCGCCAGAAAAGCGAGTACAGCAGCGTGGGCAGGTTCGCCGAGGCGGCGACCGCGAAGGCCAGCGCCACGAGGAAGGCGATGTTCTGCCCCATGGCGAGGATGCCGAGGACGATCGACACCAGACCGATCACGACGACCGTGATCCGCGAGACCCGAACCTGTTCGTCCTCCGTGGCGTTGCCACGCTTGATGACGCTGGCGTAGATGTCGTGCGCGAAGGACGCCGAGGCGGTGATGGCCAGGCCGGCGACGACCGCGAGGATCGTCGCGAAGGCGACCGCCGAGATGATCGCAAGGAACAGCGTTCCACCGAGTTCGAAGGCCAGCAGCGGGGCCGCCGCGTTCTCCTTGCCGGGAGCACCGAGGATCGCGTCGGGGCCGACCACCTTCGCGGCACCGTAACCGAGGACCAGGGTGAACAGGTAGAAGGCGCCGATGAGCGCGATGGCCCAGGTGACCGAGCGACGAGCTTCCTTGGCGGTGGGCACGGTGTAGAAGCGCATCAGCACGTGCGGGAGACCCGCGGTACCCAGAACCAGCGCGAGGCCGAGCGAGAGGAAGTCGATCTGCGACATGTTGCTGATGCCGTACTTGGCGCCAGGGGCGAGCACGTCACGCTGCGCAACCGCTTCGTTCGACGAGCTCGACACCATCGCCTGCGCGTCGGCGAGCAGCTGCGAGAAGTTGCCGCGCACGGCGAACAGAACGAGCACGAACATCAAGCCTGCGCCGGCGATGAGCAGCACGGCCTTGACCATCTGCACGTAGGTCGTGCCCTTCATGCCGCCGATGAGCACGTACACGATCATGAGCACACCGACGACCGCGACGACGATGCCCTGGCCGACCTTGCCCTCGATGTCGAGCAGCAGCGCCACCAGTCCGCCGGCGCCGGCCATCTGCGCGAGCAGGTAGAACAGCGACACCGCGAGGGTCGAGAGCGCCGCCGCCATACGCACGGGACGTTCCTTGAGCCGGAAACTCAGCACGTCGGCCATCGTGAACCGGCCCGTGTTGCGGAGCAGTTCGGCGACGAGCAGCAGGGCGACGAGCCATGCGACCAGGAAGCCGATCGAGTACAGGAAGCCGTCGTAACCGTAGACGGCGATCGCCCCGGCGATACCGAGGAACGACGCGGCCGACAGATAGTCACCGGCGATGGCGAAACCGTTCTGCGGGCCGGAGAACTGGCCGCCGCCGGTGTAGAAGTCGGAAGCCTTCTTCGTCGTGCGGCTGGCCTTGATGACCAGGCCCATCGTGACGACGACGAACGCGACGAAGATGGCGATGTTGAGGATCGGGTTACCGACGTCGGTCCCACCCTGCGCAAGAACGGTCACTGCTGCGGTCCTTCCAGTTCCTCGCGGATCGCGGCGGAACGCGGATCCAGCTCACGGCCGGCGAACTTCACGTACACGGCGGTGATCACGAAGGTCGTGACGAACTGACCGAGACCCAGGATCAGCCCTACGTTGACGTTGCCGATGACCTTCGTCGCCATGAACTCGTCGGCGTAGGTCGCCAGCAGGACGTACAGGGCGTACCAGGCCAGGAAGAACGCCGTCACCGGGAACACGAAACGGCGCAGGCGGCTGCGCAGTTCCTGGAACTCCGGGCTCTCCTGCATCGTGACGAACTCCTGCGGCGTCGGTATCCGCCGCTGCTGGGGTACGCCACTCTCGCTGAGTGGTGCTGTGGTCACTGCCGACTCCTTGGTAGTCGTGTGAGGTGAGGATGATCACAACGTTAATGAGACGGCAGTCACACGGACAGAGTCCGGAACGGGCGGAACGACGAGGGGTGTCCTCGTGCGACGAACGGTCGCCTCACCGCGACGAACGGCGCCTCTCCCCGGGTCCCCGTCCACGGTCGCCGAACGCACCGAGTTCACGGTCGCGGCCCATGCCGAGTCGCTCGGGCACATGCATGCGGGAGAACGTCCGGCCCACGTCGCGAGGGATCCGCCGGCGCGTCAGCACACTCACCGTGATCATCGTGACGAACGCCAGCGGCACACTCAACGCCGCCGGATAGGCGGAGAGCACCGTCGGCCACCCGGCGGCCACCGACGGATCGATCGGCAGCAGCACGGTCGCCAGGGCGGCGCCACCCGCGACGAGACCACCGACGACCATCCCTGCCGCGGCACCGACCGCGGTGAGGCCGCGCCACCAGATCCCCAGCACCAGCAGCGGACACAGCGTCGACGCGGCGATCGCGAAGACCTGCCCCACCGAACGCGATAGGTCGAGGGAAGTCACCGACAGTGCCAGGACGAGCGGCACCACGCCCGCGAGTACCGCCGCGATCCGGAAGTCGCGCACCCGTCCGCGCAGCACGTCCGTGGACAGCACGCCCGCGACACTGACCAGCAACCCGGAGGACGTCGAGAGGAAGGCCGCGATCGCGCCCGAGGCGACGAGCGCCGCGAGCAGCTGTCCACCCCATCCGGACAGCACGGATCCCGGCAGCAGCAGCACCGCGGCGTCCGACCGTCCCGTGATGAGCAACTGTGGGACGTACAGGCGCGCGAACACCCCGAGCAGCGTCGGGAACAGATAGAACAGCCCGAGCAGCCCGATCACGGCGAAGGACGTCATGCGCGCCGCGCGACCGTCCGGGTTCGTGTAGAAGCGCACCAGTACGTGCGGCAGGCCCATGGTTCCCAGGAAGGTGGCGAGCATCAGCGAGTAGACCTGGAACAACGGATGTTCGCTGCTCGCCCCCAATCCGGCCCCCGGCGACGCCCAACTGTCGTTGTCGGTCGGCGCACCGGCGACCACCGGCAGCGGTGACCCGGCGTCGAGGACCAGTTCGGTTCCGGCCCCGAGGACGTGCTCCCCCGGCTCGAGTTCGAAGACACCCGCGACCGGCCGGCCGTCGATCTCCCCGGTCGCCACGACGGGGAGCGTTTCGGCGACCTGCACGACCACGTCGATCGTCACATCGACGGTGGTGGTCTCGGTGACGGTGGGCGGCACGGGCTCGTCGACACCCCGGTCGTCACCGACGAAGTGCAGCGTGAGGACCAGAGCAGGCAGAGCGACAGCCGTGAGCTTGAGCCAGTACTGGAAGGCCTGCACGAACGTGATCGACCGCATCCCGCCGCCGACCACGTTGGCCACGACGATCACGCCGACCACCGCGACGCCCACCCAGTCGGGCACTCCCAGAAGGATGTTCAGCGTGAGTCCCGCACCCTGGAACTGCGGCACCAGGTACAGGATGCAGATGATCGCCACGACCATCATCGACAGCGTGCGCAGCCACTTCTCCCCCAGCCGGAACTCCGCGAAATCCGGGACGGTGTACGCGCCCGAACGTCGTAGGGGCGCAGCGACGAACAGCAGCAGACCCAGATAACCGGCGGTGAAACCGACGGGATACCACAGCGCGTCGGCGCCGAACTTCGCGACGAGCCCGGCCACGCCGAGAAAGGATGCCGCCGAGAGGTATTCACCGGAGATCGCCGCGGCGTTCCAGCGCGGTCCGACGCTGCGCGAGGCGACGAGGAAATCCGAGGTGGTGCGCGCCATCCGCACGCCGTACACACCGATCGCGACGGTGGCGACCGCCGCGGCGACGAGACCGACGACGGTGACGACGGGAATCGATCCACTCATGGGCTCGTCAATCGTCGGTGAGGTCGGTGAAATCCTGCTCGTTGCGTTCGGCGAGGCGCAGATACACCCACGCGATACCGAGCAGGATCGGATAGCCGACCACCCCGAGCAACACCCACGGCAGGCGGATCCCCAGCACCGTCATCTCCGCGAGAGCAGGAAAGACGTGGAACAGCACCGGAATCGCGCCGAGCAGGCACACCGTGAACAACGCGACCCGAAGGGCGAGCCCGAGTTGCGCACGGACCAGCCCGCGGACCATCGCGTCGCCGACCTCGGTCTGCTGCTGCACCTCGACCCGGGTGCGGACCATGCGCGCCCCGCGCCGTTCGGCGAGGACGACACGCTGCCGCTGCGGGGGTGATCCACCGGTGGTGCTCATCGCGACGTCCACGACTGCATCGGACCGCGGATGAGCCGGTCCTTGAGTTCCCGCGTGTGCCGACGGCTGACGGGCAGTTCGACGGGCGGGGAGTTGCTGTCGCTGCGCAGGCACACGACGAGACCCGAACCCACACTGCGGATACCGGTGACGAGCGGCAGCGCCACGAGATAGGAGCGGTGCACGCGCAGGAAGCCGGCATCGGCCCAGCGGTTCTCGAGCGTCGATATCGGAATCCGCACCAGGTGCGAACCGGTCGCGGTGTGCAGTCGCGCGTAGTCGCCCTCGGCTTCGACCCAGTGGACCGCCGAGCGCGGCACGAGCGTGGTGACCCCACCGAGCTCGACCGGGATCACGTCGTCGCCCGGACTCGTGTCGGACGTCGCCGGCGCGGCGGGCCGGCTGCGTTCGGCGATCCGCCGGACCGCTTCGGCGAGTCGTTCCTCCCGCAGCGGCTTGAGGACGTAGTCGACGGCGCCGAGGTCGAACGCCGAGACCGCGCGATCGTCGTGCGCAGTCACGAACACCACGGCCGGGGACACCGCGAAATTGCGCAGGATGCCTGCGAGTTCCAGCCCGTCGAGTCCGGGCATGTTGATGTCGAGGAATACCGCGTCGACGCCTCCGTCGCGCAGCACGCGCAGAGCGGTCGTCGCGTCTCCCGCGGTGTGTACGACGCCGATCTCCTCCTGCGCGCGCAGCAGGTAGGCCAGCTCGTCGAGGGCGGGCGGTTCGTCGTCGACCGCCAGCACGGTCAGGTTGTCTGTGATCTCGTTCACGGCGAATCCATCGTGCCATGCCGGGTGTTCCTCACGGCCGGATACCCGCCCTGAACTTCGGCACGCGCATGCTCACCCGGGTGCCGGCCCCCGGCGCGGTCTCGACGACGAGGCCATAGTCGTTGCCGAAGGCCGCACGCAGCCGGTCGTCGACGTTGGCGAGACCCACGTGCGCGGACTCGCGGACACCGCTGCCGTGCTCGCTCTCGGCGATCGCGTCGAGCGTGCCCGATCGCAGCAGTTCCGGGTCCATGCCGATCCCGTCGTCCTCGACGCTGATGACGCAGTCGGTGCCCTCGTCCGCCGCGGTGATGGTGATCGTGCCCGTGCGGGTTTCCTTGCCCGCGATCCCGTGCCGCACGGCGTTCTCGACGAGCGGCTGCAGAGCGAGGAAGGGCAGCGTCACGTTGAGCACCTCGGGCGCGACCTGCAGGCGCACCTCGAGGGCGTTGCCGAAGCGGGCACGTTCGAGCGTCAGGTACCGGTCGATGTTGCGCAGTTCGTCGGCGAGCAGGGTGTACTCACCGGCCGCGCGGAACGAGTAGCGGGTGAAGTCGGCGAAATCCAGCAGCAGTTCGCGGGCCCGGTCGGGGTCGGTCCGGACGAACGACGCCACCGTGTTGAGCGCGTTGTAGATGAAGTGCGGACTGATCTGGGCGCGCAGCGCCCGGACCTCCGCGCGGTCGAGCCGGGCGCGGGAGGCATCGAGTTCGGCCAGCTCGATCTGACTGCACGCGTACCGCGCCACCTCGGTGATCGCGCCGAGCAGCGCCGGGCCGGGTTCGACGGTCGTCACGACGCCGAGCACCCCCGCGACACCCATGTCCTCCACGACGAGCGGCTGGGCGATCAGTGCGCGAGCTGCGAGGTCGCCGTGGGTGCGCCGCAGGTCGTGGTGTCCGACGAGCACGCGGCGCTTGTCGGCGACGGCACGGCCCGCGGCGGCGTTCATCTCGTCCGTCAGTTCCTCGAACGGGCCGTCCCAGGCGAGCAGGGCGCCGTTCTCGTCCAGCAGCGCCACCGCGCGTGCTTCGGCCAGCAGCATCCGCAGGTGCGGAGCCGCCTCCTTCGCCGACGACGCGTCGAGCCCGGCACGCAGGGGACGCGCCGCGAGGGACGCCGTGTGCAGGGTCGCGTGGACTGCACGTTCGGCGGGTGTGGTGACCACTCGCCGGGTCCACAGCACCACTGAGACCACGACCAGCACCAGGAGCAGTACCACCGCGGCGAGCTCGATCGCGATCATGCGCTCACGTTACGTCGAATCGACCCGACGTCGAGTTGCGCCTCGACAACGGCGGCCTGCTCCCCGCCTGCGCGGTCAGTGCTCCCCACCGAGCCGACCGGACAACCGGCGGAGGCGGTCGAGGCTCGCACCGTCCAGTCCGACGATGGTGACCGTCTTGCCCTTGGCCGCGTACTTCTGCTGGATTGCATCGAAGGTGGCAACGGTGGACGCGTCCCAGATGTCGGCGTCGGTGAGGTCGACGACGACGTTCTCCGGGTCGCCGACGTAGTCGAACTGGAAGACGAGATCGTTGCTCGACGCCCAGAACAGTTCCCCCGTGACCCGGTAGGTGCACGTGTCGTCGCTCGTGAGGGTCCTCTCGACCGTGGTCATGTGCGCGACCCGGCGGGCGAACAGCACCATCGCGGTGAGCACTCCGAGCGACACCCCGATCGCGAGGTTGCCGGTGCTCACCGTGGCCACGACGGTGACGACCATGACGACGGTCTCACTGAGCGGCATCAACCGCAGCGTCCGCGGGTGCACGCTGTGCCAGTCGACCGTCGCGATCGACACCATGATCATCACGGCGACGAGGGCGGCCATCGGAACCAGACCGACGATGTCGCCGAGCGCGACCACGAGGATCAGCAGGAACACGCCGGCCGCCAGGGTGGACAGACGGGTCCGTGCCCCGGAGACCTTGACGTTCATCATGGTCTGGCCGACGACGGCGCAGCCGCCCATGCCACCGAAGAATCCGGTCACGATGTTGGCGATGCCCTGACCCCAGCCCTCGCGGGTCTTGTCCGACCGGGTGTCGGTGATGTCGTCGACGAGCTTGGCCGTCATCAGCGATTCCATGAGCCCGACGAGGGCCATCGCGAGCGCGTACGGCGCGAGGATCCGGAGGGTCTCGAAGGTCAGCGGCACGTCCGGTAAGAAGAGCGAGGGCAGACTCTCGGGCAGTTCACCCTGGTCCGCGACATCCGGCACGTTCAGCGAGAAGGCCACCGTCACGACGGTGAGGAGCACGATCGTGACGAGCGGAGCCGGCACGGCCTCGGTGATCCTCGGGAGGAGCACCAGCACCAGCAGACCTGCCGCCACCAGCGGATAGACCATCCACGGCACGTCCACGAGATGCGAAATCTGGGCGACGAAGACGAGGATCGCGAGCGAGTTGACGAAGCCGACCATGACGCTGCGCGGCACGAAACGCATGAGCTTGGCGACGCCGAGGAAGCTGAGCAGCACCTGGAAGATGCCGCCGAGGATCACGGTCGCGATGAGATGGTCCACACCGTACTGCTCGGACACCGGAGCGATCACGAGCGCCACCGCCGCCGTCGCTGCCGAGATCATCGCAGGCCGTCCCCCGACGATCGCGATGGTGATCGCCATGGTCACCGAGGCGAACAGGCCCACCCGGGGATCGACACCCGCGATCACGGAGAACGCGATCGCCTCCGGAATCAGGGCGAGCGCCACGACCAGACCGGCCAGGAGTTCGGTCTTCAGCCGAGCAGGCGACCGGAGAGCGAAGCGGACGGAGACGTCGGCGCGGGGATCGTGCGGCACCTGTTCCGGGCCGTGCGGGGTGTTCACTTGCGGAAAGTCTACCGTTGCGCGCTGTCGTCCTGACCGTTGCGCGCTGCCGTCCTACCGTGTGCACTGCCGTCCTACTGGTGTGCACTGCCGTCCCGACGGCGGCGGCGGATGCGTTCCTCGACGGCTGCCTCGTCGACATCGAGACTCTCCAGCACGTCGCGGAGAATCTCGTCGTCGAGTTCCCCACGATCACGTGCGTCGATGAGATCCTGTCGTCGCGCCCGCAGGGACGCTCGCCGGATGTCGTCGAACAGCGCGGCAAGTCGCGCGCCCGCGTCTGCAGCCGCGTCCTCGACGGTCTCTGCCTCCTGCCGCGACCGGAGCGACGTGCGTGCTTTGGCCAGCAGCCTGTCGTAAATCTCCGGATCCACACCGTCGGGCGGCTGTGCGGCGAGTTCGGTGAGCACACGGTCGCTGGACTCCGCCGAGATCCTGCGGGCCACCGCCATCTGTTCCTCGGTCCGCAGCCGCTCGTAGGGGTCGGTGACGTCGAGTCTGCGGATGAGCCACGGCATGGTCGCTCCCTGGATGAGCAGTGTGCCGATGGCGACGACCAGCGCGGAGATCTGGATCATCTCGCGACCGGGGAAGTCGGCACCCGACGCGATCACCACGGGCACTCCGCCGGCGGCCGCGAGAGTGACGACTCCCCGCATGCCCGCCCAGGACACCACGACGTGTTCCCGGAAATTCAGCTGGTCGCGGCCGAGACGTTCGGATCCGGCGCGGCGCACGAGTGCGCGCCGCCCCCAGTGCAGCAGACCCCACGCGGGTCGCACGAACATGACGACGAGCAGGATCACCACCGCGCCCAGCAATGCGACATGCAGGTCGGTACCGCTGTCGCGGACGTCGTCGAGGACGAACCGGAATTGCAGACCCATGTAGGCGAAGACGAAGGTCTCGAGCACCACGTCGACGCTCTTCCACACCGCGCGTTCCTGCAGCCGCGTGCTCACCGAGACTTCGGTGGCGCGGTGCCCGAGGAACAGTCCGGCGGCGACCACGGCGAGCACTCCCGAGGCGTGGACCTCCTCGGCGGCGAGGTAGGCCGCGAACGGCAGGACCAGCCCCAGGACGGTCTCGAGCGGCGAGTCGTACATCCGGGCGCGGATCAGGTGGACGATATACGCGAGCGCCAGACCGACAGCGACCCCGCCCGCGACCTCGTAGAGGAAGAACAGGACCGGCGAATCAGCGAGGATGTGCGTTCCCGTGACGGCCGAGATCGCAACGGTGAACAGGGTCAGGGCGGTGGCGTCGTTGACCAGACCTTCCCCGGTCAGCACCGCGATGACCCGTTTCGGCAGTCCGAGCCGTTGCCCCACGGCGACGGCGCTGACCGCGTCGGTCGGTGCGACGACCGCGCCGAGAGCGAGCGCCGCACCGAAGGTCAGCGCCGTCATCATCGCGGACGCCGTCCACGCTACGACGAACGCCGTGACGAGCACCGTGTAGATCCCGAGCCGCAGGATCGACGGCAGATACTGTCGGAAGGTAGGAACCGAGAACCGCAGGGCCGACGAATACAGCAGCGGCGGCAGGACGACCCCGAGGATGACGTCCGGATCCAGTTCGAGCCGCGGCAGACCCGGCGCGAACGACACCAGTGCGCCGACGGCGACGAGCACGAGTGGGGCCTGCAGGTCGCGTCGCGACGCGACGGCGGTCACCGCGATCCCGGCGATGACGACCAGCAGGATCCACGCGCCGTTCATCGCGACGGCACCGTGCCAGGTGTCCGGTTCACGGTGTGATGGTGACACAGCCGGCGGCCGGCCGTCGCGAACGTGCAGGTCGTTTGCACCGATCCGGCCGGGGTATGCAACCGATCGACCGCCGTGTACCCGGCCCAGCGAGGAGTGCGTGTGATCCCAGCTCGCGACGACGACGGCTATGCGGACCTGCGCACCTATGCCGCGCTGGGCGACGGTGACACCGTCGCCCTCGTCGCCGAGGACGGCTCGGTGGACTGGTATCCGGTTCCGCTCCTCGATTCGCACCCGGTCTTCGCACGACTGCTCGATGCACCGGCGGGCGGTTCCGTCGAGTTGCAGCCTGTCGCCGAGTTCACCGTAGAACGCGCATACGTGCCGGGTACGAACGTGCTGAGCACCGTCTTCACCACCGCACAGGGCCGGGTCCGCGTGACCGATTCGATCGATACGGGCGTCGCCGGGCGGTTGCCCTGGGGTGAGCTCGCCCGCCGCGTCGAGGGCCTGGACGGCGAGGTCGCGATGCGCTGGACGGTCGTCCCCGGCACCGGACTGGGCCGGTACCAGCCCTGGTGCGACAGGACCGAACACGGCCCCGTCCTGCGCGTGGGGACCGTGAGCATCGGGGTACGCACGTCCGGCACGGGCGAACCGATGATCGAGCACCGCTCGATCGGCGGCGGCTTCGTCACTTCGGCCGGATCCCGGCACCTGATCGCCGTGCTGTCGACGGAGAACGAACCCCTGCCGTTGCCCGACGCCGACGCGATCGACGCCAACATCGAGCGCACCGTCGACCGGTGGAAGCAGTGGTCGTCGCTCCTGCACTACGACGGGCCGTGGGCCGATGCGGTGATCCGGAGCGCGCTCGCACTGAAACTGTTGCAGAACCGATCGGGTGCGATCGCCGCAGCGGCGACGACGTCCGTTCCGGAAAGCCCGGACGGCGAGAAGAACTGGGACTACCGTTTCGCCTGGGTGCGCGACGCCGCCTATACCCTGCACGCGCTGATCCGTCTCGGCGATCGCGAGGAGGTGCACGCCGCGATGAGCTGGTTGCTCCGCGTGGTGCGCGATCAGGGCGCCGACGCGGAGGTGTTCACCCGGCTCGACGGCGGAACACCCGACGACGAACGGCGACTGGACGTTCCGGGTTGGCGCGGCATCGGCCCGGTGGTCGAGGGGAACCGGGCCGCAGGCCAATTGCAGCTCGGGATCTACGGCGACCTGTTCGAGATCGTGACCCTCTACAGCAGTGAGGGTTACGTGCTCGACATCGCGACCGCGCGTCTGCTCGCCCGCATCGCCGACCACACCTGCGATGTCTGGCAGCAGGCGGATCACGGCATCTGGGAGCTGCTCGACCGCGAGCACTACACGAACTCGAAGATGAGCTGCTGGCACGCGCTCGACCGCGCCGTCCGTCTCGCCGAGGTCGGGCAGATCCCGGGGACGGCGGATCGCTGGCGGCGCGAACGCGATCTCATCCGCGACTGGATCGAGGAGAACTGCTGGTCGGACGAACTGGGTTGCTACACCGCCTATCCCGGCACCGATCGACTGGACGCGTCCGTCCTGCTCGGAGCCGTCGGCGGGTACGACCGGGGTCCGCGCATGCAGGCCACCTGCGGCGCCCTGCGACGGGAACTCGGTCGCGGGCCGCTGCTCTACCGGTTCAGCGGCGCCGACAAGGAGGAAGGGACGTTCGTCGCCTGCGCGTTCTGGATGGTCGCGGCGCTGGCCGAGACGGGACGGACCGACGAGGCCACCGAACTGATGGGCGAACTCGTACCCCTCGCCAACGACGTGGGCCTGTACTCGGAGATGATCGCCGAGGACGGCACCTTCCTCGGCAATCTCCCTCAGGGACTGAGCCATCTCGCACTCATGACGGCTGCACTGACTCTCATCGAGAAGTACTGATCGCCGATCGACCGGAGGAGCGGACAGGTATGACGCTGATAGGTTTTCACGCCTCGCACGAACAGGCGTCCCCATCCCGCCTGCTCGAGGACGTCCGGCTCGCAGAAGCGGCCGGTTTCGGGGCGGCCATGTGCTCGGACCACATCGAACCGTGGTCGCACCGCCAGGGACACTCGGGGTTCGCATGGTCGTGGCTCGGAGCCGCCCTGGCCACCACGGACTTACGTTTCGGCGTCGTCACCGCGACCGGCTTCCGCTACCACCCGGTCGTCACCGCCCAGGCCACCGCCACTCTGGCATCGATGTTCCCGCAGCGCTTCTGGTTCGCACTCGGCAGCGGCGAGCACTGCAACGAACGCATGTCCGGAGTCGCCTGGCCACCCAAGGAGGAACGGCAGCAACTCCTCGGTGAGAGCCTCGACATCGTGCGGCGCCTGCACGCGGGCGAAGTCGTCGACCACGACAGCGCGGTGGAGGTCGACCGCGGACGGGTCTGGGACCGGCCGGAGACTCCTCCCGACATGCTGCTTCCCGCACTGACTCCCGAGACGGCCGGTCGTTTCGCCGACCGGGTCGACGGTCTCGTCACCGTGAACGCCCCGCTCGAAGACCTGCGGCGGATCCTCGGCGCCTACCGCGACGGGGGCGGACGCGGACGGACCGTGCTGCAGGTCCATCTGAGTTGGGCGCCCACGCGGGAACGCGCTCGGGAGATCGCGCGGGAACAGTGGGCGACGAACGCCCTACCGCCGGAACTGATGGCAGAACTCGCCACGCCCGAGGAATTCGAGTCCCATGCCGCCGAACTCGACGACGGCGACCTCGAGGGCGCGGTGATCGTGTCCGACGATCCCGCCGAACACGTCGACCGCCTGTGCGAATTCGCCGAACTCGGTTTCGACGAGATCTATCTGCACCATGTGGGGCCGGATCAGCGTCCGTTCATCGACACCTTCGGCGACACCGTACTGCCGTACCTGTCGTGATCAGGGCTGACGCGGTCCCGGCTGCGCTTCGGGCCCGGGGCCGCCCTCGGGGCCCGGTTGCCCGCCCGGCTCCGGCTGCGCTCCCGGAGCGGGATTACCGGTGGTACCCAGATGTTTGCGGGCGGCGTCCTGCGCCTTGTCGACGTGCTGGGCGTACTTTCCGCCGGTACGTCCGTCCACCTGGTCGCCGGCCTTCTCGATGAACTGGTCGGCCTTGTCGGGGTTCTTCGAGGCGTAGTCCTTGCCCTTGTTCACAAGGCCCTTCACCGAATCCATGAAACCCATCGTTCGGTCCTTCCCTCGTCGGATCGCCGTGAGGTTCGGGCGCACCCATCCGTGCGCTGCGGGTCAGTGTACGCCCGGCAGCAGATCGTCGGGGGCGGCGAACAGGCGGCGGCGCTCCCCGTGCAGACGCCCCGACACCCACCACAGGGCCTCGACCAGGACGACTCCGATCAGCCCGCACGTCACCGCGATCGTCGTGTACCCGACGTTCGACGGATCGAGCGCGAAGAACTCCCGGGTGAACGGCACGGAGAACAGGATCACGTAGCCGAGCACCGAACCGGCGAGCAGCACGATCTTCCACCACTGGTACGGGCGGGCGACCACAGCGAGCACCCACAGCGCGATGATCAGCAGGGTGATCAGGGCCGAGGTACCGGCCTGGATCTTCTGCTGCTCGGTCTGCTCCGGGCCGGCGTAGACGAGCACGTAACAGACGAAGGTCGCCACACCGACGACCACGCCCGAGGGGATCGCCAGTCGCATCACGCGGGAGACGAAGCCCGAGCGTGCCCGCTCGTTGTTCGGTGCCAGCGACAGCAGGAAGGCGGGGATGCCGATGGTGAACCACGCCGCGATCGTCACGTGCCGGGGCAGGAACGGATAGGGCAACGGCTCGAAGTCGAACACCTGCGACAGCACACCCGACACGCCCACCAGGAAGGCGAGCAGCACCGAGTACACCGTCTTGGTGAGGAACAGATTGGAGACGCGTTCGATGTTGCCGATGACCCGGCGACCCTCGGCCACCACGTAGGGCAGCGTCGCGAACTTGTTGTCGAGAAGGACGATCTGTGCGACCGCGCGGGTCGCGGGACTGCCCGACCCCATCGCGACTCCGATGTCGGCGTCCTTCAGGGCGAGCACGTCGTTGACGCCGTCGCCGGTCATCGCGACGGTGTGACCGCGCGACTGCAGCGCGCCGACCATCGAGCGCTTCTGATCGGGACGGACCCGGCCGAAGGTCGTCGAGCCTTCGACGACGTCGGCGAGTTCGTTCTCGCCCTCCGGCAGGGAACGCGCGTCGATGGGAGACGCGCTACCCGGCAGGCCGAGCGACGAGGCGACCGCACCGACGGCGATCGCGTTGTCGCCGGAAATGACCTTGACGTCGACCTGCTGGCCGGCGAAGTACTCGAGGGTCGGCTTCGCGTCCGGGCGCACCCGCTGTTCGAGGACGACGAGCGCGACGGGCGTGACCGTGCCGGGGGCGAGTTCGTCGTCGACCGGGCGGTCGCTGCATGCGAGGAGCAGCACCCGCAGCCCGCTCGAGCCGAGTTCCTCGGCGCGTCGCGCCGCCTCGGTGCCGGGGTCGAGCAGCACGTCGGGTGCGCCGAGCAGCCAGTTGCCGTGGGTGCCGTACGACTGGCCGCTCCACTTCTTCGCCGACGAGAACGGCGCGACCGCGGTGGGCTCGCCCCAGCCCGGGGCGGTGGGGAACGCCTCGGCGATCGCGAGGACGCTGGCGTTCGGACGCGGGTCGTCGGCCGCGAGCGCGGCCAGGGCGGCGCGGGCCTCGTCGAGGTTGCTGCCGTCGAGGGGCTCGAGATCGGACAGGCGCATGCCGTTCTCGGTGAGCGTGCCGGTCTTGTCGGCACACACCACGTCGACGCGCGCGAGGCCTTCGATCGCCGGCAGCTCCTGCACGAGGCACTGACGACGTCCGAGGCGGACGACTCCGACCGCGAACGCGATGGACGTCATGAGCACGAGCCCCTCGGGCACCATCGGCACGAGGGCGGCGACCATGCCGCTCAGCGCGGGGCCGAGCGACTCGCCGCTGGAGAAGAGCTGGTTGTAGATGATGAGCAGACCCGCGGGGATCATCAGGTAGGTGATGAAACGCAGGATCTTGTTGATGCCCGCGTTCAGCTCCGACTTCACGAGCGTGAACTTGCTCGCCTCTTCCGCGAGTCGCGCCGCGTAGGCGTCGCGGCCGACCTTCGTCGCACGGTAGGAGCCGGAGCCGGAGGCGACGAAGCTGCCCGACATCACCGTCGAGCCGGGCACCTTGTGCACGGGATCCGACTCCCCCGTCAGCAGCGACTCGTCGAGTTCGAGACCCTGGGCCTCGACCACCTCGCCGTCGACGACCAGCTGGTCGCCGGGGCCGAGCTCGATGATGTCGTCGAGCACCACCTCGCGCGGAGCGATCGGTGCGGCGATGCCGTCCCGGCGCACGACGGGTTTCGTCTGGCTGACGATGGCCAGCTTGTCGAGGGTGCGCTTGGCACGCACCTCCTGGATGATGCCGATGCCGCTGTTCGCGATGATCAGCAGACCGAACATGCCGTCGATGATCGAGCCGGTGGCCAGCACGATCAGCAGCAGCACCCCGAGGATCGCGTTGATCCGGGTGAACACGTTGGCCCGGACGATGTCCTTGACCGATCGGGACGCGCGGTCGGGGACATCGTTGGTGAGGCCACGTGCCACACGCTCGGCGACCTGCTCGGTGGACAGCCCGGTGGCTGCATGGTCGGATGCGAGGACCGGTGCCTCGCCCGTTCCCACCACCGTCGTGGGCTCTTCTACTGCCATGACGAACCAGATTAGGGCACGAAAGCGAACAACCGGTGCCGTGGCAGGTGGATCAGCTCGACGTGAGCCACCACGGATCGACCGCGACGGGCTTCGACGCATCGGACTTCGACACGTCGATCCGCTGACCCGGCATCGGCACCGCGATGGTCACCTCCGACTCCCGCGCGGCGGGCAGCAGCCGGGTGATGGGCTCCGACCAGGCGTGGAAGGCGAGGTCGAAGGTTCCCCAGTGCACGGGGACCAGCAGACTGTCGCGACGGTCGACGCCACCGAGGTCGAGATGCGTGCGCACCGCCTCCTCGGGGTTCATGTGCACGTCGGGCCATCGCTTGTCGTAGGCGCCCACGGGCAGCAATGTCAGGTCGAACGGGCCGTAGGCCTCGCCGACGTCGGCGAACCGCGGGGTGTACCCGCTGTCGCCGCCGAAGAACACCCGGCGCGTCGGCCCGGTGAACACCCATGACGACCACAACGTGATGTTGCGCTGCAGGCCGCGCCCGGAGAAGTGCCGGGCCTCGGTGCACGTGATGCGCAGGCCGTCCACCTCGACGTGTTCGTCCCAGTCGAGTTCGACGATGCGTTCCTCGGCGATCCGCCAGCGGCGCAGGTGCGCGCCCACCCCGAGCGGCACGACGAACCGGACGGTCGGCTGCAGCACGGCGAGGCTCTCGACCGTGAATCGGTCGAGATGGTCGTAGTGGTCGTGCGAGATCACCACCGCGTCGAGGCGCGGCAGGGTCTGCAGTTCGACCGGCGCCGGATGCAGACGTGCCGGGCCGACGGTCGGTGAGGGTGACACGCGCTCGCTCCACACCGGGTCGCACAGCACCCGGTAGCCGTCGACCTCGACGAGGGCGGTCGAGTGCCCGAACCACGTCATGGCGAGTTCCGCCGCGTCGACCGGCGCGAGATAGGTCGACAACGGCACCTCGGTGCGAGGTCTCCCCCGCGACCCGCGGGTGAGCAGGTCCTTCGCGAAACCGCCCGCCGCCTCGGGGCCGAGCACGGACGCCGGGTCGGTGTTGTGGAAACGACCGTCGCGGTAGCGGGGCGACGCGGCGGCGTAGGGACGGATGTCGGAGACCGAGGCGCCGATGGAACCGGGCAGGCCGTTCACGGCGCGCGCGACCCACAGCGTGCCCGCTCCGGCGAGCGCTGCCGAGACGGCGGACCGGATGTTCATCGTCCGCGGAAGATCGGGTCGCGGCGCTCGGCACGAGCGAGCCTGGCCTCCTGGGCGTCCTCGCTGAGCCACGCCGCGGCGAGTGCGGCGGTCTGCTCGGGCGTGGCCTCGTCGCGGGTGCCGTCGTCGTTGAGGAACAACTTCATCGCGTTCAGCGACAGCGGCGCGAGCTTCGCGATCTCGTGCGCCCAGGCCTGCGCGTCGGCGAGGTCACCGATGCGATTGGCGAGCCCACGCGCAAGAGCTTCCTCGGCGTGGACGGGTTCGGCGGCGAGGAAGACCGCGCGTGCCGGACCGCCGCCGATGAGCGAGGCCAGTCGCCGGACCGTCCACCGATCCACCGAGATGCCCAGGCGCGCAGCAGGAACCGAGAAACGCGAGGTGAGCGCCACGACCCTCAGATCCGCCGCGAGCGTCAGCTGGGTGCCGGCACCGATGGCCGGGCCGTTGACGGCCGCGATCACCGGGATCGGGGCTTCCACGATGGTGCGCAGCATCTCGGCGAGGCTGTCGGTGAACCCTTCGGCGTAGACGTCGCCGGAGAGATCGGCCCCGGCGCAGAAGCTCGTGCCCCGCCCGGTGATCACCACGACACGCGCGTCGTCCGCCACGGCCTTGTCCACCGCTTCGCGGATCTCCACGCACAGCTGCGTGTTGAGCGCGTTACGACGCTCTTCGCGTTGCAGTTCCACGGTCACGACGTCGCCGTCGCGGCTGATCCCGATCATGTGTCGCCCCATCCCTTCGTCGCCGAACACCCCGCATCATTCCACCCGCCCCGCGAGTGTGGGCGAGGCGCCGGATCGTCAGGCGCGGCCGGTCGGCGCGTAGCTCTCACGTTCCCACCGCTCGACCTCTTCGGTCACGTTGTCGGCCTCGTCCGAGAGATACGCGATGGCACCGAGAATCATGATCGACGCACCGGAGATCCACGCGATCCACGAGGCGCCGTCGCCTGCGAAGCGGCCGACCCACGGTGAGACGAGCATCGCCAGACCCACCACGGACAGCGCCCAGTGATCCTTCGTGGGATCGCGCGCGACCAACGACCACAGCGCGAAGATGCTCGCCAGAGCACCCAGACCGAGGGTGGCGCCGCGACCGGGCTCCGTGGTCTCCACCCAGAACGACGACGACATGGTGAGCAGACCGAGGAACAACGCGATTCGTCCTGCCCAGGACGCGCGAACGGACATGTCGAAACCTCCTGACAGCGAAACGCTACATGTATTGTAGCTACAGCCACTGTATCGACGTTCCGGCCCGAATGCCATGCTTCGATGGAGCGGCCGACCCGACACCCGAAAGAAGAGGCCGAAGGCGATGGACGCCGCGACGACACCCTCACCCGAACAGCGGATCGCCGACACGGTGCTCCTGCTGCTGCGCACGAAAGGGCCGAAGGCCGTCACGATCGAAGCGGTCGCGAACGTCGCCGGCATGGCCCGGACGACGATCTACCGCCGGTACCGGGATCGCAGCGAGATGCTGAAGGCGGTGATGGAACCCCTCACCCGACCGGCACCCCCGGAACCGGAGGCCACGGCCGAAGAGCTCCTGCGGTGGGTGGTGGAGCAGTCCCGCCTCTCCGTCGACGAGGGCATCGGGCTCGGTGGGCTCGCGGCGCTCGTCACCGAACAGGAACCGTGGTTCACCGAGCTGATGCGATCTCTGTTGATGCGCCACCGGCAGATGCTCGCCGAGGCCATCCGACGCCACTGCGACGACGGAACCGTCTGCACCGATCTCGATGTGGAGACCTTCCTGGACTGCGTGGTCGGAGCCTACTTCGCCGAGCAGGCGCGTCGCGGCGAGGTGGACGAGGACTGGCCCGCTCGCATCACGCGAACCCTGCTACCGACCTTCGCCGCCTGATCCGATTTCGGTGGATCCGACCCCGCCGAGCGGGGGTGGAACCACCGAAACAGTGGAATCGAGATCAGTGGAACCAGTCGAGAATTCGGCCTCGCGACCAGCAGCGCGCCACCGCGTCCACCCGATGCTCGGCGCCCTCGTACAACGCGATGCCGACGATGCTGTGGCCGGAGGCCGGACGATCACCGAGCGTCGGGACCGACGGCGCGACACCTACACCCTCGGCCGACACCCACGCGACCGTTCGTCCCGTGGCCGCCTCGCGAAGGCGGTCGACGAACGACGGGCGCCGCGGGATCGGCAGACGTGCCAGAGCCCAGGTCGTCGTCACGACGACCAGGGCATCCTCGGGTACCGCCGCGATCGCCTCGGGCAGCAGTTCCACGACGTCGCCGCAGAACCGGACGGGTGGGTCCTCGGCGAGCAGGGCGTCCTCGACGTCGGGGCGGTGCCGTGTCACGGCGACGCGCGCGACCACCGGAGGCATCGTCCGGTCGGGAACCGCCCCGCCGTGGACGATCGAACAGCTCTCCTGAACAGGAGAATCCGGGTCGCCCAGGAACACCCCATCGCTGTAGGTGATGCCCACGCGGTCGACGCACAGGTTCAGCGACGCGGGGCGTCCCACGTCGATCAGACCGATCGCGGTCGCGCCTACGCGGTGGGCCGCCTCGGCGAGCGCGGGATAGAGCACCGCGTAGCGACCCGTCTCGTCGGTGGCGCCTCCCCGTCGTGCCGTGCCGGCCATGTCTGCTCACTCCTCGTCGTCGGCATCGGCACGCGGACGGCCCGGTCCGCGTATGCGCCCCACCTCGCGCGGCATCCGGCCGGCCTCGGTGAGGGCCCGCCGGAGCAGGAACTCGATCTGGGCGTTGGTGCTGCGCAACTCGTCGGCAGCCCACCGCGCGAGCGCGTCGTGGACTGCCGGGTCGAGGCGCAGCAGCACCTTTTTACGTTCGGCCATGCCGCATGATCCCTACTGGTACAGCGATCCCGTGTTGAGGACGGGCTGAGCACTCTGGTCTCCACACAACACGACGAGGAGATTCGAGACCATCGCGGCCTTGCGTTCCTCGTCGAGTTCGACGGTGTGCTCGGCCTCGAGGCGGGCCAGGGCGGTGCCGACCATCGAGACGGCACCTTTGACGATCTGCTCGCGGGCGGCGATGACAGCGCCGGCCTGCTGACGTCGCAGCATCGCCTGGGCGATCTCGGGTGCGTAGGCGAGCTGGTTGATGCGGGTCTCGATGACGCGGATACCGGCGGACTGCACGCGGTCGTGGACCTCGGCCGAGAGCTTGGTGGTGATCTCGTCGGCGTTCTGACGCAGCGACATCACTTCCGGCGCAGCGTCGTACGGGTACGAACCGGCGATGTGGCGGACCGCGGCCTCGGTCTGCACGGCGACGAACTCCTCGAAGTCGTCGACGTCGAAGACGGCGCGCGCGGTGTCCTCGACCTGCCACACGATGACCGCCGAGATCTCGATGGGGTTGCCGTCGGCATCGTTGACCTTGGCTCTGCCCGTCTCGTGGTTGCGGATGCGGGTGGAGATCTTGCGGCGGGTGTTGAGCGGGTTCATCCAGCGCAGACCGGGTTCGCGCAGGGTGCCGGTGTACGAGCTGCCGAGGAGCTGGAGGACACGGGCCTCGTTCGGTTCGACGAGGACGAGTCCGGCGAGTGGCACGAGGGCGAGCACCACGATGACGGCGCCGGCGACGATCAGCGGAACGGTGACATCCACTGCTCCCCAGCCGATCAGACCGGCGCCGACGGCGATTGCGACCAGAGCGGCGATCAGTACCGACCAGCCGTTGGACGAGGCGCCCGGCCGCTCGACGGTCACGGGCGATTGCACGACATCCATGTTCCTACCTCCCAGAGTCATAGCGATATTAAAGTGATATCACATTTCTACGGCTGCGGACAGCGTTCCCTCCGCGCACCGGCCGCGATCGCGGCATGATGAAGGACAACGATCCGAGAGGGAGGCTCGCGATGCTCGCCGACGAGGCACTCGATGCGGCCGAGGTACAGACCGCCGATGCGACGCCGGTCGACATCGTCGTGATCGGCGCCGGGCAGGCCGGCCTGTCGACCGCCTACTTCCTCACCCGCTTCGGAGTCGCACCCGAGACCGGATTCGTCGTCCTCGACCGCTCGTTCGGCCCCGGTGGCGCATGGCAGGACCGCTGGCCGTCACTGACACTGAGCACCGTCAACGGCGTCCACGACCTGCCCGGCCTCGCGTTCGCGGACGTCGTCGACACCTCCGCGGGCGAGGTTCCGGCAGCCTCTGCGGTACCGCAGTACTACGCCGCCTACGAGAAGGAGTTCGACCTTCCCGTCCACCGCCCCACCACCGTGCGGGTCGTGTGCGACCGCGGCGAGCGACTGCGGGTCGAGACCGAATCGGCCGTCTACGCGGCACGCGGCATCATCAACGCGACCGGCACCTGGGAGCGCCCCTTCGTCCCGTGGTATCCCGGCGCCGCGCGGTTCACCGGACGGCAGCTGCACACCAAGGACTACCGAACGGCCGAGGAGTTCACCGGGCAGCACGTGCTCGTCGTCGGTGGCGGCATCTCCGCGGTCCAGCTCCTCGACGAGATCTCCCGCGTCACCGAGACCACCTGGGTGACGCGACGCGAACCTGCCTGGAGCGAGGAACCTTTCACGGCCGAGCGCGGTCACGCCGCCGTCGCTCTCGTGGAGGATCGGGTACGACGCGGACTGCCACCCGGATCGGTCGTCTCCGTCACCGGGCTCCCGCTCACCCCGGCGCTGCGGGCCGCGCGCGAACGCGGCGCGCTGGAGCGGTCCCCGATGTTCTCCGAGATCACCGAGACCGGTGTCCGATGGAGCGACGGCCGGACACTCGACGTCGATGTCATCCTGTGGTGCACCGGATTCCGGAGTTCCCTCGACCATCTCGCGCCGCTGTCGTTGCGCAACGCCGGTGGCGGCATCACGATGGACGGCCGGCTCGCGACCCGCATCGCGAAGGATCCGCGCATCCACCTCGTCGGCTACGGCCCGTCGGCGTCCACGATCGGAGCGAACCGCGCCGGTCGCGCCGCGGCGCGGGAACTGCTCGACCATCTCACCGGCGAGGTGCCGCAGCAGTGAGCAGGCGGGGCGGATCGGTGCTGCTGGTCGCGCTCGCGACCACCGCCAGCCTCGTCGCATCGGCACCGGCCCTGGTCGACGTCGCGCTCCCTCCCCCACCGCCGGCGCCGGTCGTTCCTCCCCCGACACCGCTGACCGCCGACGAACTCACCGCGCGTACCCTGCCGGTCGTCGTGACGATCGACGCGAGCGCGGGATGGACGGGCATGACGGGCACCGGGATCGTGATCACCCCCGACGGCACGGTCGTCACGAACCATCATGTGGTGAGCGGAGCCACCGACATCAGCGCGGTCAGCGGCGCGGACGGCCTGATCTACGACGCGGAGGTCCTCGGCTACGACCGCGAACGCGATCTCGCCGTCCTGCGACTCGGCACCGCGAGCGACCTCCCGGCCGCCACGATCGCCGAGGACCTGCCGCCGGTGGGCAGCCGGGTCACGGCCTTCGGCAACTCCCAGGGCGGTGGGGTCGTCGTGGCGACCCCCGGCACCATCGTCGAGTTCGACCGCAATGTGGTGGTGCGCGACGCCACGGACGGTTCACGTCACCGCCTCACCGGGATGATCCGCACCGATGCCCCGATCCGGCCGGGTGATTCCGGCGGGCCGCTCGTCGACGAGTACGGAACGGTCGTGGGGATCAACACCGCGGGTGCGGTGCAGCGGAACATCGACACCTCGCCCGATACGACCCCCGAGGCGTACGCCGTGCCCATCACCGAGGCGATCACCGTCGTCGAGCAGGTGCGGACGGGAGTGAGCGAAGGGTCGGTGCACGTGGGCCCGACGCCCCGGCTGGGCGCGAGCGTCACCACCGCCCGCAAGGACGGGCAGGATCTCGGGGCCGAGGTGCTGTGGGTGTCCTACGACAGTCCCGCCTATCACGCCGGTCTCGACGCCGGCGACGTCGTGGTGTCGTTCGACGGGGAGCGCGTCTCGTCGACCGGGGAACTCGAGGAACGCCTGCTCCGTCACCGTCCCGGCGACGTCGTGTCGATCGGGTGGACCACCGAGAACGGCGAAAGGCGTTTCGCCGACATCGTTCTCGAAGCCGGACCCGCACGCTGACGGCGACGCTCACGGAAAAATCGGTTGAGCAGTCGCCCGAGGGGCGAAGACACTTGACCTCGAGTCGCCTCGAGGTCGCAAGATCTCATCGGACCGTCCGACGACCGGGGGAACGCGATGAGCAACCACACCGCATCACCGACGCACCGGCGTCCGCGCCTGGCGCGCGGACCCGTGCGGCCGTTCGCTCATCCGCAGTACCGCCTGCTGATCCTGGCGCTCGCCGCGGGACTGCTGTCCGTGGGCACCTGGCTCATCGCGGTGGTGTGGCAGGTCGTCGAGATGGGTGGCGGCCCGGCCGAACTGTCCTCGGTCGCAGTGGGGCCTGCCGTGGGCATGCTCCTCGTCGCACTTCTCGGGGGTGTGCTCGCCGATCGGATCCCGCAGCGCACCCTGCTCCTCGCGACGTACATCGCCCGGGCGGTGCTGGTTGCGGTGACGGCTGCGCTCGCCGTGAACGGATCGATCGCCTTCTGGCATCTCACCGTCGTGGGTTTCGCACTCGGGCTCGCCAACGGCGTCCAGTTCCCGGCCTATTCGGCACTGTTGCCGTCCATCGTCCCGCCGCAGGACCTGCTAGCCGCCAACGGTGTCGAGGGTGTGCTCCGGCCGACGCTCGTGCAGGCGGCCGGTCCGGCGGCGGCGAGCGCCGTCGTCACGGCCTCGTCCCCCGCCGTCGCCATGTGCACCGTCGCGCTCCTCGAGGTGGTCGGGGCGCTGTGCATCCTCGCGATGCACCCGACCGTGGTCCGCTGCGACGACACGCGGACCGGAGGGTCGAGCGGATTCCGTTCCGTGCTCGACGATCTCGCGGAGGGTGTGCGGTTCACCGTGCGCACGCCGTGGTTGCTCGGAACGCTCCTGTTCGGGTCCGTCGTGGTCTTCTGCGTGCTCGGACCGATCGAGGTGCTGATCCCGTTCGCGATCCGCGAGGCGACCGGGGGCGGGCCGTCGCAGCACGCGATGGTGATGGCCGGTTTCGGTGTCGGTGGGGCCGTCGGGTCGATGCTCGTGGCGTCGCTGCGGCTGCCGAGGCGCTATCTCACCGTGCCGCTCCTGATGTGGGGGCTGGGCTGCATCCCCCTCGTCGTCATCGGCGTCTCCGGGTCTGTACCGATCATGGTCGTGGCGGTGTTCGTCGTCGGCGCCCTCTTCAATGCCGGATCCGTCGTGTGGGGCACCCTGCTGCAGCGGCGGGTACCCGCGCACCTGCTGGGCCGGGTGTCGAGTCTCGATTTCTTCGTCTCGATCGTGTTCATGCCGCTGTCGATGGCCGTGGCCGGGCCGCTGGCCCTCACGGTCGGGCTCGCGCCGACCTTCGCGGTGGCGGGGATCGTGCCGGCCGTCGCGGCCGTGATCGTGATCGTCGCGGCCCGGACGCCGCGCGACGAGATCGCCAATCCGCTCGATCTCGTCCCGGTGGACGAGGAGGAGGTCGCCCCGGTGGACGAGGAGGTCGCCCCCGCGGAGTGCCGGAGTTGACGGGTGGTTCCGTGGCACGGAGGACCCGCGCCCGAACCCGGGTCCACCTCGACCGGGATACTCGGAGCGTGAGCGCAACACTTCGTATCGACGGCCTGTCGGCCTCCCGCGGGGAACGTGTCCTGTTCGACGGACTCGATCTCACCGTCGCACCCGGCGACGTGATCGGCCTCGTGGGGGCCAACGGCGCCGGGAAATCGACGCTGCTCACGACCCTCGCAGGGGTCGGTGACGCCGATGTCACCGGCTCGGTGGTCCTCAGCCCGCCCGACGCCACAATCGGCTATCTCGCGCAGGAACCCGAACGGGTGCCGGGCGAGACGATCCTCGGTTTCCTCTCCCGGCGCACCGGTGTCGCC
>NZ_JBKFBA010000024.1:41264-54415 GCF_053345925.1 Rhodococcus sp. C26F
GGCGGCGCCGACCTGGCCGAGCGCGCCGAGAAGGTGGTCGACGACCTCGGTCTCGACGTCGGCCTCGACGCTCCGATGACGTCGCTCTCCGGTGGCCAGGCTGCCCGCGCCGGGTTGGCGGCACTGCTGCTGTCGCGCTACGACGTGCTCCTGCTCGACGAACCGACGAACGACCTGGATCTGGCCGGCCTCGAACGACTCGAACGGTTCGTCGACGAGACGCGCACGGCACTGGTGGTCGTCAGCCACGACCGCGAGTTCCTCGCGCGCACCGTGACGGGCATCGTCGAACTCGATCCCGTGCAACAGCAGATCTCGGTCTACGAGGGCGGGTACGAGGCGTATCTCGTCGAGCGCGAGGTGGCGCGCCGACACGCGCGCGAGCAGTACGAGGAGTTCGCCGACACCAAGTCGCAGCTCGAGGAACGCGCCCGGATGCAACGCAACTGGCTCGAACACGGCGTCCGCAACGCGCGCCGCAAGTCCAAGGACAACGACAAGATCGGACGCAAGCACCGCGCGGAGGCCACCGAGAAGCAGGCGGCGAAGGCGCGTCAGACACAGCGGCGCATCGAGCGGCTCGACGTCGTCGAGGAGCCGCGCAAGGAATGGGAACTGCGCATGTCCATCGCCGCCGCCCCGCGCAGCGGCACGGTGGTCGCGACCCTCGACGAGGCCGTCGTCCAGCGGGGCGACTTCGTTCTCGGGCCGATCACCACGCAGGTCGAGTGGGGCGACCGCATCGTCGTCACCGGCCCGAACGGCGCCGGGAAGTCCACGCTGCTCCGGTTGCTGCTCGGCACGATCGAACCGGATTCCGGTCGCGCGTCGCTGGGGTCGGGTGTTCTCGTCGGCGAGATCGATCAGGCCCGCAGCCTGTTCGAGGGGGACGAACCGCTGGTCGAGGCGTTCGGGCGCAACGTGCCCGACTGGCCGGACGCCGATGTGCGGACCCTGCTCGCGAAGTTCGCCCTCAAGGGGCACCACGTCCTGCGGACGGCGTCGTCGCTGTCGCCGGGCGAACGCACCCGCGCGGGACTCGCACTGCTGCAGGCACGCGGCGTCAATCTGCTGGTGCTCGACGAACCCACCAACCACCTGGATCTGCCGGCGATCGAGCAACTCGAGCAGGCCGTCGACAGTTTCGAGGGAACCCTACTGCTGATCACGCACGATCGCCGCATGCTGGAGACCACACGGACGACACGTCGATGGATGCTCGACGACGGGAAGCTGAGCGAGGAGTTGCTGTAGATGGGTGGAAGCGTGCGCGTGGACAGCTGGACGTGGTCGGTCCGGTTGTTCAAGACCCGGTCCGCCGCGGCGAGCGCGTGCCGCGCCGGGCACGTCCGCGTCGACGGTGTGACGGCCAAGCCGTCGACGCCGGTGACGATCGGAGCCGAGGTCCGCGTACGCGCGCACGGAACGGAGAAGATCGTCGAGGTCACCCAGCTCGTGAACAAGCGCGTGGGTGCACCGATCGCCGCGACCGCCTACATCGATCACAGTCCCCCGCCTCCACCGAAGGAGATCCTCGCGGCGCTCCCCCGCCGCGACCGCGGGGCGGGCCGTCCGACGAAGAAGGAACGCCGCGAACTCGACCGTCTCCGCGGTTTCGCCGACGACGACTGACAACACCACGACATATCGATCCGTCCTGACCCATTGACAAAACGTTTGGTTTTCACAACACTTTGTTCCATGAGTCCGGTACGTCGTGGGGAAACTCTCCCCATCTACAACCGCATCCGCGTCCTGCGCGCGGAGCGTGGCATGAGCCGCGCACAACTGGCCGCGCTCATCGATGTGAACCCGCAGACCGTCGGAGCACTCGAACGCGGCGACCACTATCCGAGTCTCGATCTCGCCTTCCGCATCTGCGATGTCTTCGGACTACCGGTCGAAGCCGTCTTCTCCCGTACCGAGTTCACGCCGTTGTCGACCGAGCTGTACAAGCCCCGGAAGGAGGCCTGAGATGACCACAGGATCCCTGCTCGATCGCTACGAGGAGTACCGCACCCGCAGGTTCCTGAAGAACGAGGAGATCACCGGGGGGTGGATGCCGAACTGGCGTACCCGCCGTCGCCGCCGCATCCTCGCCGTCGCCGTCATGGTGCTGATCGCGCTGATGTTCGTCGCGTCGATCGCGTCGTACTTCACGATGGCGGCGGCGATCGCCTGGCTGCCGGTGACGCTGGTGTTCCTGCCCACTTGGACGTGTCTGCAGATCGTGTCGGGAAGGCAGTCCGATGCACCCCGTCGCGCCCTCGATGAACGCGAGATCGCCGAGCGCAACAGCGCCCGCTCGATCGGCCTGTCCGTGGCGCAGGGATTGTTGATGTTCCCGATCTTCGCGCTGCTCTGGAGTGCGTCGATCGCGACGATCGACCATCAGGCACTCGCCTACTCGGCGGGTGGATTCGCTCTCGCCTCGATCCTGTTCAGCGGTTGCCTGCCCGCTGTTCTGCTCGCCTGGACCCGCCCCGACGACGATCCGGAGGACCTGCTGTGACACTGACGATCGACAATCTCTCGAAGCGCTACGGCGACACGGTCGCTCTCGACGGCGTGAGTTTCGAAGTCCGCCCCGGCGAATTGTTCGGTTTCGTCGGCAGCAACGGCGCCGGCAAGACCACCACCATGCGGATCACCCTCGGCGTCCTGGCCGCCGACTCCGGCGAGGTCCGCATCGACGGGAAGCCGGTCGACCTCGAGATGCGCCGCAACATCGGGTACATGCCCGAGGAACGCGGCCTGTATCCGAAGATGAAGGTCGGCAAGCAACTGTCCTATCTCGCTCGGCTGCACGGCCTTTCGAAGCCGGAGGCGTCGGAGGCGGTGCAACGGTGGACCGAACGGCTCGGCATCGCCGAACGTCTCGGCGACACCGTCGACGCCCTGTCGCTCGGCAACCAGCAGCGCGTGCAGCTCGCCGCGGCTCTCGTGCACGACCCGAAGGTCCTCGTCCTCGACGAGCCGTTCTCCGGCCTCGACCCGGTAGCCGTCGACGTCATGAGCGACGTCCTGCTCGAGAAGGCGAAAGATGGCGTGCCGGTGGTGTTCTCGAGCCACCAGCTCGACCTCGTCCAGCGCCTGTGCGACCGCGTGGGCATCATCGGCGCGGGTCGGATGCGCGCCGTGGGCACCGTCGACGACCTGCGGTCCAAGGGCGACGCGCTCCTCGTCGTCCACGCGCCGCAGGCACCCCGAGGCTGGGCGCACGGTCTGCCGGGCGTCACGCACGCCGAGTACGAGGACGAGCGCACCGTGCTCACCGTCACCCCCGGCGCCGACGACCAGCTGATCCTCAAGGCGGCCCTGGCCACCGGCCCGGTCCACGAGTTCTCGCTCCGACGCCCGTCCCTGACCGAGCTGTTCCGAGAGGTGGTTTCCGCATGAGCGCCCCGTTGAGCAACGCCCGCGCGGTCGGTCTCGTCGCGTCGCGCGAGTTCGTCACGCAGGTTCAGAAGAAGAGCTTCCTGATCAGCAACGCGATCATCCTCGTCGCGATCGTCGTCGGCATCGTCGCCACCTCGATCCTGTCCGGCGGCGACGACGACCGGCCCACCGTCGGAGTCGTGGGGGCGCCCGCGCTGCAGACGACGATCGAGTCGCTCGGCGAGACCGTCGGCACTCCGCTCGAGGTCTCCGACGTTCCCGACGCCGCCACCGCCCGTGAGCAGGTGTCCTCCGGCGATCTCGACGTCGCGCTCGTTCCCGGCGACGGCGCATCCGTCACAGCGATCACCGAATCGGAGCTCGACACCGACGTCCGCGCGGTCGTCGAGGCCGCTGTCGTGCAGCAGGCCCAGGTCGCCGCGCTGACCGACCGCGGCGTCGATCCCGCCGCGGTCGCGGCCGACGTCTCGGCGGCGACCGTGACCGTCGACGCCCTCGACCCGCCGGATCCCGAACAGGGACAACGCATCATCCTCTCGATCATCGCGGTGATCCTGCTGTACATGCAGATCCTGATGTTCGGCATGTACGTCGCGATGGGTGTCGTCGAGGAGAAGTCCTCGCGTGTCGTCGAACTGCTGCTGTCCACGCTGCGTCCGCTGCAGCTGCTGTGGGGCAAGATCCTCGGCATCGGCGCGGTCGGGCTCCTGCAGCTCACCGCCTACGGCGCGGTCGGTGTCGGCACGGCGCTCGCCACCGATACCCTCACGATCACCGGCACCGCCCTCGGCGTGCTCGCCGGCACCCTCGGCTGGTTCGTCCTCGGCTTCGCGTTCTTCGCCGTCCTCTACGCGGCGGCGGGGTCGATGGTGTCGCGGCAGGAGGACGTCAATTCCACCTCGGGTCCGCTGGTGATGCTGATCCTCGCGATGTTCTTCGCGGCGTTCTCGTCGGTCGACGACCCCGAGGCCGGATGGAGCACCACGCTGAGCTGGATCCCGCCGTTCTCCGCGATCCTCATGCCGCTGCGCATCGCGGCGGGCGTGGCCACGCCGGTGCAGATCGTCGGCACCATCGTGCTGATGGTCGCCGCGATCGCGGTGCTCAGTGTGATCGCCGCGCGCATCTACCAGCGGTCGATCCTGCGCATCGGCCGGACGGTCACGTGGAAGGAAGCGCTCGGCCGATAGCCGATCCCACAACGAGGGGGAGGATATGTGCGGTGTGTCGCAAGAACACGCACATGTCCTCCCCCTCGTTCGCGTCGGTATAGGTTGACCTCGACGGACGAGGACAGGTGGAGGCGACGTGGCCGGTGGCAGGATCTCGGCGCAGGAGTTCATCGACAAGGTGCTCGACCCGGGAAGCTTCGTCTCCTGGGACGTTCCGCCGATCGATGTCGGGGCGGGCGAGAAGTACCTCGCCGATCTGGACAGGGCCGCCGAGAAGTCCGGGGTCGACGAATCCGTGCTCACCGGCTCGGGCACCGTCCACGGCCGCCGGGTCGCTCTGATCGTGTGCGAATTCTCCTTCCTCGCAGGCTCGATCGGTGTCGCCGCCGCCGAACGCATCGTCACCGCCGTCGAACGCGCGACCGCCGAGGGACTGCCCCTGCTCGCGTCACCCACCTCGGGTGGCACCCGCATGCAGGAGGGCACCCTCGCCTTCGTGCAGATGGTGAAGATCGCCGCCGCCGTCGCTGCGCACAAGGCCGCACATCTCGGTTATCTCGTGTACCTGCGCAATCCGACGACGGGCGGGGTGTTCGCGTCGTGGGGGTCGCTCGGGCACGTCACTGCCGCCGAACCGGGCGCGCTCGTCGGGTTCCTCGGTCCGCGCGTCTACAAGGCGCTCTACCAGGAGAACTTTCCCGAGGACGTCCAGACCGCGGAGAACCTGTACCGCAAGGGCGTGATCGACGGGGTCGTGCCCCTCGGCGGTGTGCGTCAGGTCGTGCACCGGCTGCTGCGCGTACTCGTCGAGGGTAACCGGCCCGAGGTGACGTCGAGTCCGGCGATCACCACCGTCGACGACGTGCCCGACATCCCGGCCTGGCAGTCGGTGATGCTCAGCCGACGGCCCGAACGGCCCGGTATCCGGCAGTTGCTGCGTCACGCCGCCTCCGCGCAGGTCCCCCTGTCCGGGACCGGTGAGGGCGAATCCGATCGCACCGTCCTGCTCTCCCTCGCCCGGTTCCGCGGCGTATCGTGCGTGATGTTCGGCCAGGACCGCGCGGGACAGTCACCCGAACGCACGATGGGGCCGGGAGCACTGCGCGAGGCCCGCCGCGCGATGCGTCTCGCCGACGAACTGCGCCTGCCGCTCGTGCTCGTCATCGACACCCTCGGCGCGTCGCTGTCGAAGGAGGCAGAGGAACGCGGGCTCGCACCCGAGATCGCCCGCTGCCTTGCCGATCTCGTCACTCTGCCCACCCCGACGGTGTCGGTGCTGCTCGGTCAGGGAACCGGAGGCGGCGCGCTCGCCCTGCTGCCCGCCGACCGCGTGTTGTGCGCGCAGCACGGCTGGCTCGCCCCGCTCCCGCCCGAAGGCGCGAGTGCGATCGTGCACCGCGACACCACCCACGCACCGGCCATGGCGCAGGATCAGGGGATCCGCTCCCGCGACCTGCTGCGCAATGGTGTCGTCGACGCGGTCGTCCCCGAGCATCCGGACGCCACCGAGGAACCGGTCTCGTTCGTCAAGCGGATCGGTGCCGCGGTGGCCCGCGAACTCGCGATCCTCACCGAGGAACCAGCGGAGGACCGCTACCGGCGACGGATCGAGCGGTACCGGAAGCTCGGCGTCCCATCCTGACGCGGCGCGATCCGGATCAGCTCGAACCCGCCACCGCTCCGCCGGCGGCGACGGCGGCCATCATGGCCGCGTTGACGGACGCGACGGCGTCACGCACCGCCTTGGCCGCCCACTCGCCCTGCGCGATCTCCTTCGCCCGTTTCTTCACTGCCCGCTTGTCGGCGTCCGGGAATACCTTCGGAGCCGCATCCGCCGCCGACAGCAGCGCGATCAGCGCCGAGGTGCGTGGCTCCGGGGTCAGGCCATCGATCAACGCCGCGCGGATCAGGTCGCGGACGCGCTGCTCGTGGGTGGAATCGATCGCAGGCCACTTCTTCGTCGGGAACACGCCGAGGATCCTCCCGCGCTCCTCCGAGACCCAGCCCTGCTCGACGACCCGCGCGAGAAGCTTCTCCTGCAGGCCCTTCTGCAGTTTCTCGATGGCCGCCGTCGGCTTCAGCGGCCTGCCCGAGCCGAGACGCTCGACTGCCTCGGCGAGGATCGGATCGGCGGGTCGTGCCTCGGTGCGTATCGCGATCCGCCCCTTCTTCACCTGCTCCCCCTCGGTGTCGACCGCCACCACGTCGTCGAGGGCGAGTTCGAGGAGCACCGCACCCGCGAGAACGCGGGGCAGTTTCACTCCGTCGACGAGAGGCTTTCCCGATTCGTCGTCGAGAAGCAGGAACAGCAGGTCTTCCGCGATCGAGGTCATGCGGCTCAGGGTAGGCACTTCGTCCGTTCGTCGCGTGGTCGTGTCCGTCCGACGCAGACCTGCAGCCACCCCCTTGCAGGTCACATAGAGTGGTTCGGGCCACAACCGCCGTCGAGGAAGGACACGAACGATGGGCTCGTACGAGGAGGCGTTCCGCCGGAGCACCGAGGATCCGGAAGGATTCTGGCTCGAGGCCGCCCGCGCGGTCGAGTGGGAGAGCGCGCCGACGCGAGCCCTCGACGACTCGGCGGCACCGTCGTACAAGTGGTTCCCGGACGGCACCCTGAACACCAGCGTCAACGCACTCGACCGGCACGTGGACGCCGGGAACGGCGACCGCCCGGCCCTGATCTGGGATTCGGCGATGGTCCCGGCCAAGCGCACCTACACCTACGCCGAGCTGCTCGACGAGGTCGCGAAGTTCGCCGGTGTGCTGCGCGACCAGGGTGTCGCCGCCGGCGACCGCGTCATCGTCTACATGCCGATGATCCCCGAGGCCGCCATCGCGATGCTCGCCTGCGCCCGCATCGGGGCGGTGCACTCGGTGGTGTTCGGCGGGTTCGCCGCGAAGGAACTCGCGACCCGCATCGACGACGCCACGCCGGTCGTGCTCGTCACCGCCTCCGGTGGTCTCGAACCCGGCCGCACCGTCGAGTACCTGCCGATCGTCGAGCAGGCGATCGGTCTGTCGCCGACCCCGCCGCACACCGTGATCGTGAAGAACCGCGAGCAGATCCCCGGCTCGGCGGCCGACTACCAGACGTCCTCGGCGGCGTGGTTCGACTGGGACGAGCTGTGCGCCGACGCGTCCCCCGCCGAGCCCGTGACGGTCGCGGCGACCGACCCGCTCTACATCCTCTACACCTCCGGCACCACCGGGAAGCCCAAGGGCGTGGTCCGCGACAACGGTGGGCACGCCGTGGCCCTGACGTGGTCGATGCGCAACATCTACGACATCGATCCGGGCGACGTGTGGTGGACCGCCTCCGATGTGGGCTGGGTGGTCGGCCACTCCTACATCGTCTACGGCCCGCTGCTGGTCGGAGCGACGACGGTGATGTACGAGGGCAAGCCCGTCGGCACCCCCGATGCGGGTGCGTTCTGGCGGATCATCGCCGAGAACGGCGTCAAGGCACTGTTCACCGCTCCCACGGCGATTCGCGCTGTGCGCAAGGCGGATCCGAACGCCGAGGAACTGAAGAAGTACCCCATCGACTCGCTGCAGACGCTCTTCGCCGCCGGTGAGCGCCTCGACCCCGACACCTACCACTGGGCGACGAAGGTGCTCGACCGCCCAGTGGTCGACCACTGGTGGCAGACCGAGACGGGCTGGGCGATCGCGGCGAATCTGCGCGGCCTCGAGGCGATGCCGCTCAAGGCCGGCTCCCCCACCGTCCCCGTCCCGGGCTACCGGGTCGAGATCGTCGACGGAGAGGGCAAGCCCGTCGATCCGAACACCGAGGGCAACATCGTCATCCGCCTGCCGTTGCCGCCGGGCACACTGGCCGGCCTGTGGCAGGACGACGACCGGTACCGCCGGTCGTACCTCGACACCTTCCCCGGTTACTACCTCACCGGCGACTCGGGCTATGTCGACGAGGACGGCTACGTCTTCGTCCTCGGCCGGTCCGACGACGTGATCAACGTTGCCGGGCACCGGCTCTCGACCGGCAGCATGGAGGCCGTGGTGGCCTCGCATCCCGCCGTCGCCGAATGCGCCGTGGTGGGCATCCGCGACGAATTGAAGGGCCAGCGCCCCTCGGGTTACGTGGTGCTCAAGGCCGGTGTGGAGATCGAGCCCGAGACCCTGCGTCAGGAACTCGTCACGATGGTCCGCGACCAGATCGGTGCGGTCGCGACCTTCCGCGACGTGACCGTGGTCCAGGCCCTGCCGAAGACGCGCTCCGGCAAGATCCTCCGCAAGACCATGCGGCAGATCGCCGACCACGAGGAGTACACCGTGCCGTCGACGATCGAGGACCCGGCCGTGCTCGACGCGCTGAAGGAACAGCTCGGCGGCTGATCGAACCCCGCACGGATCAGGNNCGTCTCCGTCCGCCTGATCCGTTTTCGTGTCACTTCTTCCGTCTGCGCCTCACGAGCACCAGCACGAGCACGGCCGCGAGGACCCCGCCGGCCACCGCGATCAGATCGGGCCGGTTGCGGACCTCCTGGGCCCGTTCGGCCGCGGACTGCTTGACCCGGGTGGGCACGTCGAGTCTGTCGGTGAGTTCGCCGACGGTCGCGGCGAGTTCGGCCCGTTGACGTTCGATGTCGGCCACCTCGTCCGGACGACCACCGTTGTCGGATGCGGTCACTTCGTTGCTCCCTTCGCGGCGTCGATGTCGGCACGGACACTGGCGACCGTGCGTTCCGGCACGGGCGGTGCGGCGTTCTTCGCCTTCGAGGCACCGACCGCGGCGAGGATGCCACCGACCGCGAGCACCACGAGCGCGACGATGAGAGCCGCGAGCCACGGTTCGACGGCGGTGGCGAGGCCGAGTACGGCCGTCGCGATCAGGGTCGCCAGACCGAGGAACAACAGGATCGCTCCCGCACCCGAGATCCCCACGCCCACACCGATGCGGGTGCCTTTGGACTTGACTTCCTCGAGCGCGTGCGAGACCTCGGTCCGCACCAGGGTCGAGACCTGTTCGGTGAGTCGCTCGGTGAGCTCGACCGTGGACAGGTTCTTCGGCTGTTCGGCCACGGGGCGTGCATTACCGGTGGGTGTCGTCATCGCGGATTCCTTTCCGTCGTGGGCCCGGTAGGGCCCACGGGGTCGGCCGCCTCTCCGGAGGAGCCGTCGGTGCTGTGGGCTTCACGCAGCCTGCGCCCGTGCTCGACGAGTTCTTCCAGCTTGGCGGCGTTCTTCTCGCTGACGCGCGAATCACGTTCGGGCAGTTGCAGTGTCTTCTCGGCAGGCATACCGGCCTGCAGCTGGCGGCCACGTTCCATCTCGGCGTCGAACTCGGCACCGAACAACAGGGCCAGATTGGTGATCCACAACCACAACAGGAAGATCACCGCACCGGCGAGTGAGCCGTAGGTCTTGTTGTAGCTGCCGAAATTCGAGACGTAGAAGGCGAATGCCACCGAGGCCACGATCCACACGAGGAGTGCGATGAGCGATCCGAGGCTGACCCAGCGGAACTTCGGCTGGGACACGTTGGGCGTCGCATAGTACAGCACCGCGACGATCATGACCACCAGTGCGAGCATCACGGGCCACTTGACGATGTTCCACACCGTCACGGCGGTGTCGCCGAGACCGATGACGTCGCCGATCGTGCGTGCGACCGGACCGCTGATCACGAGCATCAGGGCGGTCGCACCGGCGGCCACCAGGGCCACAGCAGTGATCAGCAGCATCAACGGGCGCAGCTTCCAGACGGGCCGGCCCTCTTCGATCTCGTAGATCCGGTTCATGGCGCGGCCGAAGGCGCCGACATATCCCGATGCGGACCACAGCGCGCCGAGAATACCGACGACCAGGGCGAATCCGGCTGTCGGTGCGGACACGAGCTGTTCGATCGGTCCTCGCAGGGTGTCGACGGCGGAGGACGGGCCGAGGTCCTCGACCATGCCGAGCACGGTGTCGACCGTCGTCTGCCCCTGACCGAACACGCCGAGCAACGAGACCACGACGAGCAGGGCAGGGAACAACGACAGGACGGCGTAGTACGTCAGTGCGGCTGCGAGATCGGTGCACTGGTCCCGACTGAACTCCCGAATCGTCCTGCGCAGCACATATTTCCACGACGGCGTGGAGAGATCGGTCGGTGAGTCGGGTTTGCGCGGGTCATCGGGGGCGAGGGTGGCACCCGACGATCCGTCACCTCTGTGCTCGGCGTCCATACTGCGGCGGGTACCCCACGTCACACACCGACCAAACTCACAGCCGCACCGCGGCCGAACCACCGCCGCAGCGGTGCGACGGCCGTACGATTCCGCTCATGGCCGACACCCCACTCGAAGGATCCGCCGACGGTTTCGCGGACATCGCCTCGCAGCTCGACTACCCGATGTTCATCGTCACCGCATTCGACGGCGAGGAACGCAGCGGTTGCCTGATCGGTTTCGCGACCCAGTCCGCGATCGATCCGGCCCGCTTCCTGGTGGCGCTGTCGAACAAGAACCGGACCTACCGGGTGGCGTCGAAGGCGAAGCACCTCGCCGTGCACGTCCTGACCCCGGCAGACCGCGAACTGGCAGCGCTGTTCGGCGAGCACACCGGCGACGACATCGACAAGTTCGCGCGCTGCTCGTGGCACGAGGGACCCCACGGACTACCCGTGCTGGACGGCCCGCGCGCGTGGTTCGTCGGCCGGATCCTCGAGACCTTCACGACCGGCGACCACGGCGGTTTCCTCCTCGAACCCGAACGCGGTGAGCTCCACGGCGACCTGGACCGCCTCATGACCTTCAAGTCCGTGGGTGATCTCGACGCCGGGCACGGCGCGTGACGTGCATCCGGCGGGCGGGAGTGGTCTGATCGGCGACATGCGACGACTCGACGGCACCGATGCGGCGCAGCACGTGGACGACACGGCGCTGCGCGCTCTCTACGCCTACCCCGACGATCTGTCCCGGCCGTGGATGCGAATCAACTTCGTGTCCTCCCTCGACGGAGCCGTGGCGGTCGAGGGACGATCCGGTGCCCTCGGCTCGCCCGCCGACAAGAAGGTCTTCGGGCTGCTGCGCGAACTCGCCGACGTGATCCTCGTGGGCGCGGGCACCGTGCGGGCCGAGAACTACGGCGGCGCGAGGACCAGCGAGGCCCTGCGCGCGCGCCGCGAGGAGGCCGGACTCGCTCCGATACCGCCGGTCGCAGTGGTGACCGCCTCGTGCGACCTGCCGCCCGACCTGCGTCTGTTCACCGACACGACGATCCCGCCCGTGGTCTTCACGACCGCACGGGCCCCCGAGACCGCCCGGCGCGCGGTAGAGGCCGCCGGAGGCGACGTCCGCGTCATCGCTGACGCGGTGATCGACGGGCCCTCCCTGCTCGCGGCGATCGGCGAAGCGGGATGGCTCCGGGTGCTGTGCGAGGGCGGACCGAATCTGTTCGGCCGCATGATCGAGGACGGCGTCGTCGACGAGCTGTGCCTGACCTGGGCTCCGGTCCTGGCCGCCGGCAACGCCGCGCGTATCGCGCATTCGCCGACGGCCGCTCTGACACCCCTGCAACGTGCGCACCTGGTGTGCGACGACGACGGCACCCTGCTCACCCGCTGGGTGCGACCCGATGCTCTGGAAGGAGACACGCATGGCCGATGACGACGTGGTGGAGGGGACGGACACCTCCGACGAGTTGATCGAGCAGCTTGCTCAGCTCGCCTCCGACAAGGAGCTGACACTCGGCTGCGCGGAGTCGCTCACCGCGGGCACGCTCGCGGCCCGCCTGGGTGCCGCGAAGGGCAGTTCCGACTGGTTCCGGGGTGGCATCGTCGCGTACTCGCGCGAGGTCAAGTACGGCCTGCTCGAGGTTCCTGAAGGCCCGGTCGTGTCCGAGAGCGCGGCCCGCACGATGGCGGAGAGCACCTCTCGTCTCCTGGGCGCGGACATCGTCGTCGCTGTGAGCGGCGCCGGTGGACCGGACCCGCAGGACGGCCGCCCGCCGGGCACGGTCTGCTTCGCGACGACCGGTCCGGACGGCACCCGCAGCGAGGAGCAGCGCTTCGACGGTGACCCCCAGGACGTGCTCGCGAAGACGGTGCGTCATGCCCTGTCGTTGCTCGTCGAGCGCGCGACCGCCTGAAAATCGGATGCGATCCCCTGCCCGCGGGGCCTAACGTGACGAACATGCGCGTCGTCTTCACGAAGGGTCCCGGCATCGGGTACGAGGTCGCGGTGCACCGCGACACCGGTCCGGAGCTCGCTCCGCGCAACGGCCCGGGCGGTCACCCCTATCTCCCCCACGACCTCGTGCACCTGCTGGTCGAGAACGAGGCGGGTATCGAACTCGGTGTCTTCGGGCAGCTGGCCGCGGGCGACAACGGCATGTTCTGGCCCGTCGACAACGCGGAGCGGACCAGAGCGGGTCGGCGTCGGCGCTCGAAGAAGCATGCGATGCCGCCGCGCGCGGAGGCCGACATGATCAGGTCGGAGACACTGGCGCGCATCGCCATTCCCGTCTGGGAGGCGCGACGCGGCCTGGCGCCGAGCCTTCCGGCATATGTGTCCGCGCACGATGTCACCCCGGTGGTCGACCGGATCGTCGACACCTTCGACGACTACGCCGACC
>NZ_JBKFBA010000024.1:54425-57042 GCF_053345925.1 Rhodococcus sp. C26F
CGGCGGGTCGGTGACGGTCACCTGGAAGGTGTCGCTACAGAACCGACGGTGACACGTCGAGGGTCGTGCGGTCGAGGCTTGCGAGCAGATCGAACTGCGGTCCGGTCCTGGGCAGTTCGAAACGGAAGAAGTAGCGTGCGGCGGCGCGCTTCCCGTCGAAGAAGTCGCCCTCGCGGTCGCCCACCGCGAGAAGCTGCTCGAGCCACATCCACGCCACCACCACGTGCCCGACGGCTTCGAGGTAGACCGACGAGTTGGCCAGGGCCACAGCGGGATCACCGGTGGACCACAGCGTCGCGGTCGTCTCCGCGACGCGCGCCACGGCCGCGCCCAGTTGCTCCGCGTAGGCGGCGGCGTCGCCCCCGGTCTGCGTCGCCCGGGCGAGGGTCTCTCCCACCGCTTCGCCGAGCAGCGCGAGAGCGGCACCGCCCTGCATGATCACCTTGCGGCCGAGCAGGTCGAGACCCTGGATGCCGTGTGTGCCTTCGTGAATGGGGTTGAGTCGGTTGTCGCGGTAGAACTGTTCGACGTCGAACTCGCGGGTGTAGCCGTAGCCGCCTAGCACCTGGATCGCGAGACTGTTGGCCTCGAGGCACCACTGCGACGGCCAGGACTTCGCGATGGGCGTGAGCAGGTCCAGCAGCAGACCGGCGCGGGTGCGCTCGTCGTCGCTCTCGGCGGTGCGCTGCACGTCGACGAGCTTCGAGCAGTACAACCCCAGCGCGAGAGCGCCTTCGACATAGGACTTCTGCGCCAACAGCATTCGGCGCACATCGGCGTGTTCGACGAGCGGCACCTGCGGCGAGGCCGGATCCTTGGCGCCGAGCGGCCGGCCCTGCGCGCGGGTACGGGCGTAGTCGAGCGACTGCAGGTACCCGGCGTAGCCGAGGGAGGTGGCGAGGAAGCCGACGCCGATCCGGGCCTCGTTCATCATGTGGAACATGTACGACAGGCCCTTGTGCGGCTCACCGAGCAGGTAGCCGACCGCGCCGGCCTCGCCGCCGGGAGTGTGGACGCCCTCGCCGAAGTTGAGCAGGGTGTTGGTGGTGCCGCGGTTGCCCATCTTGTGGTTGAGGCCGACGAGGGCGACGTCGTTGCGTTCGCCGAGCGTGCCGTCGGCCTCGACGAGGAACTTCGGGACGATGAACAGCGAGATGCCCTTCACCCCGTCCGGCCCGCCGGGGATCTTGGCGAGGACGAGGTGGACGATGTTCTCGGTGAGTTCGTGGTCGCCGCCGGAGATCCACATCTTGGTGCCGGTCAGCCGGTAGGTGCCGTCGGCGGCGGGCACGGCCCTGGTGGTGATGTCGGCGAGCGACGAACCGGCCTGCGGTTCGGAGAGGCACATGGTGCCGAAGAAGCGGCCCTCGAGCATCGGCGGCACGAACGTCTCGATCTGCTCGTCGCTGCCGTGGGTGACCAGCAGGCTCGCGTTGGCGGCGGTGAGGAAGGGATAGGCCGAGGTGCCGGCGTTCGCGGCCTGGAACCACGCCATCGATGCGCGCTGCACGGTGACCGGCAGTTGCATGCCGCCGTGCTCCTCGTCGAACCCGCCGGCGAGGAGTCCCGCCTTGCAGAACAGGTCGAGCGCGTCCTTGACCTCGGGGATGATCTCGACGCGACCGTCCTCGCCGATGCGGGGTTCCTGGGCGTCGCCCTTCTTGTTGTGGGTCGCGAAGTGCTTCGTGGCGATGTCGGCGCTCAGGTCGAGCACGGCGTCGAAGGTCTCCCGGGAGTGCTCGGCGAACCGGCTCCGAGCGGTGAGGGACTCGATGTCGAGCCAGTCGTACAGGAGGAAGTCCAGGTCGCGGCGGGACAGTACGGGAGAAGGCATCGAGGATCCTTTCGGGCGACTCGGATATCGGCCGCAGCAGGAACGAACTCAGCAGAACGAACTAAGCGCTCACTCAGTAGACCAACGACGGTGCATGATGTCAACGACGCCTTCTCCGCGACCCGCAGGACGGACCCCGTGACCGACACACCCGAGCAGACCCCCGACGCCTCTCTTGTCGCAGCGCTCCCGAGCGGTGGATCCGAGGTCGCGCGCCGGCTGGTCGCCTCCGCGGTGGAGTCCTTCGCACGCCGCGGCTACCACGCGACCACCACCCGCGACATCTCCGTCGGCGCAGGATTGAGCCCCGCAGCGCTCTACGTGCACTTCCCGTCCAAGGAGGCCGTGCTCTTCGAGGCCGGCCGCAACGGGCACCTCCACGTCCTCGAGGAGGTCGAGAGCGCCGCCACGAGTTCCACCGACCCGATCGAGCGGATCCGCGCCATCGTCGACCGTTTCGTGCGGATCCACGCCGTGCACCACACCACCTGCCGGGTCGCGCAGTACGAACTGCATGCGCTCTCGGAGGAGCACTACCGCGAGATCGCGGAGATCCGCAGACGCACCGACGCGGTGGTCCGTGAGGTCATCTCCTCGGGGGTCGACATCGGCGCGTTCCGGGTCGGCGACGTGCCCACCGCAGCACTGGCGATCCTGTCGCTGGGGATCGACGTCGCCCGCTGGTACCGGCCCGGCCGCGTGGACGTCGACGATCTGGCCCGCAACTACGTCGGCCTCGCATTGTCGATGCTCGGGGCGCCCCGGAACTGAACGACGACGAGG
>NZ_JBKFBA010000024.1:57050-84539 GCF_053345925.1 Rhodococcus sp. C26F
CACCGGTGTTGCGGGCCTCGGATGTCGTTGCGGGTCCGGCTATCCGACGCCGAGCAGATCGATCACGAAGACCAGCGTCTTGCCTCCGAGCGGATGCCCGGAACCGGCCGGTCCGTACGCGAGCTGCGGGGGCACCGTGAGCTTGCGGCGTCCACCGACGCGCATGCCCGGAATGCCTTCCTGCCATCCCGGGATCAGTCGTCCGAGCGGGAAGCGGACGGAGTCGCCACGAGCGAACGACGAGTCGAACACATCGTTGGTGTCGTACTCCACGCCGTGGTAGTGCACGTCGACCACGCCGCCGGGCTGCGCTTCGTCGCCGTCACCGATGGTGATGTCCTCGATGACGAGATCGGCGGGCGCCGGGCCGGTCGCCGGCTCGACCGTCGGAACCTCCGGCGGCACCTGCACGGCGAGCAGGTCGATGATGAACACGAGCGTCTTGCCCGACAGGCGGTGGCCCGACCCGGCGGGACCGTAGGCGAGCTCCGGCGGGATGGTCAGCTGGCGACGGCCGCCGACCTTCATGCCCGGGATGCCCTCCTGCCAGCCGGCGATCAGACCGGACAGCGGGAAGGTGATGGACTCACCACGGCTCCACGACGAGTCGAACTCTTCACCGGTATCGAACTCGACCCCGACGTAGTGGACTTCGACCTTCGATCCGGGCTCCGCTTCGGCACCTTCGCCGACCACCAGGTCCTTGATGACCAACTGGGTGGGGGCGGGACCCTCCTGGAACTCGATTTCGGGCTTTGTCATGCGTGTCTCCTCGTCGGGATTCGGTCGATCTTTCCGGTCGCTACGAGGGTTCAGCGCTCCTCGAGGGACGTGTACGGGCGCTCGGTGTAGCCGGTGTAGATCTGACGCGGACGGCCGATCTTCAGGGTCGGGTCCGAGTGCATCTCACGCCAGTGCGCGATCCAGCCGGGCAGGCGACCCAGGGCGAACAGCACGGTGAACATGCGGTCCGGGAAGCCCATCGCACGGTAGATCAGGCCCGTGTAGAAGTCGACGTTCGGGTACAGCTTGCGCTCGATGAAGTAGTCGTCCGTGAGGGCGGCCTCTTCGAGCTTCATGGCGATCTCGAGCAGTTCGTCGCCCGCACCGAGCTTCTTGAGGATGCGGTCGGCGGTCTTCTTGACGATCGCGGCCCGCGGGTCGTAGTTGCGGTAGACGCGGTGCCCGAAGCCCATGAGCTTCACGCCGTCTTCCTTGTTCTTGACCTTGCGGACGAAGTCCTTGACGTCGCCGTCGGACTTGTGGATGCCGTCGAGCATCTCGAGCACGGCCTGGTTGGCGCCGCCGTGCAGCGGGCCCCACAGTGCGTTGATGCCGCCCGAGATGGACGTGAAGAGATTGGCGTCGGAGGAACCGACGAGGCGCACCGTCGACGTCGAGCAGTTCTGCTCGTGATCGGCGTGCAGGATGAGCAGCATGTCGAGCGCCTGAGCGATCTCGGGATCGATCTCGTAGGGCTCGGCCGGGAAGCCGAAGGTCATGCGCAGGAAGTTCTCGACCAGCGACAGCGAGTTGTCGGGGTAGAGGAAGGGCTGACCGACCGACTTCTTGTAGGCGTAGGCCGCGATGGTCGGCAGCTTGGCGAGCAGACGGATCGTCGACAGCTCGACCTGCTCGGAGTCGTCCGGATCGAGGGAGTCGGGGTAGTACGCCGACAGGGCGTTGACCGCGCTCGACACGACGGGCATCGGGTGCGCGTTGCGCGGGAAGCCGTCGAAGAACCGCTTGAGATCCTCGTGCAGGAGGGTGTGGCGGCGGATCTTGTCGGTGAAGACCTCGAGCTGCTCCGCAGTCGGCAGCTCACCGTAGATCAGCAGGTAGCTGACCTCGATGAACGTCGACTTCTCGGCGAGCTGCTCGATCGGGTATCCGCGGTACCGCAGAATGCCCTTCTCGCCGTCGATGTACGTGATCGCCGACTTCGTGGAGGCGGTGTTGACGAAACCCGGGTCGAGGGTGGTGTACCCGGTCGCCGCGAGGAGCTTGCCCAGCTCGATACCGTCATTGCCTTCCGTCGCCTTGGCGATCGACATCGTGTGTTCGCCACCGGGGTAGCTGAGGGTGGGGTTGGTGTCATTCTCAGCGGGCACGAAGGATCCCTCTCAAGCTCAGACCTACGAGAAACTTCCGGACATTCACGTAGAACCTAGCCGTAGCGCGGGGTATGCGCTGAGGCAGGGTCCGCCGAAAGTCCCCGATCGGTATGTCGTCCATGTGGGTTCCGAACGCTCGCCCGCACCCTCCGCGACTGCGCCGCAAGGCCGGCACACGCCGATAACCTGCGGCAATACTACCCGGGTCTCACCAAGGTCGTTACGCGGGGATCTGCGCGTATCCGGCGCCCACGCCGGCCACTGTACTCACGGCACGGCGAAGAGCGCATCGACCAGCACGGCGGTGGTCTCCGCGACGGGCGCGCCCTCGAGGGGTGCGTCGGGGTCACCGGTGGTCGAGTCCGACAGGATCGCCAGCACCATCGGCTGCCCGTCCGGCGACCACACCACCCCGGCGTCGTTCACTGTCCCGTGATTGCCCCCGCCCGTCTTGTCCGCCGACGTCCATCCCGGCGGCAGTCCCCCGCGGATCCGGGTGTCCGAGGTGGTGGTCGCGCGCATCCAACCGAGCAGTGTCCGCTGCTGCGGAGCGGGCAGCCCCGAACCGAGCAGCACCTCGCCGAAGCCACGGGACAGTCCGGCAGCGGTGGTGGTGTCGCGTTCGTCGCCCCGTGCCGCCTCGTTGAGTTCGGGTTCCCAGCGGTCGAGCCGGGTGGTCTCGTCCCCGACGGAACGGGCGAAGGCGGTGACGGCCCCGGGCCCACCGATCCGTTGCAGCATCAGGTTTCCGGCAGTGTTGTCACTGCGGGTGAGCGCGGCCTCGCACAGCCGGTCGAGCGGCAGTACGCGCCCCTGATGTTCCGAGCTCACCGGCGAATTGACGACGATGTCCTCCGGGTCGATCGGGAGGGTCTCGTCGAGACGGAGGGATCCTTCCGCCTCGAGTCGCAGGATCGCGGCGGCGGCGTAAACCTTGAACGGAGAACAGATCGCGAACCGTTCGTCGGCCCGATAGGTGTGGACGCGCCCGGTCACCGGCGACTGCGCGACCACACCGAGCCGCACGGCGTAGCGGTCCTCGATCTCCCGGAGACGCTCATCGACACCGGCCGCGAGCAGCTGGGTGTCGGGGACCGAATCGGCCGTCGTCGACGGCCCCGTGACGACCGGACCGTCCGGCGACCCGCAGGCCGCCGTGGCGGCGACGGAGGACAGGGCGAGGGCGGAGTGGAGAAAACCCCTGCGCGACAATCTTTTCCGGAGGAGTGAATCGGTGGGAGTCATGCCGACAGGACACCACCGACGGGAGTCGCCCCGCCAATACCCACCCGCCGTCCGCACGAGTCGGAAGAACTATCGCCGCTGTTGGAGGCGGGGACGACGGACGGGATCCGGCCGCGCGACACGCCGGGTCGGTGAATCGTCCGCCCGTGCTGATTGAATCCCCTGCCATGGACCTGATCCGCCACCTCCGGTTCTTCGTCACCGTCGCGGAGGAAGGACACTTCGGCCGGGCCGCGGCGGTGCTCGACATGACGCAACCTCCTCTGTCACAAGGACTTCGGAAACTCGAGCAGCATCTCGGTTCCGAACTCGTGCATCGCACCAGGCAGGGAGCGGTCCTCACGCCCGCCGGAGCGGAGCTGCTCCCCCGCGCTCGTCTCCTCGTCGACGACGCCGATCGTTTCCTCGCCGAGGCCGGGCGCGTCGCCCGCGCCCGGGGTCTTCTGCACTGGGGTGCCACCCGCGCACTACCCGATCGCCTGGTCACCCTGTGCGTCACCGTTCTGAGCAGACGCGGTGAGGCGACGGTGTCGACGCGTTCCGCGAGCACGGTCGAACTCGTCGACGCCGTCCGCTCGGGCATGTGCGATCTCGCCGTCGTCGAGCATCCGGCTCTGACCGAAGGACTCGAGGCCGGCCCGATGGTCAAACTCCGGCGATGGCTGGTCGTGCCGGCCGACCACCGCAGCGCCCGCTCCGACCGGCCCCGTCTGCCGATGCTCTCCGACCTGACGTTCGCCGCGCCGCCGCGGACGGGGAACCCGGCGGCCTTCGACGCGGTGCAGGATCTGCTGCGCGAACGAGGACTCGATGTCGAGACCACCCCGGCGGCGGACGACCGCGCGGTGCTCGCTGCCGTGGCCGCCGGTACCCACTTCGGGATGTCGACCTCACCGCCCGGCTCGGTGCCCGGCGTGGCCTGGCTGGACTGGGCTCCGTCCGCACTGGCCCTGCGGGTGCGCATCGTGCGACGTACCGACGCCGACGTCGGTGCGCACGTCGACGCCCTCGACCGCGTCCTGTTCAAGGAGCGGGTCCGGTGAAAGGCGAGGAACGGCGAGACACGGCGGTCGACCGGATCCGCGCGGTGTTCGCGGATGCCGGGTGCACGGGATGGCTGCACGCCCGCCGGTGTTCGGATCCACGTGCGGCGACGCTGTCGGTGCGCGGGGACGAACGCGTGGTCCTCGCGTCGGTGTACAAGCTTCCGCTGTTCCTCGCGTTCTGCGCGGAGGTGGACGCCGGCCGACTCGACGCATCCGGGCAGCTGCGGATCGTGCCGTCGGACTGCACCCCCGGCCCGACCGGGATCGCGAGCTTCCGGGATCCGGTGACGATGAGCCGACGCGACGTGGCCGCATCGATGATGACAGTGTCCGACAACGCGGCGGCCGACGTGCTGCTCGGCGAGATCGGCACGACCGCCGTCGAGGAACTCCTCGCGCGCCTCGGACTCACGCGGACCCGGATCATCGGTGGCACGGCGGACGTCTATCAGCGCCTCGTCGAGGAAACGGACACCCGCACCACCGTCGAGGCGTTCCGGGCACTTACCGACATCGACGCGGCCTGGACCGTCTCGGCGTACGACCCGGCCTACACGAGCGCGACCACCCCGGAGGAGATGACCCGGCTGCTCGAGGCCGTGTGGTCCGGCTCGGTGCTCTCCCCCGAGAGCACCGCCTTCACGCAGCAGGTGATGCGCGCCCAGATCTGGCCGCACCGCATCGCGTCGGGCTTCCCGCATCGCGGGGTCGCGATCGCCGGCAAGACCGGCACGATCGGCATCATCCGCAACGAGGTGGCGGTCGTCGAGTTCCCCGGCGAGTATCCGATCGCCGTCGCGGTATTCACCCGCGCCGCCCGCGCGGATCCCGTACTGCCGGTCGTCGATGCAGCGATCGGTGAGGCCGCGCGCATCGCCGTCACCGAACTACGGGCGCCGCTCGCCGATCCCCGAGCGTTCCCGCCCGAGGTGTGACAGCGTTCCCGCCCGAGACGTGATGCTCCGTCGCCGTCGTCGTTTGCCCGCGCACCGGGTCGGGCACCCGAAACAGGAACAGTGAATCGACGACGAAGGAGCAACAGTGAAGGCCGATCGATTCCAGGAACTCGCTTCCGCTGCCGGTCCGTTCGCCTCGGTGTACTTCGAGGACACGCACACGACCGAGGATGCTGCGAAGGTCGCCGAACTCACCTGGCGCGCGATCTCCGAGAAGCTCGAGGAACTGGGGGTGTCCGAGGAGGTGCGCGCTCACGTCGAACACGCGGTGACCGAGGGGCCCACACCGGTCGGGACGAGCGGCCGCGCGGTGGTGGCGAACGCAGACCGCGTATGGGTCGACGAGCGGTTGGTCCGCCCTCCGCTGCAGACCGAGGTGCGATGGTCGGACGGTCCCTACCTGATTCCGCTCGTCGAACACGGCAGCCGAGGACGTCCGCATCTCGTGGTCAGGGTCGACCACGTGGGCGCAGATCTGACGGTTCACGACCGCAACGGCGCCGTCGTGCACGAGGAGACGGTCGAAGGAGACGACCACCCCGTGCACAAGGCCTCCGGGGCACAGACTCCCGGTTACGGCGATCCGGAACCTCCGGTGGAGGAGCAGCGCCGGCGGAACATCGCGAAAGTGGCGGAGCGTGTCACCGAACTCGCCGACGAGTACGGCACGGACCCGGTCTTCCTGATCGGTGAGGTCCGCTCCCGGAACGACCTGGCCGATGCTCTCGTTTCCCGCACGGCGGACGTGGCGGTGCAGGTGGAGACCGGTTCTCGCGCGGAGGGGTCCGATCCTGCGCAGACCCGGGCCGCCCTCGACGAAGGGCTCGCCCAGCAGCGGCTCGCCGAGATGGACGAGGCCGCCGAACGGTTCCGCGCCGGGGCCGGCACGGGGCTGGCCGTCGAGGGTCTGACCGAGGTCACCGCGGCCCTGCGCGAACGTCGGGTCGAGTCGTTGATCATCGGCGATCTCGGGGACGCGACCGTACTGGTCGGGGACGATCCGTCCGTCGTCGCCCAGGACTCCGACGCGCTCTCGGCGATGGGATCGGAGAACGAACGGGTGTGCCGGGCGGACGAAGCCCTGCCGGTCGCAGCGGCGGTGACGGGAGCCGACCGCCTGGTGCGGATCGACGAGCGTCTGAGCCCCGCCGACGGGATCGCAGCGCTCCTGCGTTACTGATCCGCGCGACCCGCACCCTCAATCGAGGGTGCGGGTGACCCGGTACCGGACGAAGGCCGGGAAGGCGACGACGCACACGAGCGTGCCGACGACCACGAGGACGCCGCCACCGGCAGCCGCGACGGCCGTGCCTGCAGCCGCTGCGGCGGCGCCGTGGAGCACGTCGCCGATGCGCGGTCCGCCCGCGACGACGACGATGAACACGCCCTGCAGGCGGCCACGCATCTCGTCGGTGGCGACGGTCTGCAGCATCGTCGAGCGGAAGGCCGCGGACACCATGTCGACCGCCCCGCCGAACGCCAGGAAGAACAGGGCGACCCACAGCAGCAGACCGCTGCCGTCGGGCTCGGCCCACCACACCGCGACGCCGAAGCCGACCATCGCCACGCCCCACAGGACGATGCACACGATCACGGCGAGACCCTGGCGCTGCACCCGCGGCAGCCATCCGGAGAAGACGCCGCCGATCACCGCGCCGACCGACATCGCCGCGAACAGCAGACCGAGGGCGAAGCCGCCCTGCGCCGGATCGCCGAACGACTCGTGGGCGATCTGCGGGAACAGGGCGCGCGGCATCCCGAACACCATGGCGACGATGTCGACGACGAACGACGCCAGCAGGATCTTCTGGCCCGACAGGTACCGGAAACCGTCGAAGACCGCGCGCAATCCGGCCTTGGTGACCTCACCGAGCGGCGGGATCGCCGGGAGTCGGACCACCGCCCACAGCGTGGCGAGCAGGAAGATCGCGTCCAGCAGGTAGAGGGTGGACAGACCCACGACGGGAATGAGAGCGCCGGCGAACAACGGGCCGGCGATCGCCCCGAACTGCACGACCGTCATGTTGAGCGAGGTGGCCGCCGCGATCTGCCCGACCGGCAGCAGTCGCGGGATCACCGCCGCTCGGGTGGGCTGGTTGACGGCGAAGAACGCCTGCTGCACCGAGAAGAGACAGAGCAGCACCCACACGTTGTTCAGACCGATCGCGGCCTGCGCCCACAACATCAGCGACGTCACACCGAGACCGGTGGAGGTGACGATGAGCAGTTTCCGGCGGTCCATCGCATCGGCGAGCGCTCCACCCCACAGGCCGAACACCACGAGCGGCACGAGCCCGAACACGCCGGTCAGCCCCACATAAGCGGAGTTCCGGGTGATCTCGTAGATCTGCTGGGGTACGGCGACGACCGCCATCTGCGCACCGATGACGGTGACGATCCCGGCCCACCACAGCCGGGCGTAGTCCTTGTTGCGCAGCGGTGTGGTGTCGGCGAGCAGGCGCCTCACGGCTGCAGACGCTCGGTGATCCAGCGACCGTCCACCAGGCGGGTCCGGATCCGGTTGTGCAACCGGTTGGGCCGGCCCTGCCAGAACTCGACGGACTCGGGCACGATGCGGAATCCACCCCAGAACGGCGGCACCGGGATGTCGTCGTCGACCTCGTAGCGCTCGGCGGCCTCGACGAGGGCGTGCTCGAGATCGGCGCGTTCGGCCACGGGACGCGACTGCTGCGACGCCCATGCGCCCAGGCGGGATCCGCGCGGCCGCGTCTGCCAGTACGCGAGGGTCTCCTCGTCTGGCACGCGCACGACCGGTCCGCGGACGGTCACCTGCCGGTAGACCGGCAGCCAGAGGAAGGTCGCCGACGCGTAGGGGTGCCCGGCCAGATGGCGGCCCTTGTCGGACTCGAAGTTGGTGAAGAAGGTCAGGCCGTCGGCGTCGATCTTCTTGCACAGCACGGTGCGGGTCGCCGGGTGGCCGCGCTCGTCGACGGTCGCGAGCACCATCGCGTTCGGCTCGGGCACCGCGGTGGCGACCGCGTTCGCAAACCACGTACGCACCAGCGGAAGCCAGCCCTCGGCGACATCGCCGGGGGTGAGATCGCGGTCGGCCGGGGACTCGTCGGTCGGCCCGGCCGGGCTGTAGTCGACACGCATACGCGCGAGGTCGTCACCCTCGGGGCGCGGCAACGGGAAATCGGACGGCACGAACGACGACGGTACTCCCGGCATCCGGGCAGCGACGCTCGGACCACGGGCGCTACAGTTTTCACGACGACCCGAGTGGGGCGCCGATCACACCTGACGGTGACCTCATTCCACCGGCAGCGCGGCTCGGACCGGGCCGTGCTCGAACGAGGAGAGCCCAACCGTCATGGCAGCGCGCGCGTCAGTTCCCGAGGATTTCGTCGCAGGACTCGAAGGCGTGGTCGCCTTCACGAGCGACATCGCCGAGCCCGACAAGGACGGTGGCGCACTGCGCTATCGCGGGGTCGACATCGAAGAGCTCGTCGAGAAGGGAGTGACCTTCGGCGACGTGTGGGCCCTGCTCGTCGACGGCGAGTTCGGTCGCGGTCTGCACCCGGCCGAGCCGTTCCCCCTGCCGATCCACACCGGCGACGTGCGTGTCGACGTCCAGGCCGGTCTGGCGATGCTCGCACCCATCTGGGGCTTCCGTCCGCTGCTCGACATCGACGACGCCACGGCCCGCGACAATCTCGCCCGCGCCGCGGTGATGGCCCTGTCCTATGTGGCGCAGTCCGCCCGCGGCATCTACCAGCCCGCCGTGCCGCAGCAGCGCATCGACGAGGCGAGCACCGTCACCGAGCGCTTCATGGTGCGGTGGAAGGGCGACCCGGATCCCAAGCACGTCGAGGCGATCGACGCCTACTGGGTCTCGGCGGCCGAGCACGGCATGAACGCCTCGACGTTCACTGCCCGGGTCATCGCCTCGACCGGCGCGGACGCGGCCGCCTCGCTCTCCGGCGCGGTCGGCGCGATGTCCGGCCCGCTGCACGGCGGTGCCCCGGCCCGCGTGCTGCCGATGATCGAGGAGACCGAACGCACCGGCGATCCGCGCGGTCTGGTCAAGGGCATCCTCGACCGCAAGGAGAAGCTCATGGGCTTCGGTCACCGCGTCTACCGCGCCGAGGACCCCCGCGCCCGGGTGCTGCGCAGCACCGCCCAGCGGCTCGACGCTCCGCGCTTCGAGGCGNCGGCCGCGCTCGAGCAGGCCGCCCTCACCGAGCTGCGCGAGCGTCGTCCCGACCGGGCGATCGAGACCAACGTCGAGTTCTGGGCTGCGGTGATCCTCGATTTCGCCGAGGTCCCCGCCGCGATGATGCCCGCGATGTTCACCTGCGGACGGACCGCCGGCTGGTGCGCCCACATCCTCGAGCAGAAGCGTCTGGGCAAGCTCGTGCGTCCCGCGGCGATCTACACCGGCCCCGATCCGCGCCCTGCCTCCGAGGTCACGGGCTGGGATTCGATCACGCATCGCTGATGCCTCTTCCTCGGCCGGGCCGACCAGCGCCCGGCCGAGGCTCCGAGGGGGCGGTCTAGACTACCTGTGCACCATGTCCCTCGACTCTTAGGACACGCATTCCGATGGCAGACGCGTCACCGATCATTCCCGCCGACCTCAAGCCCGCAGACGGCCGCTTCGGCTGCGGCCCGTCCAAGGTTCGTCCCGAGCAGCTGCAGTCGCTGGTCGACGTCGGCGCTTCGGTGTTCGGCACCAGCCACCGGCAGAAGCCGGTCAAGGACGTTGTCGCCCGTGTCCGCTCGGGTCTGCGCGACCTGTTCTCCCTGCCCGAGGGCTACGAGGTCGTCCTCGGCAACGGTGGCACCACCGCTTTCTGGGACGCCGCGGCCTTCGGTCTGATCCGGGAGCGTTCGCAGCACTTCACCTACGGCGAGTTCTCGTCGAAGTTCGCGACGGTCGCGAAGAAGAACCCGTTCATCGGCGACCCGATCGTCGTGGGTTCGGAGCCGGGCTCGGCTCCGGAGATCGTCGCCGACGCGTCGGCCGACCTCATCGGCTGGGCGCACAACGAGACCTCGACGGGTGTCGCGGTTCCCGTGCAGCGTCCTGCCGGTTCCGACAACGCCCTGATCGCGATCGACGCGACCTCGGGTGCCGGCGGCCTGCCGGTGAACATCTCCGACGTCGACGTGTACTACTTCGCCCCGCAGAAGAGCTTCGCCGCCGACGGTGGCCTGTGGATCGCGCTGATGAGCCCGGCCGCGCTCGAGCGTGTCGCAGAGATCAAGGAGTCGGGTCGCTTCACCCCCGAGTTCCTGTCGCTGCCGATCGCCGTCGACAACAGCAGCAAGGACCAGACCTACAACACCCCGGCGCTGGCCACCCTGCTGATGTTCGCCAACCAGATCGAGTGGCTCAACGGCAACGGCGGTCTCGACTGGGCCGTGGCGCGCACGAAGGATTCGTCCTCGCGCCTGTACGAGTGGGCCGAGGCCTCCGAGTACGCGACGCCGTTCGTCGCCGATCCGTCGCTGCGTTCGCAGGTCGTCGGCACCATCGACTTCGCCGACTCCGTCGATGCGGCGCAGGTCGCGAAGATCCTGCGGGCCAACGGCATCGTCGACACCGAGCCGTACCGCAAGCTCGGCCGCAACCAGCTGCGCATCGGCATGTTCCCGGCCATCGATCCCGAGGACGTCACGCAGCTGACCAAGAGCATCGACTGGGTCGTCTCCCAGCTCTGAGCACGCCGCGCAGCGGGGCCGGGTCCGATGTCGGACCCGGCCCCGTTGTCGTCATAGTCTCGACCTCGCATCGAGACATTTCGGCGAACCCTGGACGATAACGCGCCGCGTCGGATTTCTTGCGATGCCGCTCGGCGTGGCGCGGCGTGTCCGGCCACGAAAAATATCCAGGTCGGTTACAGTCGGGCGGGTCAATCGCGATCGGCGCGAGGAGGTCAAGGTGCGAGAGCTTCGAGTGGTCGGTCTCGAGCCCGATGCTAAGCATGTGGTGCTCGCCGATCCCACGACGGGGGACAAGTTCCGCATTCCCGTCGACGACACCCTGCGCGCGGCCGCTCGCGGCGATCTGGCCCGTCTCGGCCAGATCCAGATCGAGACGACCAGCCAGCTCCGTCCTCGCGAGATCCAGGCCCGCATCCGCGGCGGCGCCTCGGTCGAACAGGTGGCCGACGAGGCCGGCATCCCGGTCGCCAAGGTCGAACGGTTCGCCTATCCCGTCCTGCTCGAGCGGTCACGGGCGGCCGACATGGCCAAGAAGGGCCATCCCGTCCGCCCCGACGGTCCCGCCGTCGAGACCCTCCACGAGATCGTCACGCAGGCCTTCCGCGCTCGCGGGCACAGCCTCGACGAGGCCGAGTGGGACGCCTGGCGTGACGACGAGGGCTTCTGGGTCGCGCAGCTGCGGTGGCACGCGGGTCGCTCCACGAACCGCGCCCACTGGCGGTACCAGCCCGATGCTCACGGCGGCACGATCACCGCGCTCGACGACATCGCCGCCGATCTCGTCGATCCCGACTGCGGTCGTCCCCTGCGCTACCTGACCCCGGTCTACTCGGCGCGCGACGTCGACGATTCCACCGAGGCGGAGAACGCCGAGCGGCACACCCCGATCGCGCTGGAGGCTCCCGCCGCCGACGAACCGGTACCCGAGCCGGTCGCCGACGAGGAGACCGCCGTCGCCGTCACGGTGCCCGACGACGCCGACGCATCGCGTGCGGCGCAGGCTCCGGCGAAGGACAAGCGCGGCAAGCCCGCGCTCCCCTCGTGGGACGACGTGCTGCTCGGTGTGCGCAGTAACGGACGCGTCTGAGGAAGTCGTCGACGATGTCGGCGACGGTGTCGACGCTCTGGTACGTCGACGCACCCGATCCCGCAGCGGTCCTGCGCGAATTCTCCCCGGATCGCGATGCGGCACAAGCACTTCTGTCACGCCTGTTCCCGGATCTCCAGGTCGATCCCGGCGCGCGGGTTCCGCTGACCGACGCCGGGGATACCGGCGAGGACGACGGCGTCGAACGATTCTGGATCGGTAGTTATCCCGGCGTGACGGTGGTGTCGAGTCGCCGGTTCGCGCTGCGCCACCCCTCGGAGCTACCCGCGATGTGGTTGCGCACGCCCGCCGCCGAACGCACGTGCCTGCTGGCCTCCGATCCGGCCGGCGCGTGGGGATCGTTCGCCGTGTGGGAGTGCGGCACGCTGCGTCGCAGCTTCGGGGCGAACACCGTCGAGTTCTTCGAGGACCAGGGACTCCCGTTCGTGTGGGAGCGCCCGTTCTGGGCGGGTGAGCATCCGCTCCGCTGGCCGCCGAACGTGCCCCCTCCCCCGGAGTCGCTGCCCTTCCATCCCCGCAAGCTCGTCGAGGAGGCCCACGGGGCGTGGCTCGGGTTCCGTTACGTCGGGCGTCGCGACGACGAACTCGACCCGCGGGACATCGAGACGTGGAGTTTCACGCTGCGCACCCCCGTCCCGCAGATCTCCGTCCCCGCACCGAAGACCTCCTGGTGGCGGCGCCTCGCCGCGCACTGACGTGCCGTCGAGCGACGCTCCCGGTCGGACTCGTCACTCCTCTGCTCCGACAATGGATTTCACCTCGTCGATGTCGTCGGGTGTGATCTCCGGGGATTGCAGGACGACAGCCCAGGCGTCGACGTACTCGGTGCTGTACTTGTGGCCGTGCCCGGCCGGGACACCCGTGGAGAAGGGCAGATCGGCCGTGACCTGCCAGAAGGTCACGAACGGGATCCACACCATGTCCTCGAGCACGTCGCGGCCGGGGGCTTCGCCGATCCAGTCCGGCTCACTCGTGATCAGGCGCGGACTCCACCAGACGATCGGGTCCGACGGGTGCATCAGATACAACACCCGACTCCCCTCCCACGGCTCGTCCGTCGGCGGGATCTCCGCCTGTGGGTCGTTCGTGAACCGCACCGTGCGGCCGTCCCGGAAGACCGGTTCGATCTCGGGGCTGCCGGCCTCCCGGCGATCGCTGAACTCCCGGAAGAGGACGTTGAAGTTCGGAGGTCCGGCGAAGACCGTGCCCGACGCGCGATTGCGCAGGTCGTACTCGCCGCTGAAGGCGGTCTCCCCGCCGAACGAACCGAGGCTCTCCCCAGCCACGAGCAGTCGGGGGCGGGCGTCCTGGGGAAGCTTCGACCAGACGTCGTAGACCGCGTCGAACAGGTCGCGTCCGGCTTCCCGCGCCTTCGACTGATCGACGAGATAGGAGATCCACGAGGGCAGATAGGAGTACTGGATCGCGACCGTCGCGACGTCGCCGCCGGTGAGGTACTCGACGGAGTCCACCAGAGCCGGGTCCACCCAGCCGCTCCCCGTCGTCGTCACGACGACCAGGTTGCTCCGCTCGAATCCTCCTGCCCGGGTGAGGTCCTCGACAGCGAGGGACGCGCGATCCTCGGTGTCGTCCGCCGATGCCAGGCCGGCGTAGATCCGGATCGGTTCGAGGGCAGGACCTTCGGTGAACTCACCGAGTTGTTCGGTGGTCGGCCCCTGCCCGACGAAGATCCGCCCCTGCCACCCGAGAGAATCCCACGGAACGACCGAATCCGGTCCACCGGAGCGGAGTGCGGTCGTCGGTTGCTGCACACCTTCCTCGGTTCTCGTGTCCCGCGCCGAGAACGCCGCGTTGGCGGCGTCGATGAAGCCGGCGAGGAGCACTCCGGAGACGATCGCGTACACGAGTCCCGCGACGAGAACCCACCCCACGACGTTCGCGGCCCGCTGCCCGATCCACCGGTCGAGTGTCCGTGCCGCCCAGTGGTACAGGGCGCGGATACCACGTCCGATCGCCAGCAGCACAGCGAACATCACGACCGCGACGAGCGGGGAGAGAACCGCAAGTGCCAGGTTGTACTCGGAAACCCCCATCAGAGTACGGATCTCGTGCTGCCAGTACTGACCGAGCCCGAAGAAGACCGCGAAGAGGACCACCCCGCAGACGCCGAGGATCCACCACGACGCAGCCTTGGGAGACCGAGGAGGCCGGTCGGCGAAGGCGCGCCACACGAACGCGAGGAGCACGCCGAGGCCGTATCCGATCGCGGCAGTGATCCCGCAGATCATCCCCTGCAGGATCCCGCCGCGCGGAAGCAACGACGGGGTGAACGACAGGCACGCGAAAAGCACTGCACCCCAACACCCGGGAAGTGTGAGGTGCAGTGCCCACCGCCGTGTCCGCGATCGGGGAACATCGGTCGCGACGTTCGCGCCCGGATCACCCCGGACGCTGCGGCCGTTTTCTTGCACGGTCGCGTCAGTAGTAGTCGGCGCGTGGCTGCCAGGTCGAGATCGCCCAGATCACGACCGCGTCCAACGCGATGATCAGGATCGACCACCACGGGTAGTACGGCAACCACAGGAAGTTCGCGATGATCGACAACGCGGCGATGATGATGGCCGTGACGCGAGCCCACGTGGCGCCGCTCATCAACGCGAGACCGGCGACCAGCATCACGACACCGAGGACGATGTGGATCCATCCCCACGTGGTGAAGTCGAACTTGAACGTGTATTCCACGCCCCGCACGAACACTTCGTCCTCGGCCACCGCAGCGATGCCCTGGAAGATCTGGACGATGCCGACGGTTGCCAGGATGATCGCTGCTCCGATCGAGGTGCCTGCGGCGATGCCCTGTTTGACACTGACCCCGCCCCGGTCGGGGTGTACATCCTGTGACATGACAATCCTCTCGTGTACGAAGGAGACATCGACCGTGCGCCGATCCTCGCGAGGAGCGGTCACGATCCGATTCGTCTGAACAAGAGATCCAACGGATTACGCTGTTACCCTTACACTTCCATCCGCCGACTTCTCGACGAGACGAGTCGTCGAACGCCCGAGCCGACCCACGGGAGGACACCGTCCGCAGTGCCCTCCCCGCGACGATGGGTCACGCGATGGGCACGCCGTCACGTCCGGGCGCGACGGTGCCGAGGGCCTGTGCCTTGAGGTGTTCGAACTCCGCGGGCGTGATCGCACCGGAGTCGAGCAGGGCTTTGGCGTCGGCGATCTGTTGAGCCGGGGATTTCCCGACCGCCACGGTGCGAATGTATTCGTCGGTGGCCTGCTTCGCCTCGGCCTGGGCCTGTTGTGCCCGCAGAGCCATCCCCCGACCGCGAACGATCAGGTAGACCAGCGCTGTCAGGTACGGAAGGAGCACCAGACCGATGACCCACACCGCTTTGACCCAACCGGACACGGAGTGATCCCGGAAGAGGTCGACGATGATTTGGAACAGGACGATCAGGTATGCCACGAAGGCGAATACGACGACGGTGTACCACACGTAGTCCCAGAATGAATCCATAGCCGAACCTCCTCGGCCGAACCGATGGCGGGACGATGCCCCCATGAAACCACCGGAGAATGAAGATCTCGAATCCTGTTTCCCCCTGCGGTGTGCCGCTACGGCACTGCCACTACTCGCGGCCCCCGGTCCACTCATCGATACCGGCGTCGAATCGTGACGACTGTCCGATTCGGGCTTCGGCAGGTCCATCTTCAGTCATGACGACCTCCGTCCCTCTGATCGGGAGGGCCGGATATACCATACGCCCGTTCATGGGTGGAGGACATCGGTTTGCGCAATCGGCGCGATTCGGTACCGGCTCGAGTCGGTCAGGAGTACACCGCGCGGGGGTTCCAGGTCGCGATCGCCCAGATGACCACTACATCGAGGGCGATGATCGCAAGCGCCCACCCCGGGTAGTAGGGAAGCCACATGAAGTTCACCAGGATCGACAGCGCGGCGATGACCATTGCGGACACCCGCGCCCATGTCGCCCCGGAGATCAACGCGATGCCCACGATCACCATCACGACACCGACAACGATGTGAACCCACCCCCACGTGGTGAGATCGAACGTGAACAGATACTCCTGGCCGGCGACGAAGACTTCGTCCTCGGCGACCGCAGCAATTCCCTGCAACAGTTGCAGAGCACCGATCAAGGTCATGATGATTGCGGCACCGACCGACGTTCCCGCGGCGAGACCCTGCTTGACCGACATTTCCTCCCGCTCGGCATGCACATTGTGTGACATGATGCTCCTTCCGGATGACCCGACATCTCGAGTGTGCGCTTCGTCGGAATTTTCCAATGGAGGTTGGGGATTTTCCGCCGGCAATCGCACCCAAAACTCGGTCAGGACACGAGCAGCGCGAGCCAGCCGAACGGCACACCGGCCAGGAAACCGGCGGCGAGCCAGCGCAGTACCTGCACCCGGAGCCACGACCACACGGTCGGCGCGACTCCCGCGACCGTCACGACATTGACGACGACGGCGAGGGCCGGATGGATCCGGCCGAGCACCTGCCCGCAGGCGACGACGGTGATGACGGTGGCGACGAAGGATAATGCCGTCAGCGTGAGCCCCGTCGCCCAGGGAGTGGGCGCGGGACCGCGAGCCTGGCTCATCGCGGAAGCCGCACCCGCTCGTAGAACGCCATCGCAGCCGCGGTGGCCACGTTCAGCGAATCCGTGCCGGGAGCCATGGGAATCCGGGCACGCACGTCGGTCGCCCGCATCGCATGTTCGGTCAGGCCCGGCCCCTCGGCGCCGAGCAGCAGCGCGACTTTCTCCCCCGTCATCGCTTCGGCGAGCGGGATCGCCCGTGGGTCCGGGGTCAGCGAGATCAGCTGGAATCCTCTGCTGCGCAACAGATCCAGGTCGTACGGCCACCGGTCGACGTGCGCGAAGGGGACCCGGAGGACGTGCCCCATCGACACGCGCACCGCACGCCGGTACAGAGCGTCGGCGCATCCCTTCCCGAAGAGCACACCGTCGACGCCGAGCCCGGCGGCGTTGCGGAACATCGAGCCGATGTTCTCGTGGTCGTTGATCCCTTCGAGCACCGCGACCGTGGTCGCCTTGCCGAGGACGTCGTCGAGCGAGAGCGGTTCGGGCCGGTGCGCGACGGCGAGCACCCCGCGGTTGAGGTGGAAGCCGACGACCTCCGCCATGGTCGCCGCATCGGTGCGGTAGAACGGCACGTCGACGTCGCGCAGGTCGTCGGCGAGTTCGTCCAGCCGCCGACCCACCCCGAGCAGGCTCGTCGCAGCGAACCGGGAGTCGAGCATGCGCTGGACCACCAGCACACCCTCTGCGATCACCAGCCCCTTGCCACCGGGAAGATCGGGCCGACGGTCCGCAGAGTTGAGATCGCGGAAGTCGTCCACCCGGGGGTCGGAAGGATCGTCGATGTCGATGACGTGAACCACCGGGTCATTCTCCCAGCGGCCCTGCACCCTCCCGCACCGGGTCGGTCGTCACGACCGTGGTGCGGTCAGTCGTCATCGACCGCGGTGCGGTCAGTCGTCATCGACCGCGGTGCGGTCAGTCGTCTTCCGCGACGAGCGCCGTGAGGATTCCGACGGCGTCGCGCAACGTGGCGAGCGAGTCGGGATCGAGTTTGTCGAGCCGTTCGGTCAGCCACACTTCGCGTGCCTGCGCCTCGTCGGCGAGCAGCTCCCTCCCGGCTTCGGACAGCGTCACGATGATCTGTCGTCCGTCCGTCGGGTGCGGCGTCCGCTCGACGAGACCGAGTTCGTGCAGAGACGCGATGACCCTGGTCATCGAGGGTGGTTGGACGCGTTCGCGCGCTGCCAGTGCCCCCGGGGTCATCGCACCCTCCTGCGCGAGGGTGGCCATTGCCGAGATCTGGGTCAGAGAAACTCGGGAATCGGTGCGTCTCCCCCGCAAATGACGCGTCAGACGCACAACGGCGAGTGAGAGGTCACCGGCGAGTGCGCGCGTATCCGAGATCATGGCGTGCAGAATACGTCACATCGCCCGAAACACGCGTCGGCCGTCTAGGTGAGCAGTTCCGTGAGCGGATCGACCGAGAAGTACAGGGCGAACAGCACTGCGACGATCCACATCAGCGGATGGATGGTGCGGATCTTGCCGCTCGCGGCGTGCAGGATCACCCAGGTGATGAAGCCGACGCCGATGCCGTTGGCGATCGAGTAGGTGAACGGCATGACCATGATGGTCAGGAAGGCCGGCAGCGCCACAGCGAACACCGAGAAGTCGATGTCGCGGACCTGGCCGATCATCAGGGCACCGACCACGACGAGAGCCGGAGCGGCCGCCTCGATCGGGACCACCTCGTACAGCGGGGTCAGGAACATCGCGAGCAGGAACAGCACGCCGGTGACCACGTTGGCCAGGCCGGTGCGGGCTCCTTCCGCGATACCCGAGGCCGATTCGACGAACACCGTGTTCGACGAGGCGGAAGCGCCGCCACCGACGATGGCACCGGTGCCCTCGACGACGAGGGCCTTGCCGATGCCGGGCAGGGTGCCGTTCTTGTCGGCCAGGCCGGCTTCCTTGCCGAGGCCGGTCATGGTGCCCATGGCGTCGAAGAAGTTCGCGAGGACGAGCGTGAACACGAGCAGGGTCGCGGCGATCACGCCGATGCGGGTGAACGCGCCGAACAGGTCGACGTTGCCGACGAGGCTCAGGTTCGGGATGCCGAAGAAGGAGTCGGGGGCCTCGGGGGTGCTGAGGTTCCAGCCCTTGGGGTTGGTGCCCAGCGACGGGCCGACGTCGGCGATGGCCTCGATGATCATCGACAGGATCGTCGTGGCGACGATGCCGATCAGCAGTCCGCCGCGCACCTTGCGTGCGACGAGCACACCCATGAGCAGCACACCGACGACGAAGACGAAGGTCGGCCACGACGCGATCGAGCCGTCGATGCCCAGGCCGACAGGGACGGTGGTGCCCGCGGCGTCGGGGATGCGACGGACGAAGCCGGCGTCGACGAGGCCGATCATGGCGATGAAGGCGCCGATACCGGCAGCGATGGCGGCCTTGAGTTCTGCCGGGATCGCGTTGAAGACCGCGGTGCGGAAGCCGGTCAGGGCCAGCACGACGATGATGATGCCGTCGATGACCACCAGACCCATCGCTTCGGGCCAGGTGACCTGCGGCGCGATGGTCACCGCGAGCAGGCTGTTGATGCCGAGGCCGGCAGCGATGGCGAACGGATAGTTGGCGACCACACCGAAGACGATGCTCATGAAGCCGGCGACCAGCGCGGTGACGGCGGCGACCTGGTTGATGGGCAGGATGTTGCCCATCACGTCGATCTTCGCGCTCGCGTCGTCGGCGGAGAAGCTACCGAGGATCAGCGGGTTGAGAACCACGATGTACGACATCGCGAAGAACGTGACGATGCCGCCACGCACCTCCCGGGACACGGTGGAACCGCGTTCGGTGATCTTGAAATAGGTGTCCAGAAAGGACGTTCGCTTGGAGTCGGTGCCTACGGCCATGTCCACAAATCCGCTCGTCGAGTACGGGGCGTCGCAACGGGAACCGATTATTGCAGCGCGAAGGAACTAATCTGCAAACCGTGGAACCCGCCCAGCTCGTCGCAGCCCGTATCCGACGCCTCGCCGACCCTCGCCCCGCGCTTGCCGTGGGAACCGGTCTGTGGGTGGTGGCGACCGTCGTCGTGGCGGTGGTGGGCGGCGAACTCCGGGACGATGTGCTTCCGGTCTGCGTGGCGGGAATCGTGGTGGGGCTGCTGGGAACTGCGCTCTTCCTGTTGCAGCGTCGTGCCGCCCGACGCGGCGACCGGGGTGCCCAGGCGGGGCTGGACTGACCCTCGCCCACGGCCGTCCGCGATACGCCCGCAGCGGTGTCAGCGACGGATCCGCACCCGAGTGATCAACCACACCCACAGCAGGGCCCATGTGATCCCGAAGATCCAGCCTGCGACGACATCGGTGAACCAGTGCGCCGCGAGGTAGACGCGAGAGAGCCCGATCACGAGGGTGTAGCCGGCGAGCGCGATCGTCGCGGCGGTCCGGCGGCGATCGCCGCGCGGCCACGTGCGCACGACGACCGCGACGAGCACCGTGGCCAGAACTGCGCTGGTCATCGCGTGTCCGGACGGGAACGACTCGGTGTGCAGGGCCAGGAGCCGTTCGGGTTCCGGTGGCCGGACACGGCCGAACAGATTCTTGAGCAACACCATCACCGGCCAGCCCGTGAGGACCGCTCCGGCGACGAGGACGGCGTCGGACAGACGATCGGCCCGCACCAGCAGCAGCGTCGTCGCCGCGGCGATCAGGCTCGTCGCGACTCCCCCGCCCGTGTGGGTGAGTGCGGTCACCGCGGTGGTCAGCCACGGCTCGCGGAGCGACACCATCCAGTCGAGCACCGCGGCATCGAGCGTCACGGTTCGGTTCTCACGTCCGGAGCCGTGAGCGCGGTGAGTGCCGCGGCCAGGCCGATCGGTGTGCTGTGGACGGTGCCGGCCGCGTCGACCCACCACGGGACCTCGACCTCACCGGTCAGGGCTCCGGAGCAGCGGACGACGAGTCGGTCGTGCAGCGCGAGTACGCCGCGCGGAAGCGGCACCCCGGCGACGATTCCGGCCAGGACCGCGGCCGGATCGCGCTCCCACGTCGAACTCCTCCCATGCTCGACGGGTTCGGCGTCGACCACCGCGGACGCCACGGCGATGTCGAGCACGTCCGCGAGCGCGTGGGCGGTTCCCCTGCCACCGGTGACGAGGCGGTCGTGCGGGATCGCGGCCGCGAACCACGGACGGTCGGGTACGAGAGCGTCGGCTGCGTCGACGACGACACCCGACAGGCTGCGCACCCCGTTGGGCAGGGTGACCGACTCGGGATCGAGACCACCCGACGAGAACGCCGCGGCGAGCGCGTCGTGCGCGGCGACGATCGCGGCCGGCCCCGGCGACCTGCTGTCGTCCGCGAGCCGGTCGAGCAGTGTCTGTGCCAGTTCGATGTCGTCGATCCGCGTTCCGGCGAGGGCGCTGCGGAAGGCCGATGCGTCCGGGTGGGTACAGGGATCGAGCAGACCTTCGAAGAGGGTGTCGTCGGCGAACCGGTAGTGACCCAGAGGCCGGCCGTCGAGCGACGCGCGGGTGCGCAGGTACCACGCCGTATATCCGGCGGGGTCGGCGATCGCTTCGGCCGTCGCGGGTTCGGCGGCCAGCAGGGTCAACGCCCGCGACCAGCGGCGATCGTCGACGAGATCGAGGTCGCGCACCGCGACGAGCACCTCGGGATCGTCGTCGAGCCGCTCCCACCACGGGTGCTCGTCGGGCAGATCGTGGTCGGGGCCGGCCGGCAGTTCCGCACGCACGACCGTGAATCCCCAGCCCACACCGATCGCCCGCAGGGCGTCGGCCCCGTACCGGTCGACGACGGACGGGTCGACGGTGCCGAAGGGCGCGTCCTCGACGAGTACTTCTGCGAGCGGTGCACCGGGAAGCAGGAGTTCGTCGGCGGGGACGAGGTCGCCGTGGGTGTCGGGCAGCAGCAGTGCCCCGAGTTCGCGGGGCACGGCCGCGGGCGACACGAGCGGCACCAGTCGCAGCACGACGTCGGCGAGCTCACCGGCCGGGAGGTCGCCGTCCGGGTGGAGGTCGTCGGGATCGGTGTCCTCGACGGCCGCGACGAGCGCCGGGTCGGCGAGCAGGTCCTCGACCGTCACGGTGCCGGCTCCGAGCCGGGCGAGCAGCGGATGCGCGGCGTCGGGATGGACGAGACGCACCCACGGCATGGACACCGGGCCGAGATCCTGCAGTTGCGTTGCGAGAACGGCCGTACGCGGGCCGGTCACGGTCCGTCCGTCCGACAGCGGAACCGGCAGCGATGCGAGTTCCTCGGCCGCGACCGCGTCGACGACGAGCGGAGTGAGCGCCTCGTACAGGCGGTTCCACCACTTCGGATCGCGTTCGTGCCCGGAGAGCAGTTCGGCCAGTCGCGCGAGACCGAGTCGATGCACGCCGACGGCGGACAGCGCGGACGCATGTCGCGGCCCGCACAACTCGGGGATCACGAGCCCCGGGACGACCTCGCCGAGGACGTCGGCGAGCTCGTCGGTGAGACCGGGAAGTGCGACGGCCCGGTCGGGCACCAGATCGGCGCCGCGGTCGGCGGCGGGAAGCCACGCGCCGGCGGCCAACTCGTCGAGGATCGCTTCGCGGATGCGTTCGTCGACCTCGCTGCGCGCGAAACCCGGCAGGGGCACGAGGTCGAGTCGCTGTTCGGCGGGCAGAGCCGCGACGAACCGCGCGTATCCGCGGGCGACGTTCTCGACGTGAGCTCCGGGAAGCACGCGCCTCCGGTCGGGCTGCATGGCGACGTCGGCGACGACGATCGCAGGGAGCGACAGCTCCTCGTCGGAGCGGGTGGGGGCACGCAGGACGTCGCTGCGGATCGGGTCGATCCGCCCGTCGACGACGGGCACCAGCCATCGCGCCGACGCTCCGGTGAATTCCCACCAGGTGCGATCACCGATCCGCACCTCCCACAGGCCGTTGTCGAGTTCGCGCCGGTGACGGGTGAATTCGTCGTCGGCGACGAGGAGGGTGCGCAAGCCCGGGAGTTCGAGCAGGATGTCGTGGGCCTCGGAACGGAAGGCGTCGAGCAGTGCGACCGGGTTCACCCCGGGGCGCAGGGTCAGCACGACCTCGGTGTCGCTGCCGGTCGCCGGCGGTGTCTCCGTCGGCCACACGAGGCGCAACGCCGGGACACCGGACTCCGGCTCGGGCAGGTTCCGCTCGGCCAGCACCGCGCGGGTGCGCTCGGCCGAGAAGTGCAGCGAACCGGTGCGCGAACGCACCTCGATGTCGTCGGAGACCGACAGCACCGCCGTGAAGCCGACACCGAACCGCCCCACGGTGGATCCGGCGCCGGTCTTGTTCGACGAGCGCAGTGCGGTCAGCGCGTGGACACCGCCCTCGTCGAGCGGCTCACCGATGTTCGCGACGTGGAGACGGCCGTCGGCGAACCAGACCCGCAGGTCACCCGGTACATCGGCACGCGCGGCGGCGTCGGCGGCGTTCTGGGCGAGCTCGGTCAACACGCGGTCGCGGTAACCCGCGCGGACGTGATCGGCCTCGGTGGCCGCGTCCTCGCGCAGACGGGTGGGCGACGACGACCAGGCCGCGAGGATCCCTTCGCGTAACGCCGCGGTCCCGAACGGATCCGCGGGGTCCGGCCGGGTCACGTCAGTCGGTCTGTTCCGACTCGGACGGGGACGGCTCCGACGCGGACGACTCGGGGGCGGACGACTCGGCGGCGGGCTCGTCCGTGGAATCGGTCGGCGTGGACTCGGTGCTCACGACCTCGGTGGTCGCGGACTCCGCAGGCGCCGAGCCGGCCGGTCCGACCTCGACGACCTCCACTGCCGAATCGTCGAACGCCTCGTAGATCGGCGAACCGGCGCCGGTGGGCAGGGTCGTGTCGGAATGCGCGCCGCATCCGTACTCGGCGTGCACGACGTGACCGTCGGCGGCGAACTCGTTGCCGCAGACGCCGAAGGCCGCACGCAGCGATCCGGCGAGCGGAAGATAGAAACCACACAGGCGGCACGAGGACGGAGCGGCCTTCGCCATCTCCGAGTCGGGACCGTATTCGCTGTCGAACCAGCGCTGCGCTGCCTCGAGGCGACCTTCCAGACTCATGACCTGCTTGCGGCCCAGCCCGATCTCGAGGGCGGTCTCGTCGACCTCGGGGTCGCCGGACTGCATGTAGCCGGGAACCAGGCGCACGTCGTCGGGAGCGGGAGCCAGCAGGTCGCCGGGACCCAGATCGCCGGGACGGATCCGCTCGCTCCACGGCACCCACTCGGGTGCGACGAGCGCGTCGGGACCGGGCAGGAGCACGAGTTCGCTCACCGTCACCCGATCCGAATCCGGGGCGGCGGCCACGACGACGGCCCACTGCCAACCGCGGTAACCCGGCAGCTCCGAGGCGAAACGATGGGTGGCCGAGCACTCGTCCTCGCGCGTCACGCCCAGATAGGCGCCGACTCCACCGTCTCCGAGTTCGTCGAGTGCGGCCCGAGCGAGGTCGACGGCGTCGGCGAGCACGGAACGCACCGCCGGATCGACCACGGGGTTCGTTCCTCGGGAAGTGGAAGCAGAGGCAACACTCACGGCCCCCATTCTGCCTGACCTGTCTGCTCCGGCGCCTGCGGGTCGCGGAAGGTCGTACAGGCACCGCTCACACGCGAGGTGCAGGATGGGCGCGTGCCCCGTCTTCTCCTCTCGGCCGCGGTCGCGACGGTCGTCTGCGTCACCACCGCCGGATGCGGCGACGATCTCGTCGCCGAACCCGGTCCACCCGCCACCGAACTCGGTGTGGAGGTCGTCGCCACGCACCCCCACGATCCGGAGGCGTTCACCCAGGGCCTCGAGATCGACGAGGGCGAACTGCTCGAAGGCACCGGCCGGGCCGGGCGCTCGTGGGTGTCGGCCCGGGAGGTCGACCTCGACGGCGGGACCGTCACCCTCGCCGAGACCGAGCGCACCCGCGAACCCGTCCTCGACGACCTCTTCGGTGAGGGCATCACCGTGGTCGGCGACGAGGTGTGGCAGCTGACCTGGAAGGACGGCACGGCTGTCGTCCGCGATCGCGACACCCTGCTCGAGAAGCGCCGGGTCGACTACGACGGCGAGGGCTGGGGGCTGTGCGCGCAACCCGACCATCTGGTGATGAGCGACGGCTCGGCCGAGCTGATCTTCCGCGACCCCGCCACCTTCGACGAACTCGGGCGCGTCACCGTGCACCGGGACGGACGTGCCGTGTCGAAGCTCAACGAACTCGAGTGCACCGAGGACGGCAGGGTCTGGGCGAACGTGTGGCAGACGGACGAGATCGTGCTGATCGATCCGGCCTCGGGCCGCGTGGAGGCCCGGGTCGACGCGGCTCCGCTGCGTGATCGGCTGCCCGCGGGAGCCGATGTGGACGTGCTCAACGGCATCGCACGGATCCCCGGGACCGATCGGTTCCTGGTGACGGGCAAGTACTGGCCGACGCTGTTCGAAGTGCGTTTCGTGGAGTGATCCGGGTGGCATACCGATCGCGACACGCGTCACTCGGGCCACGTGCCGCCCTTGTGTTACAGCCGCTATCGCGTGGGGAAGAATCGAAGACGTGACCGAACCGGACGAGCGACCCGCCCCCGAGGGAGCGGACGGCCGTGTCCCGGGTTCGCAGCATCCGGGGTACAGCAACTATCCGCCTCCGCGCCGCGTCTCGGGCCGTCGCACTCCCCTGCCGCCCCTGCATCCCGTCGACCATCCGCGCCGACCGCCGGGTGCGTCGGCGGCCGGTCGGGCGGAGTCCTCGTCCGAGACCGACTCACCGCGCGCTCCGCGCATGCCGCGGAAGCTGACGGTGACGCGGGTCGCGGCTCTGCGCAGCCGCGAACTCACCTCGAAGGGCATCGCGACCTTCCGTCGAGCGGCCACGGCCGACGGCGCCGACAAGTCGGGGTTGACCGCGCTGACCTACGCGACGATGGCGAACTTCGCCTCCGACGCGGCCATCGCCGTCGCGCTCGCGAACACCTTGTTCTTCTCGGCGGCCACCGGTGAGGACAGGACGAAGGTCGCGCTGTATCTGCTCATCACGATCGCGCCGTTCGCGATCATCGCCCCGCTCATCGGGCCGTTGCTCGACAGATTGCAGCACGGTCGTCGCGTCGCGCTGGCGACGTCCTTCGCGCTGCGCACGGTGCTCGCGGTGGTGCTGGTGTTCAACTTCGACAGCTGGCTGTTGTATCCGGCGGCGCTCGGCATGATGGTGCTGAGCAAATCGTTCGCGGTGCTCAAATCCGCGGTGACACCCAGAGTCCTGCCACCGGAGATCGATCTGGTGCGGGTGAACTCCCGGTTGACGGTCTTCGGCCTGGTCGGCGGCACGATCGGTGCCGGCGCGATCGCGGCGGCCGCGGCATGGGCATTCGGTTCGTCGGGCGCACTGTGGCTGTGCGCCGGGATCACCGCATTCGGCGCCTATCTGAGCATGCGTATCCCCGCCTGGGTCGAGGTCACCGAGGGCGAGGTGCCGGCGACGCTGTCGTACCACCGCTCCGACGCGCGCACCGAGGTGCTGAACGCCGACACCGTGACCGAGGTGATCGTCACCAAGTCCGGGAAACGGAAGCAGCCGCTGGGACGGGCGGTGGTGACCGGGCTGTGGGGCAACGGCACGATCCGCATCCTCACCGGCTTCCTGACCTTGTTCATGGCGTTCGTCGCGAAGAACACCACCGGACAGGATCCGCTGATGCAGGCCGCGATGCTCGGTGGTGTCGGTGCCGCCGCCGCGGTCGGCAACTTCGCGGGCAACGCGACCGGAGCGCGACTCGCGCTCGGACGGCCCGCTCTCATCGTCGTGCGGTGCACCGCCGCGGTCGTCGTCGTGGCCGCCGTCGTCGCTGCGACCGGCAACGTCCTGGCCGCCGCGCTGGCGGCGCTCGTGGCGGCGTGCGCCAGCGCGCTGGCCAAGGTCTCGCTCGACGCATCGCTCCAGCAGGACCTTCCCGAGGAGTCGATCGCGTCCGGATTCGGCAGGTCCGAGACGGTCCTCCAGCTCAGCTGGGTGTTCGGCGGAGCGATGGGTGTGCTGTTGCCGACCGAACTGTGGCTCGGGTTCGCTGTGGTCTCCGTCGTGCTGGTTCTCGGATTCGCGCAGACGGTGCTGACATACCGTGGGGGGACATTGCTGCCGGGATTCGGCGGCCGTCGACCCGAACGCGTCTCCACCGAGACGGCTGCCGGGCGGAGGCGCGCCGGTGGATCCCCCACCGAAGATTGGAACAGTTGAGTTGCACGCCCGGACGAAGAAGACTCTCGCGCTGCTGCTGGTGGCCCTGGTGGTCGTGGTAGCGGGAGTCGCCGCCACGGTGTGGAAACTGGTCGATTCGGCCGAGCCCACGCTCCCCACCATCACCGCGTACGCACGGGGAGAGACCGTGACGGTCGATCCCGCGCAGCACTGCAATCTCTATCTCGAGGACTGCGTGGAGAACCCGATCGGTCAGCTCGACGTGCCGGCCGGCTACCCGCTGCAGCTGTCGCTTCCGAACGAGATCGCCGATGCTCCGTGGCGCATCCTCACCGTCTACGGCGACACGCAGACCGGGCAGACCTACATCGACGGCGCGATGTTCGAGGCCGGTGCACGCCGCACCCTCACCGTGGAGAGCTCCCCGGAGCTGCAGCTGCTGGGAGTGGAGATCCAGCTGCCGTCGGCCGTCGTCGACGAGGCCGGTGAACCGATCGCGCACGCCGTGTGGGCCGTCAAGACGTTCTGAGTCCCGACCCCCGCATACGACGACGGGCCGTCCTCGCACACGGCG
>NZ_JBKFBA010000025.1:0-41536 GCF_053345925.1 Rhodococcus sp. C26F
AATTTCCGTAGCGGACAGCCATTGTCGTAGCGGATGCCGGATCAGACGGAGACCTTCTCCAGGTTCGCCGGTTCGCGCTCGGGAGCGGGCTCGTGATCGTCGACCATCATGCTCTCGTCGAACGGCAGCCGTCCGCTGAGCACCTCGTCGACGCGGTCACGGTCCACCGACCGGGTCCAGGTGCCGATGAGCAGGGTCGCGATGGCGTTGCCGGAGAAGTTGGTGACGGCTCGCGCCTCGGACATGAACCGGTCGACACCGACGATCAGGCCGACACCGTCGAGCAGGTCGGGACGGTGGCTCTGCAGCCCACCGGCCAGAGTGGCCAGGCCCGCACCGGTGACCCCGGCCGCGCCCTTCGAGGCAACGATCATGAACAGCAGGAGCGAGAGCTGCTCGCCCATGTTCAGCGGGCTGCCCATCGCGTCGGAGACGAACAGAGCAGCCATCGTCAGATAGATCGCGGTGCCGTCCAGGTTGAACGAGTAACCGGTGGGCACGACCACGCCGACGGTGGTGCGCTGGACACCGAGGTGCTCCATCTTGGCGATCAGACGCGGCAGCGCGGACTCCGACGACGACGTCGCGAAGATGAGCAGGTACTCGCGGGCGAGGTACTTCACGAGCTTGAACACCGAGACACCGGCGACGGCCCGCAGCAGCGATCCGAGGACGCCGAAGACGAACACGACGCACGTGAGGTAGAAGGCGATCATCAGCACACCGAGCTGCAGGACCGCGCTCAGTCCGGTCTGACCGACGACGTTGGCGATGGCGCCGAACGCACCGATCGGGGCGAGCCACAGGATCATCGTCAGGATGCGGAAGACGAGCTTCTGCAGGTGGGCGATGCCGCGGAGGATCGGTTCACCCGACTTGCCGATGCCCTGGATCGCGAAGCCGACGAGCAGCGCCACGAACAGGGTCTGCAGGACGCTGCCGGCGGTGAGTGCGGAGAGCAGGGAGGTCGGGATGATCGACGCGATGAAGTCGACGGTGCCGCCCGCCGCGTGTGCCTTCTCGGCGAGTTCGGCACCCGAACCGGCGTTGGCCGGATCGAGGGTCAGACCCGATCCCGGGTCGAGCAGGTTGCCCACACCGAGGCCGATCGCGAGTGCCACGGTCGACATGCCCACGAAATAGATCAGCGCGAGTCCGCCGATCCGGCCGACACTCGCCGCGGCCCGGACCGACCCGATACCGAGCACGATGGTGCAGAAGATCACCGGGCTGATCATCATCTTGATCAGGTCCACGAACATGGTGCCGAGGACACCGAGCGACTTGCCCGTCTCCGGGGCCAGCCATCCGACGGCGATACCGGCGACGACAGCGATGATGACGCCGATGTACAGCCAGTGGGTACGGTCGCGGCGTTTCCCGTCGCGTTCGGTGCTGGTGCTCATGGGGTGCCCTTCGATCATGCGCGGGCTCGTCGCGCGATGTTCACGGATAACGGGATGCGGTGACGCACCGGCGGGGACTCGGGAATCGACCGTGGTTCGGTCGGGTACTACGGGACCCTGGTAGGGCCTCTCCGCGCCCGGGCGGTGACCGGCATCACGTCCACACAGGAAATGGTGGTGGTCCGCTCACTGCGGGAGAAGTTTGTGTACATAGTGTTCACGGGAGGTGACCGGTGAACCGTCGCGAGGCGAGACCGCCGATGAGTGTGGCGGGCCAGCTGCTCATCCTCCAACTGGTGGTGTTCACGGTGGTAGCGATCGTGGCGGGTGCGCTCATCGTCGTCGACGAACGCCGCGACGCCGACGAGGCCACGCGCCGCACCGTGACGGATATCGCAGTGACCGCCGCGCTCTTCCCGGAGGTCTCGGACGGATTGGTCTCTCCTGATCCGACGGCAGCGCTCCAACCCCGCGCCGAGCAGATCCGTGAGGCGACCGGGGTGGACTTCGTCGTCGTCGTGGACCCCGAGGGCATCCGTGTGACACACCCGGTCCCGGAGCAGATCGGACTCCCCTACACGGGTCACACCGACGAGGCCCGCTCGGGCACGCCGTTCACCGAGACGTACACCGGCAGCCTGGGCCCGTCGATACGCACCATCGCCCCCGTCTACGACGACGGCACGCTCGTCGGGTTCGTGTCGGTCGGGGTGACGCGGGAGAGGATCGCCGAGAACTTCGTGCGGAGCCTGCCGGGCATCCTCGGCCTGGTGGCGGCCGGGCTCGGGGTCACCGCGGCGGGTGGCTATCTCATCTCCCGGAGGCTCCGCCGGCAGACCCTCGGCCTGAATCCCGACCAGCTGCGGCGCATGTACGAACACCACGACGCCGTCCTGCACTCGATCGGTGAGGGACTGCTGGTGTTCGGCACCGCCGACGGTTCCCCTCGCGTCGACATCGTCAACGACGAGGCCCGCCGGCTGCTCGGGTTGGAACCCGTCGGCGCGGTGGAGTTCGACGGTCTGCCCGCGACGGTGCGCGAACTCGCCGTCGCCGACGAGGCACGCGACGAGGTGCACCTGACCCGCGACCGGGTCCTGGTGGTGAACAGCGATGCGGTGGTGTGGAACCGGCGACGCATCGGTACGGTCGTCACTCTCCGCGACCACACCGAACTACGCGGTGTCCTGGGCGAACTCGACTCGGTCCGCGGGTTCGCCGAGTCGCTGCGGGCGCAGGCACACGAGTCGGCGAACCGCCTGCACACCATCATCACGATGGTCGAACTCGGCCGGCCGGACGAGGCGGTCGCCTTCGCGACGCAGGAACTGGCGGTGTCCCAGCACCTGATCGACAGGCTGACCGGCGCCGTCCACGAACCGGCGCTGTCGGCACTGCTGCTCGGCAAGATCGACGAGGCCGCCGAACGAGGTGTGGAACTGACCGTCACCGACGACACGGAACTCGGTCCGGTTCCGATCCCGCCGCGCGATATCGTCACTCTCGTCGGGAATCTCATCGACAATGCCATCGACGCCTCCCATGCGTCGGACGATCCGTGGGTGGAGGTGACTGTGCGCCAGGAGGATTCGTCGATGGTCGTCGAGGTCGCCGACAGCGGGCCGGGGATGTCACCGGAAGTGCTGGCCCGGGCCATGCAGCGCGGCTACTCCACCAAGTCCGAGCAGCGCGGTCTCGGACTCGCGCTCGTCGCCCAGGTCGTCGCCCGTCACGGTGGCACCCTGCGCACCGAACCGTCGCTGGGTTCGATGATCGTCGCCGAGATCCCTCTCGGAGGCGCGTCGTGATCCGGGTGCTCGTCGTCGAGGACGATCCGCTCATCGCCGAGGCCCACCGCGAATACGTCGGCAGGGTGGAGGGATTCGAGGTGATGGGCGTCGCGCACACGGGCCGCGACGCCGTGCGGGCGGTCGCGTCGGCGGCGCGGGCGGGAACACCGGTGGACCTGGTGCTGCTCGACATCGGACTCCCCGACACGAACGGCCTCGAGGTCGCCGCGCGCCTGAGTGCCGGTCGTCCGAGCCCCGACATCATCGCCGTCACATCGAACCGCGATCTGGAGGTCGTGCGGACGGCGGTCGCGCGGGGGGTGGTGTTGTATCTGCTCAAGCCGTTCACCTTCGCGGCGCTGCAGGACAAGCTCGAACAGTACGTGGCCTATCGTTCGGCGCTGCGCGACGCGGAGACGGCGGCGGGTCAGCACGACATCGACCGCGCCATGGCGGCCCTGCGCACGAGCAGTTCCCGCCCGTCGACCCCCAAGGGCATCTCCCCCGACACGCTGTCGAAGATCACCGATTTCCTCCACGACGCCGACGGCCCGCGCACCGCCGCGGAAGTCGGCTCGGCCGTGGGGGTCTCACGCGTCACGGCGTGGCGTTACCTCGAACGGCTCGCCGACGACGGAGCCGCGACCCGCATCACCGAGTACGGCCGCGCCGGCCGGCCCCAGGTCCGGTACGAACTGCGCAGGTGAGCGGTCGTGCATCCGCTACACACTTCGTCATCCTGACAACCAGCGAATTGCTGCGGCGAATAGCGAAAACGCGAGCGGATACGAGTAGCTCACGGCAGGTAGTGCTTGCGGACGAGCCGATGCCAGCGCCGCTGCCGGTACCGGAACAACACCCCGGCCACCGCGACGGCGACCGGCGTCAGACGTCCGGCGTCGATGTCGACGACGTCGCTGTACCGGCACCGGCGCTCACCTGCGGGCTCGACGTGCAGGGTGTGGTTCCACTGCCGCAGCACCCCACCGTGTTCACGGGTGCGAACGGTGCGGGTCGCCGGATCGACCTCGACGACCTCGATCGTGTGACGGTAGGCCGGGAGCACGTGGAGGACCCACACCCACCCGCTGCCGCGCTCGCCCTCCTGTAGCGGCGTGGCGCGACCGGCCAGCGCCGGCATCCCGAACAGACCTCGGACGACGTACAGGAAGGTGACGGGCGAGAGCATCGCCTCCCACACCCGATCGGCCGAGGTGGGCAGTTCCGTTTCGAGCCGGATCGACCGCACCGGTCACCTCCCCTGTTCCACCGACGTGCCCTCGGGGTGCAGGCTACTGCGCGGAAGCCTCCGCGCGGTAGGCGCCGGATGTCTCGAGCACCCACGCGAACTCGAACGCGACCTCGCGCCACTTCTCGTAGCGACCCGACACACCGCCGTGCCCCGCGCTCATCTCCGTCTTGAGCAGCAAGGGGGCATCGCCGGTCTTCGTCGCGCGCAGCTTGGCGACCCACTTGGCGGGTTCGACGTAGAGCACGCGGGTGTCGTTGATGCTGGTGATCGCGAGAATCGCCGGGTAGTCCTTGGCCTCGACGTTCTCGTAGGGGCTGTACGAGCGCATGTACTCGTACACCTCTGGGTTCTCGAGCGGGTTGCCCCACTCGTCCCATTCGATCACCGTGAGCGGCAAGGACGGATCGAGGATCGAGGTGAGCGGGTCGACGAACGGGACGTTCGCGAGGATGCCCGCGAACAGCTCGGGTGCGATGTTCGCGACCGCACCCATGAGCAGGCCACCGGCACTGCCGCCGTCGGCGACCAGCTTCTCCGGGCTCGTGACGCCGGCGTCGATCAGGTGCCGCGCGCACGCCACGAAGTCGGTGAAGGTGTTCTTCTTCGTCAGCGACTTGCCGTTCTCGTACCAGTGCCGGCCCATCTCGCCGCCGCCGCGCACGTGCGCGACCGCGAAGACCATGCCCCGGTCGAGCAGCGACAGGCGTGCGACGGAGAAGGCCGGGTCGATGCTGGCCTCGTACGAGCCGTAGCCGTACAGCAGCGTGGGCGCGTTCTCGGGGGTGCCCTTGCGCGCGACGATCGACAGCGGGATCTTCGTGCCGTCCTCGGCGGTCGCCCACTCGCGGCGCTGCTCGTAGAGCGTCGGGTCGAACTCGCCGAGCACCGGCTGCGACTTGAGCAGCTTCAGCTCACCGGTGCTCACGGTGTAGTCGTAGACCCGGCTCGGGGTGATGAACGACGTGTAGCCCAGACGCAGTGTGGGCTGGGTCCATTCGGGGTTCGCGCCCGGTCCGACGGCGAAGAGTTCCTCGTCGAACTCGAGTTCGGTGAGCTTGCCGTAGCCCTCGTCGGTCAACGGCCACACCGCGAGTCGGGTGAGGGCTTCGCGGCGGTAGCCGAGCACGAGGTGTCCCTCGAACGCGTCGACGTCCTCGAGGCGCACGTCGTGCCGGTGCTCGATCAGAGTGCGCAGCGCGGACGGGTCGTCGACGGGAGCCTCGGCGAGGACGAAGTTCTCGGCCTTCTCCCCCGTCTCGGGGTCGACGTCGTTGTGCAGGATCAGGAAGCGGTCCTCACCGGCGATCACGGCGTGCTCGGCACCGTACTCGACACCTTCGCGGCGCGGCAGGATCACGCGGAATTCGCCTGTGGGGTTCTCGGATTCGAGCACCCATCCCTCGGTGGTGATCTTCGAGCCGACCCAGATCATGAGGTACTTCTCGCTGCGGGTCGAACCGATCGACACCCAGTACCGCTCGTCGGGTTCGTGGAAGACCTTCACGTCCTCGTCGACGGAGGTGCCGAGCTTGTGCCGCCAGACGGTGTCGGGCCGCCACGACTCGTCGACCGTCTGGTAGAAGACGTGGCTGTGGTCGAGCGCCCACGTCGCTCCCGGTGCGGTGCCGGGGATCTCGTCCGCCCGCATCTCACCGGTGGTGAGGTCCTTGATGCGCAGGGTGTAGCGCTCGTCGCCCACGACGTCGGTCGAGTACGCGAGCAGCGTGCCGTCGTGGCTGATCGAGAACGCCCCGAGCGAGAAGAACTCGTGCCCTTCCGACTCGACGTTGCCGTCGAGGAGCACCTGCTCGCCGGGGAGTTCCACACCAGGCGTGACGTCGGGCGGTGTCCAGTCGTCGGCGTCGGTGATCGGGCACCGGCACTGGATCGCGTACTGCTTGCCCTCGACGGTGCGGGCGTAGTACCACCAGTCGCCCATCCGGGTGGGGACCGACATGTCGGTCTCCTGGGTGCGCGACCTGATCTCCTCGAAGATCGCCTCACGCAGCGGAGCGAGATGCTCCGTCTGCGCCTCGGTGTACGAGTTCTCCGCTTCCAGGTACGCGACGACCTCGGAGTCGTTCTTGTCGCGCAGCCATTCGTAGTCATCGACGAAGGTGTGCCCGTGGTGGGTGCGCTCGAGCGGCACCTTCTTCGCGACCGGCGGAGTGATCTTCGAGGAGGTCATATGCGGTCAGCCGATCCAATCGTCGAAGGACATTCCCGAAATACGTTCGTACGCCTCGATGTAGCGGGCACGCGTCCTGTCGACGACGTACTGCGGCAGCGGCGGGGGCGGGGTGTCGGAGGCGCGGTCCCAGCCCGATTCGGGTCCGGTGAGCCAGTTCCGAACGATCTGCTTGTCGAAGCTGGGCTGCACTTTGCCCTCCTCGTACTCGTTCGCGTCCCAGTAGCGGGACGAATCCGGAGTGAGGACCTCGTCGGCGAGCACCAGGTTGCCGGCCTTGTCGAGACCGAACTCGAACTTGGTGTCGGCGAGCAGGATGCCGCGTTCGGAGGCGTACATCGCGGCGCGGTCGTAGATGTCGAGCGTGTCCTGGCGCAGCTTCATCGCCAGGTTGAGCCCGACCTTCTCGACGACGTCGTCGAACGAGATGTTCTCGTCGTGGTCGCCGAGCGCGGCCTTGCTGGCCGGGGTGAAGATCGGCTCGGGCAGCCTGCTGGCCTCGACGAGGCCCTCGGGCAGGGCGACCCCGCAGACGGAGCCCGTGGCCTGGTAGTCGAGCAGGCCGGAGCCGGTGAGGAAGCCGCGGGCGACGCACTCGACGGGCACCATCTCGAGGCGCTTGACCACGAGTGCGCGGCCGAGGACCTCCTCGGGGATACGCTCGTCGTCGGGTTCTCCCGCGAGATGGTTGTTGGTGGCGTCGAGCAGCTTGAAGAAGAACACGCTCATCGCAGTGAGGACCCGCCCCTTGTCGGGGATCCGGGTCTCGAGCACGTGATCGTAGGCCGAGATCCGGTCACTGGCGACGAGGAGCAGGTGCTCGTCGTCGATCACGTACAGATCACGCACCTTGCCGCCGGCGAGGTGTTGGTAGGACTCGAGTGAAGGACGCACGCTGACACCCTAGTGCTCATCGAGTGGGCGTACCGCAACCCGTGGCGGATATCCCACTCGGTCACAGCACGACGGAACAGCGACGCGAGAGTGAGAACAGGAGTGGCATGGCCGCATCGTCGCGAGTGGACGTCGGGTTCAGGTCCGAACGGGGCCCGATCCTCATCGCTCTGATGCTCGCCACCTCCCTCGTGGCGCTCGAGAGCACCATCCTGGCCACCGCGGTCCCGACGATCGTCGCGGACCTGGGCGGCTTCACGCAGTTCCCGTGGTTGTTCTCCGCCTACCTGCTCACGCAGGCGGTGCTCGTCCCGGTCTACGGCAAACTCTCCGACGTCTTCGGCCGCACTCCGCTGTTGTTGTTCGGGATCGGGGTGTTCGCGGCGGGTTCGGTGCTGTGCGCGGTGGCGTGGAGCATGCCGGCGCTGATCGCGTTCCGCGCGGTGCAGGGACTCGGCGCCGGTGCGGTGCTGCCGATGGCGCAGACGATCGCCGGGGACATCTACACGGTCGCCGAGCGGGCCAAGGCGCAGGGCTATCTGGCCAGCGTGTGGGGTATGTCGGCGGTGGTCGGCCCGGCCGTGGGAGGCATCTTCGCCGACTTCCTGTCGTGGCGGTGGATCTTCTGGGTCAACCTGCCGTTGTGTGCCCTCGCGGCGTGGGTGCTCGTCCGCAACTTCCGCGAGGAGAAACCGGCCGGACCACGACCGCGGGTGGACTGGGCCGGCGCGGCGACCCTCGCGGCGGGCGCCGCCCTGTTGATCCTCGGTCTGCTCGAGGGCGGCCAGTCGTGGGCGTGGACGTCGGCGGCGAGCATCGGCATCTTCGGCGCGGGCGCGACGCTGATCGTGGTGTTCGTGTGGATCGAGTCCCGGGCGGCCGAGCCGATCCTGCCGATCCGCCTGTTCACCCGTCGGGTGCTCGTCACCACCAGCGCGGTGTCGTGCCTGGTGGGTGCGGTCGTGCTGGGTCTGACCTCGTACGTTCCGTCGTTCGTGCAGGGCGCGCTGGGGACCACGGCGCTCGTCGCGGGCTTCACGCTGGCGACGATGACGATCGGCTGGCCGATCGCCGCGGCGCAGTCGGGCCGGCTCTACCTGCGGATCGGTTTCCGCAACACCGGCCTGGTGGGTGCGGTGCCGCTGCTCTGCGGCGCGGCACTGTTGACGCAGGTCGGGAAGGATTCGGCTCCCTGGCAGGTCGCGGTCTGCTGCGTCCTCGTCGGTCTCGGGATGGGGTTGATCGCCAGCCCGTCGCTGATCGCGGCGCAGTCGAGTGTCGAGTGGTCCGAGCGGGGCGTCGTCACGGGGGCGAACGCCTTCGCCCGCGCGATCGGCAGCGCGGTCGGAGTGGCGGTGTTCGGTGCGCTCGCCAACGCGGCCCTCGGTGGTGCAGTGGCGGACGAGACCACCACGGGGGCTCCCGACGCGGCGCAACTGGCGGCGTCCGTGGCGCCGGTGTTCGTCGCCGTTCTGGTCTGCGCCGTCCTGCTGGTGTCGTGCGTGTGCCTGATCCCGAACCGTCCGGTGGCGGCCGGGTAGGCGACACGCCGCGTGCCTATACCGTTACCTACGCGCTGTTTCGTATTCGCTCGAGATCGGGCACCATCTCTGCGGTGAGAACGACAAGCGGCGGCAAGGACACCATCGACGACGTGACGTACTTCCCCGTCGGGGCTGCGGAGCATGCTCTGCAGCGACTGGCACACGCCACGGCGATGCAGGACACGACGGATTACGAGTCGCTGCGCTCTGCCATGGACGCGGAGTACTTCTGGCGCGGTGTCGCCGAGACCTTCCGGATCGCCGACGAGGCGTTCCGGATCGTGTCGTCCGCGACCCGCGACCGGCAGGACATCTCCGCGCACGTCATGGCACGCGCTGCCGACTGGGTGGGCACCATCGAGCTCGCCGCCGAGGGATCCCGGCTGTACGGCGCGCTCGTCGCCTACACCCAGGGCGTCAGCGAAGGGTATTCGGCCGTGGAGGCCTGGGCGCGCGACGGACGGGTATGACGCGAAAGCGCTGATCGACGCGAAGACGGGGCCGGGGATCACCCCGGCCCCGCTCGCCGAGCCGCAGGTCAGCCCACAGCTTCGAGATCGCCCGCGTCCTCGAACCGCCGCAGCGTCGGGGTCGCGACGAACATGATCGCGATGATCACCACACCGGCCACGCCGTAGACGGTCAGGGCCATCGAGATCGGCACCAGCGAGGCCACGACGCCCGCCGCGACCGCGCCGACGGAGGTACCGGCCGTCACCTGCGCGCCCCACACGGCCGCGATCCGTCCGCGGTACTCGTCGGAGGTGTTGCGCTGGACGGTCGCGTACCGCACGACGTCCGCGAGCGAGTCGCCGAAACCGTGCGCGGCGAGGCCGAGCAGCACGACGGCGAGGACGCCGGTCGCGCCGGCACCCACCAGACCCGCGGCGGAGACCGCCATGAGTAGGTACACCACCAGCCCGTACCGGCGGATCGAGCCGGTCCAGCCGCTGGTCAGCGAGCCGACCACGGCTCCGACGGCGGGTGCGGTGTAGAGCAGGCCGACCACCGACGGTCCGACGCCGAGCACCTCGTCGGCGAACTCCGGGATCAGCACGGCCCAGCCGGACAGCAGCATCGCGAGGAATCCGACGATCAGCACCTGCCCCACCACGCGGTTGTGTGCCGCGTACCGGAAGCCCGACACCACAGACTTCAGCGGTGATTCCTCCGCCACGTGCGTCGGCGGCAGCGACGGCAGGCGGGTGATGCAGAAGGTGGTGATCGCCGTGGTGAACGCCGCGAGCGCGTAGGCCACACCCACACCACCGGCGGCGATGACGACACCGCCGAGCGCCGGGCCGATCATGGAGCCGAGGTCGGCGGTCAGCGCCATGAGCGCGCCGGCCGCGGCGAGCTTGTCGCGCGGGATCAGGCTGGGGGTTACCGCCATGAGCGCGGTCGACGAGATCCCGCCCGCGATGCCGTCGACGACGGCGAGCACGTAGATCGCCCACATCTGCGGTTCGGGCAGGAACGCGTTGATCGCCAGCAGCGCGAAGGCGACGCCCGCGGTGCCGCGGGCGAGGGCGATGACGTTCCGCCGGTCGTACCGGTCGGCGAGCACCCCGCCCGCGAAGGTGGCCCCGAAGGTGGTCACACCGATCACCGCGGAGACGGCGGCGACCTGCGCCGTCGAGCCGGTGAGCTGGTACACCTGCACGGGCACGGCCACGATGAGGAAACCGAGACCGAGCAGCGACACGACGCGTGCGGTGAACAGGTACCGGAACTCGCGGCTGGTCCGCAGCGGGTCGAGGTCGATGAGGAGCTTCTCGAAGACGGCCACGATCACCCGCTCATCCGCGGGTGAGCAGCGCGATCCACTGCTCGAGGTCGGGGGCGGAGGCGAGATCCACGAAGTCGACCTCGACGCCGGCGCTGCGCCACTGTTCCACGAGGGCCATCAGCCGGACGGAGTCGAGTCCCTGGTCGACGAGGCTCGCCGAGGGGTCGAGTTCGTCGACGTCGATGTCCAGGATCCGGGCGGTGTCGGCGAGGACGGTAGTGCGATCGAGCATGGTGTTCTCCTTCTTTCGATGTGCAGGCGCTATGCCCTAGTAAGCGGTGCCGGTGAGTTCTCTCGCGGCGACGACGACCTGCACCGTGTCCTGCCAGATCCGCGCGATCTCGGCGAGCGTGTCCGCGTCGACCACGTCCGCTGCGGCGGCGAACTCGCATTCCAGAACCGCGCCGTCCGGGGTGTCCTCGGTGATCGCGTCCACCTGCAGGACGTGGTCGAGCGGCATGTCCGGATCCACCGAACCCCCGATCGCAGCGGCGCCCGGTGCACCCGACCACGGGCTGCCCGACGCCTCGCCGAGCGTGAGCCGACCGAGGTAGTTGAAGACGACGGCCGGCGGCACGTACCGGGCGAAGCGGTCGCCGAAGTCCGGGTTCAGTCGACGCAGCAGGCCGAAGCCGATGCCGTTGTCGGGTCGTTCCCGCGACGCGCGGGCCACCGCACGCAGCGCCGCGCCCGCGGCGTCGGTGTCCCGGGACGCGGACGCCACGTCGACCTCCGCCAGATCCACCGTCACCGGATACATCGACGTGAACCAGCCGACCGTGCGCGACAGGTCGGCACCGGGGACCACCTGCTCCTCCCGGCCGTGTCCCTCGAGGTCGATGCGGACCTGGTCGCCGCCCCGGACCGACGCCACCGCGACGGCGAGGGCCGAGAGCAGGATGTCGTCGACGACGTCCGCGGCCAGTACCCGTTCGGTGACGTCGACGGGCAGTTGCACGCGGGTCGACCGGGTCGAGAGGACGGTGTCGCGTGCCGGGTCGAGCGGGCGCGAACCGAGCATCGGTTCGTCGGCGTCGACGGCGCGCTGCCAGGCCGACCACGACGCGGTGATCTGCTCCGAGCGTGCGGCGTTCGCGAGTTCGTCCGCCCACACCCGGAAGGGTGTGCCGCTCGACGGCAGGGTCACCGGCTCCCCGCGCTCGGCCTGTTCGACGGCGTCGGCGAGGTCGGGGACGAGGATCCGCCACGACACGCCGTCCACCACGAGGTGGTTCACGACGATCAGGACGCGTCCGGCCTGCTGCGGCCCGAAGTCGAACCACACGATCTGCACCATCATCCCGTTCTCGGGATCGAGTGCGGCGTAGGCGTTCTCACGCTCCTCGTCGAACAACTCGTCCCAGTCCCGGCCCGTGGCGTCGACGCGCCGCACGGCTGCGGTGAGGTCGGGAACGGTCTCGGGGACCGTCCACGACGGTCGGCCTTCGTCGTCGACACGGAAGGTCGAGCGCAGCATCGGATGGGCGGCCACGAGTGCCTCGACCGCGGTACGCAGGGTGTCGAGCGTGAGCCCGACCGGCGCGACGAGCAGTCGCGCCTGCGAGAACCGGGACAACCCCGTCCACTGCTCGAGGGTGTCCCACACGATCGGCGTGACGGTCACCTCGCCCGCCACGTCGCCGACGGCTACCGGACGGGTCTGTCCGCCGCCACTGTCGATCGCGGCCGCGAGTGCCTCGACGGTGCGCAGCTCGATCACCTGACGCGTGGTGATCCACAGCCCTGCCGCCCGGACCTTCGACACGAGCTGGATCGAGACGATCGAGTCGCCACCGAGGGAGAAGAAATCGTCGTCGATCCCCACCCGTTCGAGTCCGAGCACGTCCGCGACGAGTCCCGCCAGGACCCGCTCGGTGTCGGTACGCGGTGCACGCGCACCGACCAGCGACGAGAAGTCCGGCTCGGGCAACGCCTTCCGGTCGACCTTGCCGTTGGCGGTGACGGGGAAGGCGTCGAGCACGAGCACCACGGCGGGCACCATGTAGTCGGGCAGACGCTCGGTAACGGCGGCACGGACGACCGCCGGATCGACGGCACCGTCCGGGGTCACGTAGCCGACCAGACGCGTCACTCCACGACTGTCGGTGTGCGCGTTCACGACCGCGTCCCGCACCCCGCGCACCGCGGTCAGCGCGGCCTCCACCTCACCGAGTTCGACCCGGAAGCCGCGGATCTTGACCTGATCGTCGCCGCGGCCGAGGAATTCGAGCACGGGCCGGCCGTCGGCACCACGCACCCGCCGGACGAGGTCGCCGGTGCGGTACATACGGGTGCCGTCGTCGGCGAAAGGATTCGGCACGAACCGCACCGTCGTGAGGTCGGGTCGGCCGAGATATCCGCGGGCGACACCGGCACCGGAGACGTACAGTTCGCCGACCACACCCATCGGGACGGGCCGGAGCATCGCGTCGAGGACGTACGCGCCGGCGCCGTACACGGCCCGGCCGAGGCACGGTGTGTCGGCGTCGGTGACGGCCCCGATGAGCGAGTCCACGGTGCATTCGGTCGGTCCGTAGAGGTTGAAGGCGCGCCCGTCGGTCAGCTCCCGCAGTCGCTGCCACGACGCCGGATTGACTGCCTCGCCACCGAATCCGACGGAGGCGGGGCGGTGTCCGCTCTCGTACAGTCCGGCCGCGAGCATGCGGTCGAGGAAGGACGGGGTGACCTCGAGGAAGTCGAGTTCGTGCTCGAGCGTGTATGCGACCATCCGTTCGGGATCACGCATGGTGTCCTCGTCGAAGACGTGCACCGTGTGTCCGTCGAGCAACCACAGGGTCGGCTGCCACGAGGCGTCGAAACCGAACGACCACGCGTGCCCGACGCCGACGGAATCGCGTCCGGACGCCGCGACGGTCGGGACGTAGAGATCCGCGCGGTGACTCTCGAACAGGTTGAGCAGGTTCGCGTGCGTGACCGCGACGCCCTTCGGCAGTCCGGTCGAACCGGAGGTGTAGATGACGTACACGCCGTTGTGCGGGCGCAGCGCACCGAGCCTGTCGGCGTCGGTCATCGGGGCGGTGGAGAATCCACCGAGTTGTCGCTGCAGGCCGGGGTCGTCGAGCACCACGATCCTCGTATCGCCTGCGACGGGGACGATACCGTCGAGAACCGAGGCGACCGTGACGATCACCTGTGGCCGGGAGTCGGACACCATGTGCGCCAGTCGATCCTGCGGATAGGACGGGTCCATCGGCACGTACACGCCACCCGACGAGATCGCCGCAGCGATCGCGACGACCATGTGCTCGGACCGCGGCAGCGCGAGTCCCACGACCGTCTCCGGTCCGACTCCGGCGTCGACGAGGAGCCGCGCGAGTCGCGCGGATCGCTCGCCCAGTTCCGCGAACGACAGTGTCGTGCCGTCGGCGACCACCGCAGGTGCGTGCGGGGTGCGGGCGATCTGCCGCGCCAGGAGATCGGCGACGGTCGCCGCTCCGCTCGACGGGGCCGCGGGGGTCGTCGACCGGTCGCTGCGCAGACCGGCCCGCTCGGCGGTCGTGAGCACATCGAGTTGCGCCACGGTGCCGGGGTTCTCGGCGACGAGCTGGTCGAGGATGCGGACGAGGCGCTCCCCCAGTGCGGTGGCGTCGTCCTCGGTGAACAGATCGGTCCGGTACTCGAGGCCGAGGTGCAGTTCGTCCTCCAGTCCCGCGACCAGCACGAGCGGGAAGTTCGTGGCGTCCGAACCTCCGACGGAGCCGACCCGCACGCCACCGTCCCGCTGCGCCGCGTCGAGGGCGTCGCGGTCGACGGGATAGTTCTCGAAGACGAGCAGGGTGTCGAACAGTTCGCCGATCCCGACGGCACGCTGGATGTCGGCGAGACCCACGTACTGGTGGTCCATCACACGGTTCTGTGTGGCGTGCGTGCGCGTGACGAGATCGGTGATCGACTCCCCCGCCTGCGTGCGGACGCGTACCGGGACGGTGTTGATGAACAGGCCGATCATCGATTCCACGCCCGGCACGTCGGGGACGCGTCCGGAGACGATCGCACCGAAGACGACATCGGTTCTGCCGGTGAGCGATCCGACGAGAAGACCCCAGGCGGTCTGGACGAGTCCGTTGACCGTGACACCCTGTGCGCGGCTCGCTTCGACGAGTCGTCGCGAGAGTCCGCCGGGCACGGCGACCGTCAGTTCGGCGGGAAACTCCGGTCGCAGCGCCGTACCGGACGGTGCGACGAGGGTGGGTTCGTCCACGCCGTCGAGCAACTCGCGCCACACCTCGACACCGGCCGCGACGTCCTGTTCGCCGAGCCAGTCGAGGTAGTCGGAGAACGGCGCGACGGGCGCGAGTCCGGCGATGGAGCCACCGGCGGCGTAGATCTGCAGGAGTTCCTGCACGAGCAGCGGGGTGGACCAGCCGTCGGAGACGAGGTGGTGCATCGTGAACAGCAGTCGCGCCCGCGACGGTCCCGCGACCACCAGCGTGAAGCGCACCAGCGGTGCGGCCGCGAGATCGAACCTGCGGGCACGGTCGGTGGCCAGCAGTTCCGTCACCCGCGTGTCGAGATCGTCATGCCCGACGGTCCCGAGATCGACGACCTCCCAGTGCGGTTCGGCGGTACGACGGACGACGCCGATCGGTTCTCCCGCTGCGCCGAGCCGATATCCGGTGCGCAGCACGGCGTGCCGGTCGACGAGTGCACGCACCGAGCGCTGCATCGTGCCGGCGTCGACGCGGCCGTCGAGGGCGAGGTCGGTCTGCATCGTGTAGACATCGACACCCTCGGCGACACTGCCCGATCCCGACGGCTCGTCCAGTCCGGCCAGGAAGTACATGCCGCGCTGCAGGGGTGTCAGCGGCACGATGTCCTCGATGCCGTCCGGATTCTCGGCGTGCAGTGCGAGCACCTCGTCGACGGACAGCCCGGACGCCGTGAGCACCGACGGCACGGGGACGCCCACGGCACCGCCGGAGACCGTGTCGGTGAGAAGGTGCAGTGCCGCGAGCCAGCGCTGCCCGATCCGGCGGGCCCGATCGGCGTCGAGGGCACCGGTGGCGTAGGTGAACACCGCCGAGAGAGCGGGTCCGTCCGGTCCGTCCTCCGTGATCGCGTTGACGTCGAGGACGTGGTCGAGGGGCATGGCCGGATCGACGGAACCACCGAGCGCGGCCGCCTCGGGTGCGGCCGACCACGCGGAGTCGGCGGTATCGCCGAGGGTCATCCGGCCGAGGTAGTTGAACATCACCTCCGGGGTCCGGTAGCCATCGAAGCGGTCGCGGTCGTCGCCGAGGAAACGCAGGAGACCGAAGGCGATTCCGTTGTCGGGAATGCGTTTCAGCGATTCGGTCGCGTGGGCGACGGCTCGGAGCGGAGCACCACCGTCGAGCGCACGGTCTCCGCCGAGTTCGACCGTCACGGGGTACAGGGAGGTGAACCATCCGACGGTACGCGACAGGTCGGCACCGGGCACGATCTGTTCCTCGCGGCCGTGACCCTCGAGATGCACTCGCAGGGCGGATCCGCCGCAGACGTCGGTGACGGCGAGTGCGAGGGCCGCGAGCAGCAGATCGCCGGTGCCGATACCGAGGGCGGACGGAACCGTGGTGAGGATGCGTTCGGTGACGTCGACCGGTACGTCGATCTCGACGGACGCCGAGGTCGACACGATGTCGCGCTGCGGGTCCAGGGCGCGGCTTCCCACCGCGGGCGCACTCTCGGCGGCGAGGGCGGATTCCCAGACCGGCCACGATCCGGTGATCCGCTCGGACGAGGCCGCTTCGACGAGCGATTCCGCCCACTCCCGGAAGGACGTCCCGGTGTCCTCCGGCGCTGGCGTCTCCCCGCGGGTGGCCGCGGAGACGGCACCGGCGAGGTCGGGCACCAGGATCCGCCACGACACGCCGTCGACGACGAGGTGGTGCGCGACGACGACGATGCGTCCGGCCTGTTGCGGTCCCGGGTCGAGGAAGACCACGCGGAGCATGACCCCGACCTCGGGGTCGAGTGCGTCGACGGCGTCCGACGACGCTTCGGCGATGAGATCGTTCCACGAGACCTGTTCCGTGGTCGAGAGATCCACTCGCCGGACGAGCGTCGCGGCCTCCGGGATGTCCTCGGGCACGATCCACGACGGTCCGGAGTCGCCGACGGTGAACCGCGAGCGCAGCATCGGGTGGGCCGCGAGCAGCGCCCGCACGCCCGTGACCAGATCCGTCTCCCGCAGACCGACGGGGGCGACGAGCGTCCGGGACTGGGTGAATCGGCGCAGCGAGTCGAACGATCCGAATGCGAGGGATTCGTGCACGATCGGCGTGACGGGCACCGGTCCGGTCGCCGCCGTCCGGGCTCGTCGGGGTTCCTCGGCGGGTGCCTCGCACGCTGCGGCGAGTGCGGCTGCGGTGCGCAGTTCGAAGACCTGGCGGGCCGTCACGCGCAGGCCGGCCGCGCGCAGACGCGACACGAGCTGGATGGAGACGATCGAATCGCCACCGAGGGTGAAGAAGTCGTCGTGGACACCCACGCGGTCGAGGCCGAGGACGTCGGCGACGGTGGCGCACAGCGTCCGCTCGGTCTCGGTGCGCGGTTCGCCGGCACCTGCGAGGGACGAGAAGTCGGGTTCGGGCAACGCCTTCCGATCGACTTTGCCGTTTGCCGTCAGCGGAAGGACGGGAAGAGCGACGAGCACGGCCGGGACCATGTAGTCGGGCAACCGGTCGGCGAGCGCGGCCCGCACCTCAGCGGTGTCGGGTCCGTCGCCGACGATGTACCCGACGAGGCGGGTGGTCCCCCGGTCGTCGGTGTGCGGGACCACCACGGCGTTCCGCACGGCCGGATGCGCGGTGAGTGCGGTCTCGATCTCGCCGGGTTCCACTCGGAATCCTCGGATCTTGACCTGGTCGTCGTCGCGGCCGACGTATTCGAGTGTGCCGTCGTCCGTCCAGCGCACGACGTCGCCGGTGCGGTACATGCGGGCACCCGCGGGCCCGTGGGGGTCGGCGACGAAGCGCGCCGCGGTCAGGTCGTGCCGGCCGAGATAGCCTCGGGTGACACCGTTTCCGGAGACGTACAGTTCACCGGCCACTCCGATGGGCACGGGACGCAGCCAGTGGTCCAGGACCCGCACGCTCGTCCCGGGAGTGGGACCGCCGATCGTCACGGTGTCCCCCGCGATGTGCGCGGAGGTCGCGTCGACGGTGCATTCGGTGGGTCCGTAGCAGTTCGTCGCCACCACGTCGCTCGCGGCGAGTCGCTGCCACAGCGCGGTGCTCACCGCTTCGCCGCCCACGGTGACGATCGCGGGAACGTGCCCACCCGGTTCGAGGAGACCGGCGTCGAGCAGGCGGTTCATGAGCACGGGCACGGTGTCGACGTAGTCGATGCCGTGGGTGCGCACGTAGTCGACGATGTGGTCGACGTCGGCACGGTACTCGTCGGGAAGCACGTGCAGCACATGGCCTTCGAAGAGCCAGGTGAGCGCGGCGACCGCCGAGTCGAAGGCGAACGGGTAGGTGAGCAGGACGTGCCACTGGCCGTCGCGCGGCGCACGACCGGCGGCTTGCATGGGCCCGGCGGCCTGTGCGGCGTGCAGGTCGGCGAGATTGGCGTGCGTGACGGCCACGCCCTTCGGCAGACCCGTGGAGCCGGAGGTGTAGACGACGTAGGCCAGATGACCGGGGCGGAGCGGAGCGCGCCGGTCCGCATCCGTGAGCGGAGCGGACGGCAGCGCCGACAGTGTGGACTCGACGTCCGGGTCGTCGAGGACCAGCACGTCGGCCCCGTCGAGCACGTCGCCGAGACCCGCGCGCACGGCCTCGGTGGTGATCACCAGTCGCGGTGCGGCGTCGGTGATCATGTGCTTCAGCCGGTCGGCGGGATAGGACGGGTCGAGCGGCAGGTAGGCGCTTCCGGAGGTGAGGACAGCGACGATCGCGTCGACCATGGCGCCGGTCCGGGGAAGCGCGAGACCGACCCGGTCGTCGGGTCGCACCCCGCGGTCGACGAGCAACCTCGCCAGTCGTGCGGAGGCCGCGCCGAGTTCACCGAACGACGATTGCTGTTCACCGCACACCACTGCGGGGCGGTCGGTGCCGGTGGTGAACCGGTGCGCGAGCAGGTCGGCGACGGTGCCGCTCGACGGTGCCGCGGGTGCGGTGGACCAGGTGCCCAGCACGCGTTCCCGTTCCGCGGGCGGCAGAACGTCGAGGTCGGCGACAGGCGCATCGGGCCGGGCACACAGGGCCGCGAGGATCGCGACGAGGCGGGCGCCCAGGGCGGCGGCCTCGTCCGCGTCGATCAGCGACGGGCGGTGGTCGATCTTGACGACGAGCCGGTCGGACATGCCGGCCGTGAGGACCAGCGGATAGTTGGTGGCGTCGCGTCCGTCGACGCCGGTGATCGTCACTCCCCCGGCGTGCTGCGCTCGTTCGAGGGCGTCGCGGTCGACGGGATAGCTCTCGAAGACGGTGAGGGTGTCGAACAGTTCACCGATCCCGACGGCGCGCTGCACTTCGGACAGGCCCAGATACTGGTGGTCGACGGTGCGCGACTGCTCGAGCTGTACGCGTCGCAGCAGCTCGGTGACGGTCGCGGCGGGATCGAGCCGCACCCGCACCGGAACGGTGTTGATGAACAGTCCGACCATCGATTCCACGCCGCCGAGTTCCGGCGGTCGGCCGGAGACCGTCGCGCCGAAGACGATGTCGTCGCGGCCGAGCAGACCGGACAGGAGCATCGCCCACGCGGTCTGCAGCACCGTGTTGAGCGTGACCCCGCTCGCGCGGGTGAGCTCCGCGAGCTCCGCACCGAGCCCGTCGGGGACCGGCACCTCGAGTTCGTCGCAGCGTTCCGACGAGCGGGTCGCACCCGGCGGTGCCACGAGCGACGGCTCGCTCACCCCGTCGAGCGCCTCCCGCCACAGCGACCGGGCGGCCTCGTGGTCCTGGCGCCCGAGCCACGCGAGGTAGTCGCGGTAGGGGCGCACGGACGGCAGGCCCGACGCCGATCCCCCGGCGGCGTAGATCTCGAGCAGCTCGCGCACCAGGATCGGGGACGACCAGCCGTCGACGACGATGTGGTGGGCGGTGAGCAGCAGGCGCACCTCGTCGGCGCCGAACCGCACGAAGGTCCAGCGCACGAGCGGCGGTTGCGTCAGGTCGAACCATTCGTGCAGGTCGTCCTCGACGATCCTCTGGAGCCGGCGTTCCGCCTCGGCGCGTTCGAGACCGGACAGATCCTCGCTCCGCCAGGGATTCTCCACTCCCGACACGACGAGACCCGCCGTACGGCCGTCCTTGCGGGGACGGAAACACGCGCGCAGCGCCGGATGACGGTCGAGCAGCGCCTGGGCGGAGGCCGCCATCCGCTCCTCGTCGACCGCGCCCGAGAGACGCACCACGGATTGCACCGTGTAGGCGTCGGGGTCGGTCGCACCCGTGTCGTCGGATGTCGAGCCGTTCGGCGCCGCAACGGTACTCAGGTAGAGCAGGCCCTGCTGCAGCGGTGAGAGCGGGACGATGTCTTCGAGCGCAGTGGAACGGGTCATCTGTCGCTTTCGGTATAGGACGGTCGATTCGGGCACGGACGAGGAACGGCCCCCGCGTCGGGACGCCGGGGGCCGTTCGGTCGGCGGCGCGGGGAGGACCCGCAGCCGCGACTACTCCTGGTTCTGGTTGGCAGGAAGCTTCGCCAGCTCGGCATCGATGGAATCGAGTGCCAGCAGAGCCGTTTCGTAGGTCGCCGCACTGGAGTACTTGACGGCGACGAGGTTGCCGGCCTTCACGGCGGGCAGATCCTGCCACAGCGGGGAGGCGAACAGTTCCTCCAGCTCGGGCGGCAACGAACCGTCGGCCTCGACACCGTAGACGATCACGTCGGCCTCGCCGAGGTTCTCGGGCAACTGCTCGACCGACAGGTACTCGGCGTGAACTCCCTCGGGATCGGTCGGCTCACCGAAGAAGTCGAACCCGAGATCGTCGAACAGGTTGGTGGTGTACGACGAGGCGTATTCGCGGGAGAACTCACCGGGCTCGGTACCGCACACACCGCAGACGCCGGCGAACTTCAGGCCCCCGAGCGAGTCGGCGTACTTGTCGGCGATCTCGGCAGCGCGAGCCTCGTACTCCTCCTTGAACTCCCCGTAGGAGTCGCTGACGTTCGCAGCGTCGGCGTACTGCTCACCGAGTTCGCGCCACTCGCCCGGGACCGTGAGTCCGACGAAGACCACCGGGGCGAGCGCCTCGAGCTTGGCCACGTCGACCTGCTCCTGCACGCGGGCCGGGACGCCCATGATGATGAGGTCGGGATCGGCGGCGGTGACGGCCTCGTAGTTGAGCTCCGAGACAGCGCCGTCTGGAGCGACCTTCGGCAGCGCCTCGTAGGCGGCCAGGGTCTCCTCGTCCATGTTGTCGAGCTCGCGGCTCCACTCGCACACGGCGGCGAGGTTCGCGCCGGCCTGGATGAGCGGGAGGGTCGCGTAGCCGCAGGACACGATCCGCTGCGGGTCGGCCGGGATCTCGATGCTGCCGTTCTGCGCTTCGAAGGTGCGCGTCGCGGCGGAGTCGGTGCCGCTCTCCGTGCTGCTGCTGTCGCCGTCACTCGAACATCCCACAAGTCCGACGGCCAGCAGAGCTGCCGCGCCGAGCGCCGCGGCGCCCCGCGCGCGCTTGCGTTCCAGAACGCGCATCGTTGTTCTCCCAGAGTCTCCCGCCGGGGCGCGTTGCCCCGGTCACGATTGGTTAGGCTAACCGAAAGAGACCGCCCCGCCAAGCGCTCCGCCCTCAGCCGAATTCGAGCGCGAAATCGTCGATCTCCGACTGGTCGAGGTCGTCGAGCGTGAGGTCGGACGGTGTGAACCCGCCCGCGTCCTCGTCCGACGCGTGCCCGGCGAGCGCACGCAGCGCCGCGATCCACTCGTCGGCCAACGCCGACACCGTCTCCGCAGGAACGAGATCGGGGCTGTACCCGAACATCCCGCGCAGCACCGGCTCGGCACCGGAATCGTCGGTGAACACACCGATCTCGACAGCGTGCGCCACGGGCATGTCGGCTTCGGTGGCCCCACCGAGCGCCGAACCCTCCGGAGCACCGGCCCACGCCTGCCCTTCGGTCTCGCCCAGCGTGAACCGGCCGAGGTAGTTGAATCCGATGTCCACAGCGCCGACGCTCGCGAGTTCCGGGCCGCCCACTGGGTCGAGATGCCGCAGCATCCCGAATCCGATTCCACTGTCGGGGATCTCCCGCAGCTGTTCCTTCACGCGTTTCAGAGCGTCACCCGCGCTCGCTCCGCCGGCGTACGCGTCGGCGACATCGAGTCCCGCGACGTCCAGGCGCACCGGATAGAGCGTGGTGAACCACCCCACCGTGCGCGACAGATCCGCCCCCGGAACGGCCTGTTCCTCACGGCCGTGCCCTTCGAGGTCGACCGCGACCGCCCCTTCGCCGCACACCCGCGCGGAGGCCAACGCCAATGCCGTGAGCAGGACGTCCTCGACGCCGGCGTGGAACCGCTCGGGAACGGTGGTGAGCAGCGCGTCGGTGAGCTCGGAGGGAACCTCGACCTGCACCTTCGCGGTTTCTGCCATGGTGTGCCGCGTGGGATCCGGATCACCGGACGCCAGACGCACGCGTCCCGCCGGGGCGAGGATGCGTCGCCACAACGACAATTCGGATCTGCGCGCCGGCACTCCGTCGAGCAGTCCCCGCGCCCAACGGCGCAGCGACGTGCCTGCGCGCACCGGGGCGACACCGTCGACCGCACCGGCGAGATCGGGCACCAGGATGCGCCACGACACACCGTCGACGACGAGGTGGTGCACCGCGACGAACACCCGTCCCGGCGCGTCGGGACCGGCGTCGAAGAAGATCACGCGCACGAGCGCGCCGGAGGCGGGATCGAGTTCGGCATAGGCGGTCCCGGTCGCTGCGACGATCGCCTCCTGCAGGTCGACCGAGTCCGAGACGTCCACGCGGGTCACGACATCGGCGGCGTCGACGGAACCGACCGGGTGGACGTCGAGCACCCGTGCCTGCGGATCGAAGACGGCCCGCAGCGCGTCGTGCGTGTCGAGCAGGGCCTGGACGCCGTCGGTCAGCCGGTCGAGCGTCAGCCCTGCGGGCGCGAGGAGCAGCCGCGACTGCGCGTAGCGGGCGTACGGTCCACCACGGTCGAGCATGTCGTGGACGATCGGGGTCGCCGGAACCTCCCCGAGTGCCGCCTCGACGTCGACCGTCCCGGGCCCGTCCTCGATCTCCGCGACGCGGGCGAGTCCCGCCGGGCTGCGGTGTTCGAAGACGTGCCGCGCGGTGAACCGGATCCCGGCGGCGCGCGCCGCGGACACCAACTGTATGGAGACGATCGAATCGCCACCGAGAGCGAAGAAGTCGTCGTCGGGACCCACGGCGTCGAGTCCGAGCACCGACGCCGTCAGCTCGCACAGGCGTTGTTCGAGTTCGTCCGCCGGCAGGCGACTCTCGGTGGCCGGCGTGAAGACCGGCTCGGGAAGTGCTCTGCGGTCGATCTTTCCGTTGCGGGTGACCGGGAGCTCGTCGAGCACGACCGTGACGGCGGGGACCATGTGGTCGGGCAACCGGTCGGCGACGTACATCCGGAGGGTGTCGGGGTCCGTCGTTCCGGCCGCGTAGGCGACGAGCCGTTTGCGACCCGGTTCGTCCTCGCGGACCACGACCGCCGCGGCACTCACCGCGGGATGGCCGCCGAGCACGGTCTCGATCTCGCCGAGTTCGATGCGGAAGCCGCGGATCTTCACCTGGTCGTCGGTCCGGCCGAGGTAGTCGAGCACCGGGCCGTCGGTCCGGGAGATCCTCCAGCGCACCAGATCGCCGGTGCGGTACAGGCGCTCGCCGTCGGTGCCGAAGGGGTCGGCCACGAATCGTCCCGCGGTCTGCGCGCTCCGACCGAGATAGCCGCGGGTGACGTGCGGGCCGCCGACGTACAGTTCGCCGGGCACGCCCGGGGGCACCTGCCGCAGGTACGCGTCGAGGACGTACACCCGGCCGCCGTGGATCGGGGTTCCGATGTTCGGGGCGCTTCCCGGGGTGAGCGCGACGCCGGTCGCGTCGACGGTGCATTCCGTCGGACCGTACATGTTGCTCACACGCACATCGGTTTCCGCAGCGAGCTGCGTCCACAGGTCACCCGGTACCGCTTCGCCGCCGAGCACCATCGACTCGGGACGGTGCGGCGCGGCGGGGTCGAGGAGTCCCTCGGCGAGCAGGCGGCCGGCGAGCACCGGACCGCAGTCGAGCGCGTCGATGCGGTGTTCCCGGACGTACCGGACGATGCCCTCGGCATCGGCCATGAGGTCCTCGGCGAGCACGTGCACGGTGTGGCCGCCCAGCATCGCGAGGAGAGGCTCGACGGACGAGTCGAACGCGAAGGTGTAGCTGAGCAGCACGGTGCGGCGGCGCGTCGCGGGATCGCCGACGGTGCGGGTGCGCACCGTCTCCCACAGGTTCACGACACCGCGGTGCGGCACCACCACGCCCTTCGGGGTGCCGGTGGATCCGGAGGTGTAGACGAGATAGGCGGTGGTGTCCGGGTGCACGACCGGCAGGTGCACGTCCGGGCGGTGATCGGTGATCGAGTCGACCGCGTCGGCATCGAGCACGACACCCACACCGGCGTCGCGGAGCATGTAGTCGTTCCGCTCCGCCGGCTGTTCCGGGTCGAGCACCAGATAGGCCGCTCCCGACTTCCACACGCCGAGGATCGCTGCGACCAGCACGGATTCCCGCGGAAGACTCAGTCCCACGACGTCTTCGGGGCCGATCCCGTCGGCGACGAGGTGACGGGCGATCCGGTCGGACCATGCGTCGAGGTCATGGAAGGTCAGGAGGTTCGACGGGGTGACCAGCGCGGTCTCGTCGCCGTAGCGCTCCACGGTGCGGGCGAACAGTGCGGGCAGGCTGCGGGTCGCCGAGCAGTCGGCGCTGCCACGGTGCGGGCCGGACGGGTCCGGGAGCGCGGTGGCATCACCGGCACGCAGCACCTCGCGCTCGGAGCCGGTGAGCAGATCGAGCTGCGAGAGCCTCGCGTCCGGATCGGCACATACCGCGGCGAACGCCCGCTCGACCCGCGCGGCGAAGGCCTCGGCGGACGACTCGTCGAACAGGTCGCGGGCGTACTCGACGCGCACGCACAGACCGCCGCCGGATTCCTCGATGACATCGAAGGTGAGGTCGAACATCGCGGTGTCGTTCGCGACGAACGAGGGTGTGGGCGTCAGCTCGTCGAATCCCGTGATGGCGGGCGGGCTCTGATACTGCACCATCACCTGGAACAGGGGGTGCCGGGCGGCGCTGCGCTCGGGGTTGAGGGTCTCCACGACGCGGTCGAACGGGACGTCCTGGTGCGAGTACGCCGCGACGTCGGTGTCCTTGATCCGGGCGAGCAGCTCCCGCACCGTGGGGTCGCCCGAGAGGTCGGTGCGCAGCACCACCATGTTGACGAAGAAGCCGACGAGGTCGTCGAGTTCGGGTGCGGGCCGTCCCGCGGTGGGCGATCCGAGCGGGATGTCCTCGCCCGCGCCGCTGTGCGACAGTGCGACCGCCACCGCCGCGTGCACCATCATGAACATCGTGGTGCCGGTCGTGCGCGCGGCCTCCCGGATCGTCGCTGCGCGGTCGGCCGGGATCCGGTGCTCGACACCGCCACCCGCGTAGGAGGCCACGGTCGGGCGCGGGCGGTCGACGGGGAGGTCGAGTTCGGCCGGGAGACCGTCGAGCTCCTTGCGCCAGAACGCGAGTTGTCGTGCGGCGAGCGAGTCCTCGTCGTCCTGGTCGCCGAGGAGTTCCCGTTGCCAGATCGCGTAGTCGGCGTACTGCACGGGCAGCGGTGCAGGCTCGTGGGCGCCGCCGCGTACGTGCGCGGAGTAGAAGTTGCCGAGATCGCGCAGCAGCAGCGGCGTGGACAGTTCGTCGCTCGCGATGTGGTGGGCGAGCACGAGCATCACGTGCTCGTCGGGCGCGATCGTGAACAACCGGATCCGCAGCGGGATCTCGCGTTCGAGATCGAACGCGTGCCGGGCCTCGGAATGCAGGCGGCCGGTGAGCGCGTCGCGGTCGACGGACTCGACCGCGAAGGGAACTTCGATCTCGGCAACCTCTTCTGCTCCGCGCACATGCTGCATCCCCACGCCGTCGCGTTCGACGAGGACGGTGCGCAGGCTCTCGTGGCGTGTGAGGACGTCGGAGACCGCGTGCCGCAGTGCATCCGGATCGACGGGTCCGTGCAGGTCCACCGTGATGGGGACGTTGTAGGTGGGGCTGGGCCCTTCCATGCGGTACATGAACCACAGGCGCTGCTGCGCATACGACAGTGGCGCAAGGGACAGGGGTGCACGGCCGGTCCCACCGCGCGGGACGAGTGCCGGCCGGGCCGGAGCGGTGGTCGGTCGATCTCCGCAGTGTGCGGCGAGCGCGACGACCTGCGGATGGTCGAAGACCGTCCGGATCGGCAGCTCCACACCGAGCTCGTCGCGGATGCGGGCGAGCAGCTTCGCGGCGCTGAGCGAGTGCCCGCCGAGGGCGAAGAAGTCGTCGTCGGCGCCCACCGTGTCGAGGCCCAGGATGTCGGCGTAGATCCGGCACAGCGCCCGTTCGGTCTCGGTCTCCGCGACGCGGGACGAGACCATCGACGAGAAGTCCGGTTCGGGCAGCGCCTTGCGGTCGAGCTTGCCGTTGGAGGTCAACGGCATCTCGTCGAGGACGACGAGCGCCGCGGGAACCATGTACCCGGGCAGGAACTCGGCGACGAGACGGCGGGCCTCGACCGGTTCGGGCACGTCCTGTCCGACGAGATAACCGACGAGCTGCGCGGTGCCGGAGGGATCGGTGCGCACCACGGTCGCGGCGCGGGAGACACCGGGGATGCGCAGTAGGGCGGCATCGACCTCACCGAGCTCGATGCGGAATCCTCGGACCTTGACCTGGTTGTCGACCCGGCCGCGGTAGACGAGGCGGCCGTCCTCGGTCCACTGCACGAGATCACCGGTGCGGTACAGGCGGGCGTACGGACCGGAGGCGTCCGCCGAGTACGGATTCGCGACGAACCTCGTCGCGGTGAGGGCGGGCGCGTCGAGATATCCCCGGACCACGCCCGGTCCGGCCACGTACAGCTCACCCTCGGTTCCGGCGGGCACGGGTGCGAGTCCCGCGTCGAGGACGTGGACGCGCAGGTTGGCGACGGGACGACCGACGACCGGTGTCTCGGCGTCGGCGACCTCCGCGACGAGGACGTCGACGCTGCACTCGGTGGGGCCGTAGAAGTTGAAGGCCGCGCCCCGGCGTTCGCGCAGGCGGCTCCACAACCGCTCGGAGACGGCGTCGCCGCCGAAACCGAGGGTAGGCACGGTGCCGTCGGGGAACAGACCGTCGTCGACGAACTGCTCGAGCTGGCTCGGTGAGAACTCGACGAAGTCCCATCCCTCGTCGAGGGCGCGACGTGCGAGTGCCGCCGGGTCGCGCTGGGTCGCCTCGTCGACGATGTCGACGGTGTGCCCGGCGAGCATCCACAGCAGCGGCTGCCACGACGCGTCGAACGCGAGCGACCAGGCCAGTCCGAGGCGGACGGATTCGCGGCCGGCCTCGCGGGCGGCGCGGGTGAACACCTGGGCGCGGTGGCTGTGGAACAGATTGACCAGCCCGCGGTGGGGTACGACGACGCCCTTCGGTCTGCCGGTCGAGCCGGACGTGTGGATCACGTAGGCGATCGAGTCGGGTGTCAGCGGACCGCGTTCCGAGTCGTCGAGCGGAGCATCGGACACGGCGTCGAGGTCGAGATCCTCGAGCACGACGCGCTTCGGCGCCCCCGTCACCACGGCGACCCGGTCGTGGGTCGTGCGGGTGGTGAGGACGCAGACGGGGTCGGTGGAGCCGAGGATGTGGGCGAGGCGTTCGAGGGGCTGATCGACGTCGAGCGGGACGTAGGCGGCGCCGGTCTCGAGGACGGCGTGGATCGCGATCAGCGCGTCGACGGTGCGGGGCAGCGCGAGGGCGACCCGCGCGTGCGGCCGGTCGAGATCGAAGCTCGAGGCGAGGTGGCGGGCCAGGCGGTGCACCCGGGCGCCGAACTGTGCGTAGGTGAGCGTCACATGGGTGTCCGCCACGGCCGGTGCGTCGGGGGCCGCCTCGATCCGCTCCCGCAGCAGGTCGACGAGGGTCAGGTCGGGGTCGAACGGGATGTCGGGGCTGTGGCTCCAGTCGTCGAGGATCGTCCGTCGCTCGTCGGCGGTCAGGACGGACACCTGTGCGAGCGGGGTGTGCAGATCCCGCTCTGCCACCGAACCGAACAGCATCTCCAAGCGCTCGGTGTGGATCGTCAGATCCTCCTCGCTGTAGACGTCGGCGTCGACGTCGACGAACACCTCGAGTCCGGCACTGCCGTCGAGGGGCCGCACGGTGACCATGAAGTCCTGCAGGGGTCCTCGGGCGACCGAGTGCACGGCCGCACGCATGTCGCCGAACCGGAGCGAGTCGCCGAACGGTTTGACGTTGACCGACGGGCCGATGACGCCGCGGGATCCGGTCGGTAGTCGCAGGTCGCGCTGGATGTCCTCGGTGCGGTAACGATAGTGGTTGCGGCACAGCGCCACTCCGTCGCGCACCTGCGCCACGAGATCGACGAGCGTGGCCGATGCGGTCGGATTCAGGCGCAGCGGAACGACATTGACCGCGGTGATCGGCACCCGCAGTGCGGCGCTGCCGAGCCGGTTCATGACGGGGAAACCGAGTGTGAGGTCCTCGCGTCCGGTAGCTCCGCGCAGGTAGGCGGCGACGAGCGCGGTAACCGCGTCACCCCAACTCGCGCCGACCTCCTTGCCGAGAGCCACCAGACCGCGCTGCCGGTCGGCGTCGAGGGTGAAGCGCGCGCCACGGGAGCGACGCGCGATGCCACCCGGGCCGGGCCGCAGGGCGACCGCTTCGTCCACGCCGTCGAGGTACGCGCTCCAGAAGTCACGGTCTGCGTCGAAGTCGGCCGAGTCGCGATAGTCCGATTCTTCCCGTATCACCGATTCGACCGAATCGAACCGTGCGGCAGCAACTTCCGTACCGGCGACCGCGGCGGTGTAGCGCTCGGCGATGCGCCGGTTGAACAGCGAGAACCCGAAGGCGTCGAGGACGATGTGGTGGGCACGCAGGTAGAGCAGGACGTGATCGTCGGCGAGTCGCAGGACCGCGGCCCGGACGCACGGATCCACCGACAGGTCGACGGGCCGCTCGAGGTCGCGCGCCATCCACTCGTGGGCCGCCTGCCAGGGGTCCGCCGCGGAGGTGAAGTCGACGGTCGGGGCGAGATCGAGTGTGCGCGCACCGGGAATCCGGACGACCGTACCGTCGGCGAGGGTCTCGAACCCCGCGACCAGCACCTCGGCCTCGGATGCCGCCTTGGAAACCGCTGTGACCAGCGCTTCCTCGTCGACCGCGCCTCGCAGTTCGATGCACTCCGAGGTGTTGAACAGCGGGTTGTCGGGGTTCAGTTGCTGGGCGAACCATACGCCCGACTGTGCGCGCGACAGAGCGAGCCGTGAGGCGTCCGGGCCGGCAAGGAGCACTGGAGATCCTCTTTCCTTCGATCGAAACGATTGACTGGGAACGGAATCCGCTGATGTGCGCGCTGCGGCGCCGGAGGGCACAGTACCAAAGGTTAGGCTTACCGTATATGTTGCTCAGTGATCGTGTGTCCTGTGGCGCGGTCCTGCCAGCAGACCTCCTCAACCGGAAGGTACGAGAATGCAAGTGCCGGTCCTCGGTGCAACCGCTACCGACCGGGCCGAGCGGCCCGTCGCGCACCCGTTCGTCCTGTCCCGCCCGCACGGCACGGTGATCGCCGAAGGCGTGAGCGAACGCTTCGACCGCGCGTCCGCCGCCGCCGACGCCCTGCGCACCGGACAGGTCGCCGCGATCGTCGGAGCACTGCCCTTCGCACCCGACGGTCCGGCCGCACTGACCGCTCCGAACACACTCCATCACTCCCCCGCGCACTACGACGCACCGGCCGCCGACCTGCCCCCGATCACGATCACGGGCGCATTGCCGTCGGAAGGCGAGCACATCGATCGGGTCGAGACCGTACTGCGCCTGCTCCGCTCGGACGACAGCGACCTGCTCAAGGTGGTCCTGGCCCGGGCACTCGCCCTGCGCGCCGACCGGCCCGTCACCCCGCACGACCTCCTCGTCGCTCTCACGCGAAACGATCCGCTGCACAACGGCTTCCTCGTCGACCTCACAGCAGCCGGTGGCGCGTGGACGGGACGTCACCTGGTGGGGTCGAGCCCGGAGGTGCTCGTGCGCCGTCGCGGAGATCGGGTCACCGCTCACCCCCTCGCCGGATCCGCACCGCGGCACCGCGACCCCGAGATCGATCGGGCGACGGCCGACAGGCTCGCCGGCTCCGCGAAGAACCTCGCCGAGCACGCGCACGTGATCGATGCGATCCGCACCGCGCTCGAACCGTTGTGCGTCGACCTCGACATCCCCGAGCAGCCGACCGTGACGAGCACACGCCAGCTGTGGCATCTCGGCACTCCCATCGAGGGTCGCCTGCGCGATCCGGGTGTCACGGCCCTCGATCTCGCACTCGCGGTGCACCCCACCCCCGCGATCTGCGGCACGCCGACCGCGGCCGCCCGCGATCTGATCCTCGCGACCGAGGGTGACCGGGGCTTCTACGCCGGTGCCCTCGGATGGTGCGACGCCGCGGGCGACGGCGAATGGTTGGTCACGATCCGCTGCGCCGTCCTCGATGCCGACGGTGTCGGGCTCACGGCCTACGCCGGGGGCGGTATCGTCGCCGACTCCGACCCTGCCGACGAACTGGCCGAGACGACCGTCAAGTTCGGCACCGTCCTCGATGCACTGGGAGTACTCCGATGACCGAGACCGCACCCTCCCCCGTCACGCTCGTCGTCGGGGCCGCGCAGGGTATCGGCCGCGCGACCGCCGAGGCCCTGGTGCGTGCCGGTCACCGTCTCGTGCTCGCCGACCGCAACGCCGAAGGACTGCGCAAGACTGCCGCGCTGCTCGGCGGCTCCGTCCCCACCTACCCCGTCGACATCCGCGACCACGACGCCGTCGCCTACGTCGTCGAGAGCATCGAATCCGAGCACGGACCGATCGAGCATCTCGCGCACGTCGCCGGTGTCTTCACCACGGGCTCGGTGCTCGACTCCGATCCCGAGGACTGGCAGCACATGTACGACGTCAACGTCACCGGCCTGCTGTCGGTCCTGCGTTCGGTCGGACGGGCCATGCGGGAGCGGCGGTCGGGTTCGATCGTCGTCGTCGGATCGAACTCCGCGGGCGTGCCGCGCATGGGCATGGGCGCCTACGGATCGTCCAAGGCCGCGTCCACGATGATCGTCCGGATCCTCGGACTCGAGCTGGCGCAGTACGGGATCCGCGCCAACATCGTCGCGCCGGGTTCCACCGACACCGCCATGCAGCGCTCGCTGTGGGAGGACCCGAACGACGACGCCGGCGCACGCAGCGCCATCGAAGGTGACCTGTCGCAGTTCAAGGTCGGCATCCCCCTCGGCCGCATCGCCGAGCCCGCCGACATCGCCGAGGCCATCGAGTTCCTGCTGTCCGACCGTGCTCGTCACATCACCATGCAGGCGCTCTACATCGACGGCGGCGCCACCCTCCGCGCCTGACCGACAGACCTGCATCGACCCTAATCCCGAAAGGAACCGTTCCGTGACAACCGGTTTCGAGCGCACGCCGCTCGCCGACACCGCCCGCTACCCCGAGGAGTTCGCCGAGCGGTATCGCGCAGCCCGTTACTGGACGAACGAGACCTTCGGCGAATTCCTCCCGGCCCGCGCCGCCCGGTTCGCCGGTCGCATCGCCGTCGTCGGACACGACGCGACGGGCACCTGGCGGCGCATCACCTACCGCGAACTCGACGACGCCTCGGCCCGCATCGCCGCCGGTCTCGCCGACCTCGGGGTCCGGAACGGCGACCGAGTCGTCCTGCAGTTGCCGAACATCGTCGAGTACACCGAAGTGCTCTTCGCGGTCTTCCGCCTCGGCGCGCTCCCCGTCTTCTCCCTGCCCGCGCACCGCGCGTCGGAGATCGGCTACTTCTGCCGGTTCAGCGACGCCGCAGCGTACGTGATCGCCGCCGAACACGGCGGATTCGACTACCGCGTGCTCGCCCGGCAGGTCACCTCCGAGATGGAGAATCCGCCGGTGGTCGTGGTCGCCGGTGAGGCCGAGGAATTCACTGCGCTCGGGTCGTTGCGCGACCGCGAAGCGGCGCCGATCACGGAGAACGACGCCGGAAGCGTTGCCTTCCTGCAGCTGTCGGGTGGCACGACCGGAACGTCGAAGCTCATCCCCCGCACCCACGCCGACTACCTGTACTCCGTGCGCGAATCCGCGGTGATCTGCGGAGTGGACGAGAACACCCGCATGCTGGTCGCGCTGCCGGCGGCGCACAACTTCCCGATGAGCTCGCCGGGCATCCTCGGTGTACTGCACGCCGGCGGCACCGTCGTCCTCGCTCCGGATCCGAGCCCCGACACCGCGTTCGCCCTCATCGAGAGCGAGGGCGTGACGATGGCATCGCTCGTCCCGCCCCTCGCGCAGGCGTGGCTGTCGGCGCGGGCCCGCACCGAACGCGACCTGTCGTCGCTCGAGGTGCTGCAGGTCGGTGGAGCGAAGTTCCCGGCCGAGGCCGCCAAACGCGTCCGCCCCGAACTCGGCTGCACGCTGCAGCAGGTCTTCGGCATGGCGGAGGGTCTCGTCAACTACACCCGGCTCGACGACGACGAGGACACCATCGTCACCACCCAGGGCCGGCCGATCAGCCCCGACGACGAGATCCGCGTCGTCGACGACACGGACGAGCCCGTCGCCGCGGGCACCACCGGCCACCTGCTCACCCGCGGCCCGTACACGATCCGGGGCTACTACAATGCGCCGGAACACAATTCGATGGCATTCACCCCGGACGGCTTCTACCGCACCGGCGACATCGTCCGGCTCACCGAGCACGGCTACATCGTCGTCGAGGGACGCGCGAAGGACCAGATCAATCGCGGTGGCGAGAAGATCGCGGCCGAGGAGGTCGAGAATCATCTGATCGCGCACCCGGCCGTGCTCGACGCGGCGGTGGTGTCGATACCCGACAAGTATCTCGGCGAGCGCACCTGCGCCTTCGTCGTCACCGAGGGTGAAGCGCCGAAAACCCTCGCGCTCAAGAAGTTCCTGAGGGAACGAGGGCTGGCCGAGTACAAGATCCCCGACAAGGTGCAGTTCGTCGACGCCTTCCCGGTCACGGGAGTGGGCAAGATCAGCCGGAACGAACTGCGGCGCGCTCTCGCGGCCACTCTGAAGGACTGATCTCGCTCCGCGCCGACGGGATGGTCTCACCTCGCTCGGCACGGGCCGCGAGGGTTGCGTAGCGGCCCCCGTGGGCGACGAGGTCGTCGTGCGTTCCGCGTTCGACGATGCGGCCCCGGTCGAGGACCACGATCTCGTCGGCGTTGCGCACGGTCGAGAGCCGGTGCGCGATGGTGATGGTCGTGCGTCCGCTGCGCGCGGCGTCGAGGGCCTGCTGCACGGCGTGCTCGGTGTCGTTGTCGAGGGCGCTGGTCGCCTCGTCGAGCACGAGGACACGCGGGTCGCGCAGGAGCGTGCGGGCGATCGCCAGTCGCTGTTTCTCGCCACCCGAGAAACGGTGTCCGCGGGCGCCGACGACGGTGTCGTAGCCGTCCGGCAGCGAGACGATCAGGTCGTGGATGTGGGCGGCGCGGGCCGCGGCCTCGATCTCGTCGTCGGTCGCGTCCGGCTTCGCGTAGCGCAGGTTCTCCCGGACGGTCGCGTGGAGGAGGTAGGTCTCCTGCGAGACCACGCCGACCAGTCCGGCGAGATCGGCGAGCCGCATGTCGCGCAGGTCGACACCGTCGATGCTCACGCGTCCCTCGACCGGGTCGTACAGTCGTGCGACGAGCGAGCCGAGCGTGGTCTTGCCCGAGCCGGTCTCACCGACGAGCGCGACCTGCGCCCCCGCCGGGACGTCGAGGTCGATCCCGTCGAGCGCGTTGCGGTGCGCGCCTTCGTAGCGGAAGCTCACGTTCTCGAACCGCACCCGGCCGGCGACGGTCGCCGGGTCGACGGGCACCGGATCGCGCGGGTCGTCGATGTCGACGGGAAGGTCGAGGTATTCGAAGATGCGGCTGAACAGGGCCAGCGAGCTGGTGACGGAGACACCGACGTCGAGCAGGCTCATCAGTGGCCGGAACAACGCGCCCTGCAGGCCGGTGAAGGCCACCAGGGTGCCGATCGTCATGCCGCCCGACGTGGCCGGCAGACCGGCGACGAGATAGAGGACCGCGGGGATCGCCGCGAAGACGATGTTCATCGTGGCCATGCGCCAGCGGCCGGACAACTGCGCGTGCACCTCGAGATCGGCGAGTTCCTCCGACGTGCGGGCGAACTTGTCGGACAGTGCCGGGCCGGTGCCCAGCGTCTTGACGAGCAGCACGCCGCTGACCGACAGTCCTTCGTCGATCTGCGACTGCATGTCGGCGAGGCGCCGTTGCTGACGGGCGGTGACGGCGCGGCGCATGAGCGCGACCCGGCGCGTGAGCCAGATGGCCGGCGGGAGCACGATCAGGGAGAGCAGGGCCAGTCGCCAGCTGAGGACCGCCATGGCGATCGCCGTGCCGACGACGGTGGTGACGTTGGACGCCAGTGAGGTCGCGGTGTTGGTGACCACGGACTGCATGCCGCCGATGTCGTTGGTCAGCCGCGACTGGATCTCACCGCCGCGGGTGCGGGTGAAGAAGTTCAGCGACTGTCGCTGCAGGTGGGAGAAGACCCGGGTACGCAGACCGTGCATGACGTTCTGGCCGACGGTCGTGGAGATCCAGGTCTGGACGACGGACAGGAGCGAGCTCGCGACGGTGACGGCCAGCATGCCGCCGACGGCCCACAGCAGCAGGCTCACGTTCTGGTGCGGGATGGCGTCGTCGATGACGGCGCGGACGAGGAAGGGCGTCGCGAGGGAGATCACCGACGAGGCGATGATGAGCGCGACGACGAGGGTGATCTTCCACCGATAGGGCGCGAAGAGGGCGCCGATACGGCGCAGGCTCACCGGGGCCTCGCGGAGCTGCTCGAGATCCTTCTTGTCGATCCTGCCGCGGCTGCCCGGCTTGCCGCCGAGAGTGGGTGGGGGCTGCATCATGTGCGCCACCTCGATTCGTGGTTCGTGTTCCGTACTTATTGAGGCTGACTCATTGAGTGGTAACCGTCAAGTGAGGTAATGTGACCACTATGTCGGATTCACCCGTCGCACTGCGCGATCTCCTCCTCACCACCACGCGTACGCTGCGCCGACGCTGGCACGACCTCCTCCAACCGTGGGGATTGTCACCCCACGAGTACCGGGCGCTCGACGTCATCGGACGCGCCGACGACCCCATCCGCCTCGGCGTCGTGGCCAAGGAACTGCGCATCGTCCCCCGCTCGGCCACCGAGGTCGTCGACCGCCTGGAGTCGCGGGGTCTCACCGAGCGACTCCCCGATCCCGCCGACCGACGCGCGGTCTGCGTGCGACTGACCGACGAGGGCCGCAGGATCCGGGCCGAACTGGCCTCGGCCCGCGATGCCGACGCCGTCGAGATGTTCGACCGGCTCGACGCCGCGGAACGCGCACGACTGTCCGATCTGCTGCACAAACTCGTCGACGACCGGCCGCGCTGATCCCTTCCGGTTCCGGGTACTCACATTTCCGACGGCGGCGACGTCTTCCCGACGAGGGCTTGTGCCCGTGTTGTCCGGCCGATCGAGGAGAGCCCGTGGAGACCATCGAGAATCTGCAGCCACGCGTCGACGAGCTGCGTTGGCCCGAGTTGACGAGCGAGCTCGATGAGAACGGCTGCGCCCTCACCGGGCCGCTGTTGAGCGACGACGAATGCACCGAACTCGCGGCCCTGTGGGACGACGACGCCCGCTTCCGCACCACGGTCGACATGAGCCGCTACCGGTACGGACACGGCACCTACAAGTACTTCGGCTCACCCGTCCCCGACGCCGTCGCACACCTGCGCTCGGCGTTCTACCGGCAGCTGCTCGCCGTCGCGCGCTCGTGGGCCGAACGCCTCGGCGATCCGGCACCCTGGCCCGACGACTTCGACGACTGGCTCGACATGTGCCACGCGGCCGGCCAGACCGACCCCACCCCGCTGATGCTGCGCTACACCACTGGCGACTGGAACGCCCTGCATCGCGATCTCTACGGCGACCTCGTGTTCCCACTGCAGGTCGTGATCGGGCTCGACCGGGCGGGCGTCGACTACACCGGCGGCGAGTTCCTGTTGGTCGAACAACGGCCCCGCGCGCAGTCGCGGGGCACCGTCACCGTGCTCGAGCAAGGCCACGCGCTGATCTTCACCACCCGCGACCGACCGATCCGGTCGGCGCGCGGATGGTCGCGGGCGCCGGTCCGGCACGGCGTGAGCACCGTCCGATCGGGCCTGCGTCGCACGCTCGGCCTGGTACTGCACGACGCCGCCTGAGCGTCCTCGGTGCTACCCGACGCGACCTACGCCGCCTCAGCGTTCGAAGATCCGCCTCGGATTGTCCACGAGCATCGTGGTGATCTGCTCGTCGGTTACGCCCCGTTCGCGCAGGGCCGGCAGCACCTCGTCGCTGATGTGGTTGTAGTTCCAGTTGGGCACGGCGGCCTGCTTCACGTCGTGCGGGAACCAGTCGATGAAGCACGACGCATCGTGCGAGAGCACCATGCGCTCGGTGTAACCGGCCTCCACGAGCGCGACCACCGTGTCGACGCGTTGCTCGAACGGCAACAGCAGATCGAGGCCGAAGCGGTCCATCCCGAGAATCGAACCGGCGTCGGCGATGCGACGCAGGTAGTCCAGATCGGTCGAATCACCGCTGTGCCCGATCACCACCTTGGTGAGGTCGACACCTTCCTCCGCGAGCACTCGCTGCGCCACCTCCCCCGACCCGGTATGCGGATTGGTGTGCACCGTGATCGGCACACCGGTCTCGACGTGCGCCTGCCCCACCGCTCGCATCACGCGCTCGACGCCCGGCGTGAGTCCCGGAAGCTCGATGGCGCACTTGAGCATTCCTGCACGCACCCCCGTGCCGGCGATGCCCTCGCGGATGTCCTTCACGAACAGTTCGGTGAGCGGCTCCGGTCCGTCCACCAGCAGCCCCGGCCCGACGTTGTGGAACTGGAACGGCAGGTCGTTGTAGGTATACAGGCCCGTCGCGACGACGATGGAGATGTCCACCCGTTCGGCGACGCGCTGGATGCGCGGGATGTACCGGCCGAGACCGACCACCGTGGGGTCGACGATCGTGTCGATGCCGCGCTCCGACAACGCGTTCAACTTCGCGACCGCGTCGTCGACGCGTTCGTCCTCGTCCCACGGGCTCGGGTAGTCGGGAAAGTTGGTGCGGATCTCCTCGCCGAGAATGAAGACGTGCTCGTGCATGAGGACTCTGCCCAGACGGCCCGTGTCGAGAGGGCCGCGAACGGTGTCGAGGGATGTCATGACCGGTGACGTTAGGACACCACCAGGGGCAGGGGCACCGATTTCACGAATCGGTGGGAGTCGACTCCTCGAGGGCCTGACGATAGCGACGCATGCCGCGCAGCCATCGGTCGTAGTCGGCGCCCTTGTTCCGGTACATCTCGAGGACCTCCGGGTGCGGAAGGATCAGGAAGTGCTCCTCCTCCATCGCGGCGAACACCGTCTCCGCGACGTCCGCGGGTTCGAGCACCGCACCGGCGGTCGTGACGGCCCGGGTGGCGAGTTCACCGAGCGCGTGCCCGGATGCATCCCCCGAGTACAGCAGAGGTGTGTTGACGCCCATCGGGCACAGGCAGCTCACCCTCACACCTTTGTCGCCGTAGGTCACCGACAGCCACTCGGCGAAACCGACGGCCGCGTGCTTGGTGACCGAGTAGGTGGCCGAGCCGATCTGTGTGAGCAGGCCGGCCGCCGACGCCGTGCTGACGAAATAGCCCTCGCCACGTTCGACCCATCGGGGTACCAGCAGTCGCGCCGCACGGATGTGTGCGCGCAGGTTGACGTCGAAGGACTGCTCCCAGACCGAGTCCTCGATCTCCAGGCCGGGCACACCGGTGACACCCGCGTTGGCGAAGTACAGGTCCACGGGACCGAACTCCGCTTCGGCGCGCTCGACGAGGCCGCGGATGTGTTCGTCGTCGGAGACGTCCGCCGCCACCGCGACGGCGCTCCCCGGCGTCTTCTCCTCGAGCGTCGCGACGACGCGCTGCGCCGCATGTTCGTCGAGGTCGGCGACCACCACTCGCGCACCTCGCTCGACGAGGCCGGCAGCGATGGCGCCGCCGATTCCGCCGCCCCCGCCGGTCACGACGGCCACTCTGCCTTCGACCTTCATCGCTGATACCTCCCCGTCGAATCGCAGTGCCGTCCCGTGCGGCACAGTTGGTACTGAACCTGTCTACACGTATCACCGGCTGTAGGTACCGCTCACACGCATGGAGGTCGAGTACCCGGGATGGACGAATTGTTCTCCGTCTCCCGTCCGCGACGCGAGATCGCGCCGGGCGCCGTGCACGTGCCCGACTGGCTCGACCCGGGCGAACAGCGCGAGCTCGTCGAGCTGTGTCGTGAATGGGCGCGCCCGCCGGCGCCGATGCGGCACACCCTGCTGCCGGGTGGCGGACGGATGTCGGTGAGCACGGTGTGCCTCGGATGGCATTGGTCGCCGTACCGCTACACCCGCACCGCGGTCGATGTCGACGACGCTCCCGTTCCGCCGCTTCCCGACCGGCTCGTCGAACTCGGGCGGCGTGCCGTCGCCGATGCCTACGACGATCCGGCGGCCGGGGGCGGGTACGAGCCCGATACCGCTCTGATCAATTTCTACGACCGCGACGCGCGGATGGGCATGCATCAGGACAAGGACGAGCGGGTGAGCGCGCCGATCGTGTCGCTCAGTCTCGGGGATGCCTGCCTGTTCCGGTTCGGCAACACCGAGTCGCGCGGCCGGCCGTACACCGACGTGCGTCTCGAGTCCGGCGATCTGTTCGTCTTCGGCGGTCCGTCGCGGTTCGCCTATCACGGGGTGCCGGTCGTGTATCCGGACACCGGCAATGCCCGCTGCGGACTCACCGCGGGGCGCCTCAATATCACCCTGCGGAGCACCGGACTCGCTTGATCGAACCGCTCGGGAATGCCGAACGTTCGGTCTGTGACTTTGTAACCAACTACACTCGGAGTAGCGGTTCTCCGGCGAGAAATACGTCAAATCGGACGACATTCTCGTGCGGTAGTCATCGGTGTCGGGGTCGATCACAGGAGACTGCCATGTCCGACTTCGCTTGTCGTCGTGTCCTGGCGATCATCGCAGGACTCGCCCTCGGCCTGACCGGACCCGTCGCCGCCACCACCACTGACGGCACCGCGTCCACCGCCGGCGCGGAGACCTTCCGTCCGTGCCCGGAGCGGTTCGTCATCGCGGTCGACGGAACCCGCAACATCGACACCCCGGATTCGATCGATCCCGATTCACCCCTCGCGAAGATCTCGGCGCGGTACGCGGCACCCGGCACGGTGGTCGAGCACATCCGCTATCCCGCCGTCGTGGTTCCGGTGCCCGAGTCCGGGTCGAGCGAGGGGTCGGGGCGTCTCGCCTACGACGAGTCCAAGAGGATCGGGCATCAGCGCCTGCGCGAGACGATCATCGTCCGGCACGGTTCGTGCCCCGACAGCGAGTTCGTCGTCCTCGGTTACTCGCAGGGCGCGTCGATCGCCGGCGACGTCCTCGCCGAGATCGCGGCCGACGGTTCGGTGCCGCCGGAGCGGATCAGCGGTGTGCTGTACTCCGACCCGCGCGACACCCGGGGAGTCGAAACGCTGTTCCCGGGCGAGGTCGTCCCGGGCATCACGCTCGGCGGTGGTCGCGACGACTTCGGCACGATCGCCGTCGAACGGATCTGCATCGAGGGCGACGCGGTCTGCGACGGCGTGACACCGGAGGAAAGCGAAGGGTGGTTGCGCGAGAACGTCACCGGCTACCTGAGGCTGCACACGATCTATCCCGACTACGACCCGTGAGAATCGTCGCACCCGGGAGAACCCGGGCCGGGGCATACCGGTTCGGTATCGTCGGTTCATGAGCGTCGAGTCCCCGGCCACCCACCTCCCCGCTTCCGGTGATGATCCTCTCGCGCTGGAGCGGCAGGTGTGTTTCGCGCTCGCCGTGGCGAACCGCGCCGTGCTCGCGGTCTATCGACCGATCCTCGACAGGCTGGGACTGACCCACCCGCAGTACCTGGTGATGCTCGCCCTGTGGGAACGCTCGCCGCTGACGAGCAAGGAGGTGGGGCAGTTGCTCCAGCTCGACTCCCCCACGCTGTCTCCGCTGCTCAAGCGACTCGAGGCGCTGGGCCTGATCACCCGCGCACGCAGCGCGGCCGACGAACGGCAACTCGTCCTCGAACTCACCGACGCCGGCCGGGCGCTGCGTGCCGAGGCCGAGTCGGTGCCGGGACAGGTCGTCGATGCCCTCGATGTCGGGCTCGACGAACTCCAGGACCTGCACGCCGCGCTCGTGCGCGTCAACGCGGCGGCGTTGAAGGCCGGAGCACTCTGACAGATCGGTAGCTGCCGCAACCCCGACGGCTCGCGGCAGCACTGTCCGACCGTCTTCTATCGATACGCATCGGCACGGTGCGAAATCGCGGTGACCTCGACCGTGCGGCGCTCATTCCTCGGACGACCGGTCGTCATGCATCAGCTGCCTCAGCTCCTCCGCATCGACGACGTCACCCGACTCGACCTCGGTTCGGCCCGCGATGTGCGTCCTCAGCAGATCGGCAACCGACAACACCGCGATCGTTTCCTGCATCGCGTCGTAATCGTCGGCACCGAGAAGCACCGCGGCGCGGTGCCCGTTACGGGTGATCTCGAATCGCTCGTGTGTGCGTTCGGCCTCGTCGACCAATCGTGACAATTGCGCCCGGGCGACGGCGACAGGAAGAGTGGTCATGTACATATTTCTAGCGATATCGCTGGGGAAGTCGCAGGTCATTCGGTTCGCGTCGAGTCCGACACCGGCTTTCGACGCGAGGCCACGAACGCCAGGACGAGACCGAAGACCACCCAGCACAGCAGGACGATCGTGGGGAAAGCTGCGCCGACGCCGTCGAAGAAGGCATTGGCCCGCAGCAGGGATCCAGTGGCGCCGGGCGGGAGCAGCTGACCGAGGGTCGACCACCCGTCGGGCAGCCAGGCATGTCCCGTGGCCAGGCCCGACAGTGGGTTGCCGACGAACATCATCGTCACCGCCCCGATCGCGATGCCGGGAAGTCCGAGCAGCGCTTCGAGACCCAGGATCGTGAACGCGAGCGCCGCCAGACCGAGCGTGAAGCCGGCGGCGGTGAGCCAGTAGTTGCCGTCGAGCGAGCCCAGACCGAACTGCAGCAGCGCGGTGAGCGCGAACCCGGCGACCACCGCGAACCCGGCCACGCCGACCAGACGCAGCACCAGCCGGTCGCGGCCGGGGAACAACTGGGTCAGCGCGATCGCCGGGATGAGGCCGCCGAAGACCATCGGCAGGGCCGCGGCGGTCAGGCCGGCGCCGCGCGGATCGTCGTCCGGGAAGGGCACCACGTCCGTCGTCTGCACGGGCAGCTGCTGCTGCCCGGCCA
>NZ_JBKFBA010000025.1:41558-83479 GCF_053345925.1 Rhodococcus sp. C26F
CGCGCCGATCGCGGCGGCCGCACCGGCGCCTCCGGCCGAGGCGGTGTAGACCTGCACCCCGTCGGGGCCGAGCGCGAGTCCGCCTGCCGCCTGGCGGTTCTCGATGGCTGCGGTCAGGGCGTCGGGACTGTCGAAACGCACGATCTCCCACTGGTCGGCGTCCAGATTCGCGCCGAGCGCGTCGACCGCCGGTGGAGGTCCGACCACCCCGAGTTCCATGTGGTGGGGTCCGCCGTTGACGGCGGGGAGAGCGAACGCGACGAGCATCACCGCGACGACGGCCGTGATGCCGACGACGAGCGCGACCAACTTGATCCACGGTGACCGGCCCTCATCGGGATGGACGGACGAGTCGGGGCTGCCGGCATCGCCGGCAGTCGGTGCGGGTGTGTTCGACATGATGAGCCCCTTCGTCGTGGTGCAACGCCTCCAGTCTGACACTCGACTACAGGATCCAGCAATCATGGTTTCACGTCTCGTCGGGCTAGACTGACCCTCGTGACCGCGACGAATCGAGCACCGGCACCGGACGACGTACCTCCCGCCCTGCTCGACGCCGCCCAGCAGGCCGCCCGCGAACTCGGCAGGGATGTCGCCGAGGTGCCGCTCGTCGAGATCGCGAAACGGGCCGGGATCTCCCGCAGCACCCTGCTGCGACGTCTCGGCGGCACCCGCAGCGCACTGGACGAGGCACTGCGCGCCGCCGGCATCGACCCCGGCGGTCAGCAGCCCGTCCGCGAGCGCGCGGTCGAAGCCGGGGCACATCTGATCAGCCGTCTCGGATTGGCTTCCGCGACACTGGAATCGGTTGCGGCGGAAGCGGGATGCTCGGTCTACAGCCTGTATTCGACGTTCGGTGGCCGAACGGGACTGCTGCAAGCCGTCTTCGAACGTTTTCGGCCGACGTTGCCGATCGACGCCGATACCGATCTGGGCGACGATCCGGTGGCCGTCATGACCGAGGTGTACCTGCGGATCGCCGATGCGTGGACGCGGGAGCCGCGAGTGCTGCCGGCGATGCTCGCCGAGGTGCTGGCCAACCCGCACGACCCGACGATCGCCGAACTGGTCGAGTACATCGTGCCGCGGTCGCCGGTGATGGAGGTGCTGGACTGGATCGAGGGGCAGGTCGCGGCGGGTCGACTGCGGGATCTGCCGCGTCTGCTCCTGCTCCAGCAGCTGATGGGACCACTGTTGATCCACGTCCTGCTGCGTCCGCACGCCGCCCGTGCGACCGGCATCGCACTCCCCGACCTCGAACGCACGTGCGCGATCTTCGCGGAGAACTTCGTCCGCGCCGTCGTGATCCGGCCGGACGGTCGGTGACCCGGGGCGCCGCACACGCGAACGCCCCGGGGCCGGCTCAGTGCGGGAGTTCGAGCGTCGTCGGCACCAGCGGAACCGAGGCCTCACCGGTGTAGACGAGGAAGGTGAACGACTCCTGGAAGTACAGGTTCACCGTCTCGGCGTCGTGCGAGAGGTAGCCGATCGACAGATCCTGACCGACCTGCAGGTCGTAGTCGCCACCGCGCGTGGTCAGCACGAACGCGCCGTCGATCGCCGGGGCCCAGATGAGGTCGCCGTCGATGAGGCGGCGCAGCTGTTCGCGGATCGGGTAGCCGTGGTCGGACGTCTCGCTGACCTTGGTGTACTCGTCGGCGCCGAGCAGGATCGAGTACGGGCCGCCCACACCCGCCAGTCGCAGCTGCGACAGCGCCTGGCTGATGATCTCCGGGAAGTCGCGGGGATCCTCGGGCAGCTGCAGGGACGGGTTCGACGACGACGCCCGGATGCCCTCGATACCGGCGGCCGCGTAACCCTCGAAGATCGCGCGGTCCTCGGCGAAGGCGATCTGGCGGGCCGCTTCCTTGACGGGGTCGAGGTCGATGTCGCGGGAACCGCGCTCGACGCTGTCGATCTCCTCACGCGACAGGGTGAACGGCACCCGCAGTTCGACGACCGGCGCGACGCGGTGCTGGCGCGCCCGCACTCCGGCGGCCGGGGGCTCGATCTCGCGGGTGCGGCCGAGACCCACCGCCGCGAAGTCGGTGCCGTGCGGTCCGGAGAAGTCGACCACGGTGCGCCCGGCGACGTGCCGCTTGAAGGTGCGCGCGGCCTCCTCCTCGATCTCGGTCCATGCCGCCTCGGAAATCGGGGCGAGGTCGCGATACAGATTGTTCACAGCGTCGAACTCCTTCGCAGAGCGCCAATTCCGAGTGATCCGTCGGCCGGGCGGCCGGCGGTCGAGGCACTCGAATCTTCGTGGGAGGGAATTTCCGCCGGTGACGGCGGAAGATCTTCGAGGAACTCCAGCGAGGGGCAGAAGAACAGCGACCCCGTCACCGCGGTGGAGAAGTCCAGGATGCGGTCGGTGTTGCCGGGCGGGCTACCCAGGAACATGTTGCGCAGCATCTGCTCGGTCACCTCCGGGGTGGCCGAGTAACCGATGAAGTAGGTGCCGAACTCGTCGGCGCCGAAGCTGCCGAACGGCATGTTCGCGCGCACGATCTGCTGCTCGACCCCGTTCTCGTCGACGATCACGTTCAGCGCGACGTGCGAATTCGCAGGCTTGGTCTCGTCGTCGAGTTCGATGTCGTCGAGCTTGGTCCGGCCGATCGCCCGTTCCTGCTCCTCCACCGTCAGCGAGTTCCACGACGCGAGGTCGTGCAGGTACTTCTGGACGACGACGTAGCTACCCCCGGCGAAGTCCGGATCCTCGTCGGAGACCAGGGCCGCTTCGACGGCCTCGTCGTCCTCGGGGTTCTCCGTGCCGTCGACGAAGCCGAGCAGGTCGCGGCGTTCGAAATAACGGAAGCCGTGGGTCTCGTCGACGACCCGCGCCGCTCCGCGCAGCCGGTCGTTGATCTTCGCGGCGAGTTCGAAGCACAGGTCCATCGTCGACGCGCGGAGGTGGAACAGCAGGTCGCCGGGGGTCGAGGGTGCCTGGTGCCGACCGCCGTCGAGCGGGACGAACGGATGCAGTTCGGCGGGCCGGGCGCCGTCGAACAGCCGGTCCCACATGTCCGAGCCGATGCCGGTGACGACCGACAGGCCGCCCTCCGGGATGCGGAAACCGACCGAGCGGCGCAGGCCCGAGAGATCTTCGAGCAGATCCCGCACGGTGTCCTCTGCGCCCTCGTCGACGGTGACGACGAGGAAGATCGCCGCTTCGGTGAGCGGGGTCAGTATCGGTTGTGCACGAACCACTCCGACAACGCTAGTGCACCCCGACGAAACAGGCATTCGCGGCACGCCGACGTTCGTCACTGCACAACTGCAGCGTCAAGGCACCATCCAGCCCAGCACCGAGGTGGACTGCAGCCACACGAGGACGGCGAGCACCGCGAGACCGGCGATGCTCAGCGGCCAGATCCGGCGCATGAGCAGTCCGTCCTTGCCGGACAGTCCCTTCACCGACGACACCAGCGCGAGGTTCTGCAGTGCGATCGGGGTGCCGGTGGTGCCGCCGGCCATGTTCCCGGCGACCAGCACGGTCGGGTCGAGTCCCGACTGCTGGGCCGCAGCGACCTGCAGGCTGCCGAACATCGCGTTGGAGGCGGTGTTCGAGCCGGTGACCACGACGCCGAGCCAGCCGAGCACCGGCGACAACAGCGCGAACGCCACGCCCGCACCGGCGAGGAAACCGCCGATCGTGGCGGTCTGCCCGGACAGGTTCATCACGTACGCGAGGGCGAGCACCGCCGTCACCGTCGCGAACGACCATCGCAACTGCACGACCGCCGCGACGAAGCATCGCACCGCGTCGGCCACCGCGACCTTCAGCACCGGTATCGACAGCAGCGCGGCGACGAAGACGAGGCTGCCCGGGGCGGTGAGCAGATCGATGGTGAAGGTCTCCGCGGTGGGAACGTCCCCGTCGGCCGTAGTCACGTCCACACCCGGCCAGGGGAACGACAGGCTCGCGTTCGACAACAGCGACGCCACCGGACCGAACCGGCTGACGAGGAAGACGACCACGATCAGGGCGTAGGGGGCGAACGCCTCGACGACGCGTCGTCGCGAGTCGTGGATCCGCTCGGCCGCGGCCCGGCGGGCCTCCCGATGCGTGGGGTGCACCTTCACCGCGACCAGCAGCACGAGCAGACCGGCCACGGCGCCGGCGATGTTGCTCAGCCCCACGGTGAGGTAGCTCGCGCACACGAACTGGGCGGCGCCGAAGGCGAGTCCGACGACGAGCGCGACCGGCCACGTCTCGCGAACTCCGCGCCATCCGCCGACCACCGCGACCAGCACGAGCGGGACGAACACCGCGAGCAGGCAGACCTGACGCGCGACGACCGGTCCGATCTCGTCGATCGGGATCTCCGAGACGCGCGACATCGTCAGGATCGGTGTGCCCATGACGCCGAGCGGGGTGACGACCGAGTTGGCGAGCAGCGACGCCGCGGCAGCACGCACCGGCGGCAGACCGGCACCGATGAGCACGACGGTCGCGACGACGATGGGGGTGCCGAAACCGGCGACCGCCTCGAGCAGCGCGCCGAACAGGAAGGCGATGACGATGGTGAGGATCCGCGGATCCGGGGATATTCGCCCGAAGGCGCGGGTGAGGACGTCGAAGTGCCCGGATTCGACGGTGAGCCGGTACACCCAGACGGCGTTGACCACCGTCCACATGATCGGGAAGAGACCGAAGACCGCGCCTTCGACACCGGCGCTGAGCGCGGATCCGACCGGCATGCCGTAGACCGCGGTGCCCACGATCAGGGCCACGACCACCGCGATTCCTGCGGCCGAATGCGACCGCAGCCGGAAGACGGCGAGCAGGACGAGCATGGTCAGCAGCGGGAGTACCGCCACCAGTGCCGACCACGCGAGCGACCCGCCGACCGGCGCGATCGGCTGAACGTATGCACCTGTCACTGCATCACGACCGGTGTGTCTCCACGGCGGTGCGGATGGTGGCGGCCGTGCCGTCGAGCACGGTCCGGTTCGGTGTCCGCCAGTCGGCGCGGATCCCGAAGCCGTCCCCGGCCCTACGCGGAACGAGGTGCAGGTGTACGTGGAAGACCTCCTGGCCGGCGGCCACGCCGTCGGCGAGGAACATGTTCACGCCTTCGATCGGGAGGTCGGACCCGCGCATCGCCGTGGCGATCCGTTGCCCCGCGGCGAACACCTTCGCTCCGTCGTCGGGATCGAGCTGTGCCAGTCCGGAGGCGTGCCGCTTCGGAATCACGAGCAGGTGCCCCGGAGTGAACGGGCGGATGTCCATGAACGCGAGCACGTCGGGTTCGTCGAGCACGACGCTGGCCGGCGACTGCCCGGCCACGATGGCGCAGAAGATGCAGTCCGTCACCGTGGCGTGGACTCCTCCGCACGTGCGGGTCCGCGCGCGGTTTCGAGCAGGCGCAGCAGTTCGCCCTGCACCGCAGGACGGTCGCGTACCGGGTCGTCGCTGTGCGCAAGGCACAACATCGCTTCCTCGACGGCCGCGACGAGCAGGTGCGCGAGCACCGACGTCCGCGTGGGCGACGCCTCGTAGGTGTCGGGATCGAGGGTGACGAGCATGCGCTCGATGGCCTTCAGCGAGGAGTGCCGGTGGGTCTCGCGGACCTCGGCCCAGCCGAGGACCGCGGGAGCTTCGATGAGCAGCAGCCGGCGGGTCGCGGGATCGTAGACGGCGTCGAGCGAGGCGAGCACGGCCTGGGTGAAGCCCTCCCAGGCGTCCTCGACCGGTTCGGCCGGGACCAGGGAGCTCTCCGCTTCCTTCTGGAGGCGTTCGATGACGCCGCGGAACAGATCCCGCTTGTCGGCGAAGTGGTGGTAGAGCGCACCGCGCGTCACCCCCGCGACCGAGACGATCTCCTCCGTGGCCGCCGCCGCGTATCCGTCGCGCAGGAACACCTCGCGCGCTGCATCGAGCAGCGCGGTGCGTGTTCGCGCTGCGTCACGCACCCGACCCGTATTTCCCGGTTTCACCGACACTTCGTTCTCCCCTGCTGATACCGCCACCCCCATCGGACACTCCCCCCGGCAGTCGGTTCCCGTGATTCCTGTCGAATCGGCTTCCTACAGAATCGGCGCCGGCGTGTACTTCGCTGCTTCCGGATACTGCGTTACGAGGTCCTGCACCGCCGCGACGACCGCTTCGACCTGCGCGACCGCAGCTCCGGCGAAGACCTCCCGGTCGGCCAGTGCCGCGTCGAGCGTGGCGCGGTCGAGCGGGAGCCGGTCGTCGGCGGCGAGACGGTCGAGCAGATCGGGTTCGCGACCCTCCTCGCGCATCGCGAGTGCGACGGAGACCGCGTGCTCCTTGATGACCTCGTGTGCGGTCTCGCGACCCACCCCGGCCCGGACCGCGGCCATGAGGACCTTGGTGGTCGCGAGGAACGGCAGGTACCGCACGAGTTCCTTCTCGATCACCGCCGGGTAGGCACCGAACTCGGCGAGGACCGTCAGGAAGGTCTCCATCTGGCCGTCGATCGCGAAGAAGGCATCGGGCAGGGCCACACGCCGGACGACCGAGCAGAAGACGTCGCCCTCGTTCCACTGCGCGCCGGCGAGTTCGGCGGCCATCGACGCGTACCCGCGCAGGACGACCTGCAGGCCGTCGACGCGCTCGCACGAGCGGGTGTTCATCTTGTGCGGCATCGCCGACGACCCCACCTGGCCGGGCTGGAAGCCCTCGGTGACGAGTTCGTGGCCGGCCATGAGCCGGATGGTGTGGGCGAACGACGCGGGACCGGCGCCGACCTGCACGAGCGCGGAGAGCACGTCGTGGTCGAGCGAACGCGGGTAGACCTGGCCGACGCTCGTGAAGACGTTGGCGAAGCCGAGATGCTGCGCGACCTTCTGCTCGAGCTGCGCGAGCTTGGCGGAATCACCGCCGAGCAGGTCGAGCATGTCCTGTGCGGTGCCCATCGGGCCCTTGATCCCGCGCAGGGGGTAGCGGGCGATCAGTTCCCGGACGCGCTGCAGTGCGATGAGCAGTTCGTCGGCGGCCGACGCGAAACGCTTGCCGAGGGTGGTGGCCTGCGCCGCGACGTTGTGCGAGCGGCCGGCCATGACGAGCGAGGCGTACTCGGTGGCGCGCTCGGCGAGGCGTGCGGCCACGGCGACACCGTGGGAGTGGACGTGCTCGAGCGACCGCAGGATCTGCAGCTGCTCGACGTTCTCGGTGAGGTCGCGGCTGGTCATGCCCTTGTGGACGTGCTCGTGACCGGCGAGGGCGTTGAACTCCTCGATGCGGGCCTTGACGTCGTGGCGGGTGACGCGTTCGCGCTGGGCGATGGACTCGAGGTCGACCTGCTCGATCACGCGTTCGTAGTCGGCGATCGCCTCGGCGGGAACGTCGATCCCGAGTTCGGCCTGCGCCCGCAGCACCGCGAGCCACAGCTGCCGCTCGAGCACGATCTTGTACTCGGGCGACCACAGGTCCCGGAGTTCGGGGCTGGCGTAGCGGGTGGCGAGGACGTTGGGGATGTGGCTCACACAAGTGAGTTTACGGTCCGGGTCTGCTCCCGTATTCCCCGACCTCAATCCTCGACCGGGGGCGCGACGGTCTCCACGACGTCGAGCAGGATGCCGCGCGCGAGCGAGCGTGGGTCGGGATCGAGCTCGCCCAGTCCGCCGAGGACCGCGCCGTCCACGACCGCGACGAGCCGGCGCACCTCACGGGGCCGTACGGAGCGGCAGCAGCGTTCGAGCAGGTCGGTGAGCAGGTGGTCGATCTGTTCGCGCATGCGTACCTGCACGTCGCGCAGTTCCGGATAACGCGCCGTCGCGACGCACCGCTCGTACCGGGAGATCAGGCGTTCGCGGTCGATGCCGCCGTCGCAGTCCCGCGGTCCGATCAGCAGTTCGACGATGAGATCGGCCGTGCCCTCGAGACTGCGCGGGAGCGGCTCGATGTCGCGGACGCGCTCGCGCATCGCATCGAGTTCCCGCTCGCTGTTGTAGTCGACCGCGCATGCGACGAGGTCGTCGAGCGACTCGAAGTAGTAGGTGGTCGATGCGAGCGGCAGGCCCGCGCGAGTGGCGACGGCCCGGTGGCGGACGGCGTCGATCCCCCCTTCGAGGATGAGGTCGGCCGCTGCCTCGACCAGCGCCTGACGGCGCCGTTCGCCCTTCGGGGTCGCAGCAATCGACACCTTCTCATGGTGACAGTCCCGAGCGTCTCACCAGGGGAAAACGGAAGTGGAGACCAACCGGTACCATTGCGCCCGCCCGCGCGTGTCGAGTCTCGGCGGGCGTTTCCCCGCGAGTAGGTCATCGAACGATCGGAGCCGGACCGGATGAGACGTCGACGCTTTCTGCAGGCATCGCTTCTCGGGGCCGCGCTGGCGGGCACCGGCGCCGCAAGTTCCGGCCTGAGCGGCATCGGTCTCCCCCGCGCGAATGCACTGCCCGTCGGGGTCGACGAGTACCGGCGTCTCGTGCCCGAGCTGTTCGTTCCGCCGCCCGCCCCGCCGGAGCACTCCGAGGTCGTCGTGGTGGGCTCCGGTTTCGGAGCGAGCGTCGCCGCGTTGCGCCTGGCCGAGGCCGGGAACCGGGTCACGATGCTCGAGCGGGGCATGCGCTGGCCCCGCGACCCGCATCGCGAGATCTTCACGACCGATCTGCTCGCCGACGGCCGCGGCTACCACCACCGCACCCATTTCACCGGTCCGACGGGCATCCCGGTGGTGTGCGACGACTTCGCCGGCGTCCTCGACGTGGTCGACTACCCGAACATGTCGGTGTGGCGCGGCGCCGCGGTGGGTGGCGGATCGATCGTCTTCACCGGGGTGATGATCGCTCCCGAACGGCACTTCTTCGAGCACGCCTTCGGCGGCCGTCTGTCCTACGACGAGATGACGTCCACCTGGTACCCGAAGGTGCGCTCGATGCTGCGCCTCGACCCGATGCCCGACGACATCTACAACGCCGCCGAGTTCACACACTCGCGGCGGTGGGACGACGACGCCCGCGCCGCCGGTTACAGCCCGCACCGCATCGACGGCATCTGGGACTGGGATGTCGTGCGTGCCGAACTCGCCGGCTCGGTCCGCCGGTCGGCCATCGCGGGCGAGAGCAACCTCGGCAATTCGAACGGCGCGAAGTTCGATCTCACGCAGAACTACATCCCGGCGGCAGAGGCGACCGGGCGCACCCTGGTGTGCCACGGTCACCGGGTGCTCGCGGTCGGTCAGGACGGCAACGGCCGTTACCGGCTCGACGTGCAGGCCGTCGACCCGACGGGCGCGGTGCTGCGCACCACCACGATCACGTGCGACCGCCTCGTCCTCGGCGCCGGATCGATCGGCACCACCGAACTGCTCGTCAAGGCGCGGCACACCGGTTCGCTGCCGAACCTCGACGAGCGTGTCGGCCGGGGCTGGGGCACCAACGGCGACGCGGTGCTCGTCCGCTCGTTCGCGCTCACCGAGGGTTTCGGCGGCGACCAGGGCGCGCCGTCGGCGTCGCGGATCGTCGACGAGTCCGGTCTGCCGCTGAGTCTCGAGAACTGGTTCGTCGCGGGCACCGCGAAGGACGTAGGGATGCTCGCCTCCCTCGGCATGACCCTCGACCCCACCCGCGCCGACTTCGCGTACGACCCGGGTGCCGATCGGGCGGTTTTGAACTGGCCGGCCGGTGGCGAACGCGAGAGCGTCGACGCCCTGCGGGCCGTGCACAACGCGATGGCGCAGGCCGGTGGCACGATCCCGGGCGCATCGCCGATGGCCGAGGACGTCAACGCGACCTTCACTGCGCATCCGCTCGGTGGTGCGGTGCTCGGCGAGGCGACCGACGGTTACGGCCGCGTGCACGGCCATCCCGGTCTCTACGTCGTCGACGGCGCGCTGATCCCGGGCAGCACCGGCACCGCGAACCCGTCGCTGACCATCGCGGCGCTGGCCGAACGGAACATCGCGCGGATCATCGCCGACGGGCGGTGACCCGTCCGCGGCGGTCCGGGCCGGCGATCAGGAGACGGGCAGCCAGGCCGCGAGCCGGTCGAGCGCCGCGGTGACGTCGGCGGTCGAACCCGCGAACGACAGCCGCACGGTCTCGTCGCCGCGCACGGTGTCGAAGTCGACGCCCGGTGCGAGCGCGAGCCCGGTGTCGTGGAGCAGCCGCGCGCACCACGCCGTCGAGTTCTCGCCGTCGAGCAGATGGCCGATGTCGGCGTAGACGTAGAAGGCGCCGTCTGCCGGTGCGAGTTTCGTGATGCCGAGATCCGGCAGCCCTTCGAGCAACAGTTCCCGGTTCACGGCGTAGCGGGAGACGTGCCCGTCGAGTTCGGTGCGGGCCTCGGTCCCGAACGCCTCGATCGCCGCGAACTGCGAGATCGACGGCGGGCACACCGTCATGTTCGACGCGAGTCGCTGCAGAGCCGGACGCATCGTCTCGGGCGCGAGCATCCAGCCGAGCCGCCAGCCGGTCATCGAGAAGTACTTCGACACCGAGCCGATCACCACCGAGTCGCGCGAGGTCGCCCACGCCGTCGAGGTCGCCGGTGATCCGGTGCCCTCACCGGTCTCGGACCGGGCGGTGCCGAACTCGATGCCGTGGTAGATCTCGTCGGAGATGAGCAGGCTGCCGTGCTCGTCGCACCAGCGCGCGAGCGCCGCGAGCTCGGACGGTTCGATCATCGTGCCGGTCGGGTTGGCGGGGCTGGCGACGACGATTCCCGCCGGCGGAGCGTCGAGTTCCTCGAGCATCGCGACGGTGGGCTGGTAGCGGGTCTGCGGGCCGCAGTCGAGTTCGACGACGCGGCAACCGAGCGCGGCGAGGGTGTTGCGGTAGGCCGGGTAGCCGGGGCGGGCGACGACCACGGTGTCGCCGACGTCGAGGGCCGCGAGGAACACCAGGGTGAAGGCGCCGGACGAGCCGGTGGTGACGACGACGTCGTCCGCGTCGACGTCGATGCCGTACTTGTGGCGGTGGTACGCCGCGATCTCCTCGCGCAGCGGCAGGATGCCGAAGGTCTCCGTGTAACCCAGCAGTTCCGCATCGATCGCCAGGTTGGCGGCCCGGAGCACGGGAGCGGGTGCGGGGGTCGACGGTTGTCCGGCGGCGAGACTCAGGACGTCGCCGTGGCTGCGCTGCCGCTCGGCGGCCGCCTTCCACACATCCATGACATGGAACGTCTCGATACCGGAGCGTTGGGATTCGGGGCGCACGTCGACGACGGTAGTACGCCCGCGTCGTTCGTCAGAGCCGGACGCGCTGAAGTCGGGTGAGGGCACCCCACGCGATCGGATAGTCCTGACGATCGACGACCTTCACCGGCGTGGCCTCCACATCGGTGGCCGCCTCGTCGGGTTCCGGCGCCGGTTGCGGCACGACCGGCAACAGCAGATGCGAGTCGAACTGTCCGCCGGCGTGCACGATGTGGAAGCCCTTGTTGATCGTGCGGTCGTGCCCGACGCGTGGGTTCTCGTCGAGGTCGTGGCCGGCGATGACGAGCACGAGGCTCGATCCGGCCTCGAAGAAGGTGCTGTGCGGCATGATCTCGATGTCGACCGGCACGATCTGGTCGGGCAGCAACGGCCAGTACTTCGTCTGGTCGTGGACGGGCCGGTAGGCGGTGGAGGCCTCCGGGTCCAGTGCCCGCCGCGAGACCCGCATCCATCCGTGGGCGACGAATCCCTTCTCGTATCCGCCGTGGCCTTCGAACCACACGTCGCGGCCGTGCTCGTCGCGCTTGGCGAGCCCGACGAACAGGTCCATGTCGTTGGCGTCCTTCGCCTGCACCCACAGACGCAGCGCCGCGTGCCCGGTGATCTCGGTGTCCTCGTCGAAGGTGTGGGTGAAGACGAGTTCGTCGCCCGCGACGGGGAAGGTGCGGCGGAACTGGCGGCTCTCGCACGGGGTGGTGCTCAGGTCGGCGTTCGCGTGGTCGAGGTGGAGTGCGACGTAACGGGTGTCGGGGACCGGCCACTCGGATTCGAGGCGTTCGGAATAGGTGCGCAGGTCGTGGCGGGTCTCGAGACGGATGCGCGGGGTGTCCTCGAAGCCGTTGTCCTCCTCCTTGAGGAACCGGTCGAAGAATCGTCGCTGGTAGTCGAGGGCCTCGTTGCCGTAGAAGGTCTGCCACATCTTCCGGCCGTGGGTATAGAGCCACTTGTGCTCCGACGCGATGCGGCGGTAGCCCTCGACCGAACCACGGGCACGCGGGCCCTGATCGGACCACGAGACGCCGACGAGCGCGGGCACGGTGACGTCCTCGAGCCGGGGCGGCGGGGCGACGTGACGGAAGAAGTCGGGGAACCGCCGCAGCAACCAGGGGGTGAACCGCCGGAGGGAGGCGGCGCCGCAGCGGGCCCCGGTGTTCATCGCGCTGTACCAGAACTCGCTGTAGCGGGTCTCGGGGATGCCGCCCTGGGTGAGGATGTCGCGGCAGGGATCGCTCACGCCCTCCCAGGGTGCGATGGCCGCGAGACAGGGCGGGTTGAGCGCGGCGGTGTACCACTGCAGCGTGGCGAGATAGTCGGCGCCGGCGAGGCCGACCCGGCCGTTGCTCCACTCCTGACCGCCGGCCCATTCCACGACGGACGCGCAGTCGAGCGCGGCCCGGCCGAGCAGCAGGCGGGGACGGCCGCCGCTCGCATGATGGCCGCGCATGTCCGCGACGACCAGGACGTAGCCGCGAGGAACCCAGTAGGCGGGGTCGGGCGCTTCGAAGGAGGTGCAGGCGCTGATCTCGAGATCGCCGATGTGGTTGCCGGATTCGGCGAGGTCGTCGAAGTCGACGGGATACCGGTCGACGCCGGCGTCCTTGCCGTAGGGGGTGACGGCGACCAGCACGGGGCAGCGGTCGTGTTCACCGGAGTCGGCAGGGCGGTAGACGTCGGCTCTCAGTACGGTGCCGTCGCCCGTGCGGATGGGTACGTCGCGCTCGACGAGGACGTCGTCCGGCAACCCGTGGACGACGACGTGGTGGTGCCGTAGCGGTGTCGGGTCCGGCGTCGGCGTTCGTCTTCGAGAAACCATGCAGTCACCCCTGGCGGCATCAAAGATGCACCGAGTGTGCAACATACACCCGGTAGGTGCAAGGTGAAGGACGAGGGTGAAAGGCTAGACCGAGATCCGGCCCTCGACGGCCGCCAGACCGATGTCGCGGCGGAAGTGACCGCCCGGCAGCTTGACGTCGGCGAGCCGATCATAAGCGGCCTCGCGCGCGGACGCGAGATCGGCACCCACACCGATCACGTTGAGCACGCGCCCACCTGCGGAGACCAGCGCACCGTCCTCGCGACGCTTCGTGCCGGCATGCAGCACCGTGTCGCCCTCGGCGCCGGTGATCACATCGCCGGTGCGCGGGGTGGACGGGTAGTACTCGGCAGCGAGCACCACGGTCACCGCGGCGCCGTCCTTCCAGCGCAGCGGCGGGAGCTCGGCGAGCATGCCGGTGGCGACCGCGTTCAGGGCCTCGCCCAGCGGGGACTCGAGCAGAGCGAGCACGGCCTGGGTCTCCGGGTCGCCGAAACGGCAGTTGAACTCGACCACGGCCGGGCCCTCGGCGCCCATCGCCAGACCCGCGTAGAGCAGTCCGGAGAAACCGCATCCGCGGCGCACCATCTCGGCCGCGACGGGCTCGACGACCTCGGAGACGATCCGCTCGACGCTGCCCTCGGGCAACCACGGCAGCGGCGTGTAGGCACCCATACCACCGGTGTTGGGGCCGGTGTCGCCCTCGCCGACGCGCTTGTGGTCCTGCGCCGGGAGCAGCGGCACGACCGTCTCGCCGTCGACGAGGCAGAACAGCGAGACCTCGGGGCCGTCGAGGAAGGACTCCAGCAGGACGGGGTGCCCGTTCTCGAGGATCTCGGCGGCGTGGTCGCGGGCGGCGGCGCGATCGGTGGTGACGACGACGCCCTTACCGGCAGCGAGACCGTCGTCCTTGACCACCCAGGCCGGTCCGAACCGGTCGAGCGCCTCGTCGAGGGTCGCGGGAGTGTCGACGACCTCGCTGTGGGCGGTGCGCACACCGGCGGCGGCCATGACGTCCTTCGCGAACGCCTTCGATCCCTCGATGCGTGCGGCGGCGGCGGACGGTCCGAAGCAGGGGATGCCCGCGGCGCGGACGGCATCGGCGACCCCGAGGACGAGCGGAACCTCGGGACCGATGACGACGAGGTCGGCCTTCTGCTCGGTGGCGAGGGCGACGACGCTGTCGGCGGAGGCCGCATCGACGGGGAACAGCTCGGCGACGTTCGCGATACCGGGGTTGCCCGGCGCGGCCAGCACGGCGGTCACGCCGGGGTCGCGGGACAGGGCGAGAGCAAGAGCATGTTCACGGGCACCGGAGCCGATAACGAGTACGCGCACGCAGGACAGACTACGGGACCGGTCTCCACACGAGATCGGCGCGGGAGCGCGTGCGCTGAACGGCTTCCGCATTGGGCAGATCGACGGTCCGCACCCATTCGCGTGCTCCGTCGTCGTCCCGTCCGTGGTGGCGGTGCCGGCGCACGAGACGTCGCGTGAGCGTGCGGCGGGGTGCGTCGATGTAGATGACGAGGTCGAGCAGCGGGCGGATGTGTTCCCATCCCCCGGTCTCGAACATCAGGTAGTTGCCCTCGGTGACGATCACCCGGGCGTCGGCCGGCACGGCGTGCACCGCCGCGATCGGTTCGTCGAGCGGCCGGGAGAAATCCGGGGCGTAGATCGTCTCGTCGCGGCACTGCCGCACCCGGCTCAGCATGTCGCGGAAGCCGGCCACGTCGAAGGTGTCGGGCGCCCCCTTCCGGTCCCGCGCGCCGAAGGTGTCGAGCTGCCGGTTGGACAGGTGGTAGCCGTCCATCGGCACCTGCCCGGTGGAGACCCCCGCGCACCGGAGGGCGTAGACGAGCAGCGCCGCGGCGCGACTCTTCCCGGCACCCGGCGGCCCGCACAGACCGACGACCGTGCGCCGATCCGCGGGAAGCCCGACGAGGACGTGTGTGACGAGTTCGTCCACGAGCACGCGCAGCGGCGCCTCCCGCACGCTCCCGTCACCTCCCATGAGCCCGACGATACGACCGCCCACGACCGTCGGAGTCGCCGTGAGCTCTCGACACGCCCACCCGACCGATCTATCGTTATTTCGAAAGTTCGAAATTCCGAACTAACCACCCCGACACGGACGGATATCGCCATGCCGAACAGGATCGGAACCACCCTCGCCGCGACGAGCGTCGTGATCGCACTCACCGGATGCGGACAGACCGACCCACCGGATGCCGACGTCGCCACACCTTCCGGCGCCGGGGACTCCGCGCCGACCGGTGAATGCATGCCCACCCCCGCCGCCGACGTGAGCACCGCCCAAGGCTGGATCGGCTACCTCGCCGAGAACTCCGACACGGTCGCCATCGCGGTCGACGACGGCAACGGCGGGACCTTCGAACAACGACCCGACGAGCGGCAACCGCTCGCGTCGGCTGTGAAGGTCGTGCATCTCGCCGCCTATGCCCGCGCCGTCGCAGCCGGTGAACTCTCCCCCGACGAGCGCGTACCGCTCGCCGACTGGGAACGCTGGCATCTCCCGGACACCGACGGCGGCGCACACCCCCGGGCTCTCGAACGGCTCGGTGTGAACGACCCGGAGGACACCGTCACTCTCGACGAGATGGTGTCGGCGATGATCCAGGAGAGCGACAACGCGGTCCCCGACTACCTGCGCGACCGACTCGGCGACGACGCCCTGCGCGAGGCCGCCGCCCAGGGCGGCTGGGACGACTTCACGCCGCCGACGATGCTCGGCAACACGCTCGCGCTGCTCGACCCGACGCTCGACGACTCGTCGGCGGTGTGGGACGCCGCGCGCCGCTACGCCTCCGACCCCGCCTACCGCGTCGAAGCGGTGCAGCACCCGGTGCCGGAGGATCTGTTCGCCCGGGTCGACCGCGTCCAGCGTTTCGACAACACCGGATCGGCCGCCGAGCTCACCGCCCTGCATCGCGCGATCGCCAACGGTTCGTTCGGTGCCGGCGGCGACCTCGCGCGTACCCACCTCGAATGGCAACCGTCCACGGTTCCGGGATTCGAGGGAGTCGGATTCAAGGGCGGTAGCCTGCCCGGCATCCTCACCGACGCGGTCACCTTCCGCCGCGACGACGGCACGATCGCGACCACGGTGATGCTCGCGTCCGGCATGTCGGACAGCGACTACGCGGGAGCCCTCGAATCGTTCGCCCACCAGGAGATGCTCGCCGCGGCAGCGAACGATCCCGATTTTCTCGAGCGGATACGCTGCGCGATGTGAGCGACGGCGACGTGAACGACGAGTACGAGGTCCGGATCGCGGATCTCGAACGCCGTGTGCGGATCCTCGAGGGCGACGCGACCCGCCCGGGCGCCGGGGACGGTCCCGGTCCCGGTGGTACCAGTCCCGTGGCGGACGTGGCAGGAAGCACGGGGTCCGTGACCTACGGGGGCTCCGTCTCCCTGCACGGCAACGTCCGCTGGAACATCGAGTACGACGCGGGCGCATCCCTCGCACTCGATCCCGTTCCCGTCGCCGCCGTCCTCGACGCCCTGGGCAACCCCGCGAGGCTGGCGATCGTGCGGACCCTGCTGCGCGGGCCCGCCACCGCCACCGAACTCCAGGAGGCCACCGACCTCACGTCGACCGGCCGGCTCTACCACCATCTCCGGGCTCTGTCGGCTGCGCGCGTGGTCGAGCAGGAGAGCCGCAACCGCTACCGGATCGCGCCGGAGAAGGTCGTGCCGCTGCTGGTCCTCACCGTCGCGGCGGCCGATGTCGGGGAACAGCTCCGGTGAACACGGTGTCCCTTATCCTCCCGGTATGACTTCCGTGTTCAGCAAGATCATCGCCGGTGAACTGCCGGGCCGTTTCGTCTGGCAGGACGACGACGTCGTCTCCTTCCTGACCATCAATCCCTTCACCGAGGGGCACGTGCTGGTCGTGCCGCGGCAGGAGGTCGATCACTGGCAGAGCGTGGACGACGACCTGTGGGCGAAGGTGAACGACGTCGCCCGCATCCTCGGTCGCGCCGTCACCGCCGCCTTCGACGCCCCGCGCGCCGGCCTGATGATCGCCGGCCTGGAGATCCCCCACCTGCACCTGCACGTCTTCCCCGCCTACTCCCTCGGCGACTTCGATTTCGCGACGGCCGAGAAGGATCCGTCGCCCGAATCGCTCGACCGCGCGCATCGGAAAATCAAGGACGCCCTGCGCGAACAGGGTCACGGCGAGCACATCCCGGACTGATCCGCTCGACGGGATATCGGCGGAACAATTCCGACCGGTATCCCGTTGTGTTCCTCGTGTCTTCTACTCCACCGAGTTCCCCAGCCCCGGCCGGTACGGCCGAGCCGCAGGCCGCTGCCGCACCGCGCGCCGGTCTTCTGATCGCCGTTCTCGTCGGGGCCGCATTCGTCGTCATCCTCAACGAGACGATCATGAGCGTCGCGCTGCCGAAGCTGATGGTCGAGTTCGACGTCGGCGCAGCCACCGCCCAATGGCTCACCACGGCGTTCATGCTGACCATGGCCGTCGTCATCCCGATCACGGGTTACCTGCTCACCCGGCTGTCGCTGCGCACGGTCTTCGCGATCGCGATGGGCAGCTTCCTGCTCGGCACCCTGATCGCCGCGAGCGCCCCGATCTTCCCGGTCCTCGTGCTGGGTCGTGTCGTCCAGGCCGTGGGCACCGCGGTGATGTTGCCGTTGCTGTTCACGACGGTGCTCAACCTGGTTCCCGCCGATCGTCGCGGTCGCACGATGGGCGTGATCTCGATCGTCATCGCGGTCGCTCCCGCGGTCGGCCCGACCATCGGTGGCGTCGTGCTCGACCAGCTGAGCTGGCGGTGGATGTTCTGGCTGGTGCTGCCGATCGCGGTCGTCGCGACGGCGCTCGGCCTGAGCTGGATCCGCAACGTCACCGAACCGGTCGCGGTTCCGCTCGACGCCCCGTCGGTGATGTTGTCGGCCCTCGGGTTCAGCGGTCTCGTCTTCGGTCTGAGCAGTCTCGGTGAGGCCGCCGAGGGCGATCCGCTCATGCCGCCGTGGCTGCCGCTGGTCGTCGGCATCGCGTCGCTGACGGTCTTCGTCCTGCGTCAGATCCGCCTCGGCGACGGCGCCCTGCTGGACATGCGCGCGTTCCGCACCCCGGCGTTCTCGCTCGCGGTCGCACTCGTGTCGGTGAGCATGATGTCGCTGTTCGGCACCCTCATCCTGCTGCCGATCTACCTGCAGAACGTGCTGGGTCAGTCGACGCTGACCACCGGCCTGATGCTGCTGCCCGGTGGTCTGGTCATGGGTCTGCTCGGCTACATCGTCGGACGCCTGTTCGACCGGTTCGGTCCGCGGCCGCTCGTCGCACCGGGGGCGATCATCGCCTGCGTCGCGATGTGGGGCATGACGACCTTCGACGCGACCACCACGATCGGCACGGTCATCGCCTGGCACGTGCTGCTCAACATCGGCCTCGCGTTGATGTTCTCGCCGCTGCTGACCTCGGCACTCGGAGCGCTGCCGCGGCGGTTGTACTCCCACGGCAGCGCCATCGTCAGCACGATGCAGCAGGTCGCCGGTGCGGCCGGTACGGCGTTGTTCATCACGGTGCTGACCCGCACGACCGTCGCGGGCGCCGAGAGCGCGGGCGATCCCGCCGGTGCGCTCGCGGACGGTGTCCACGGCGCGTTCACGTGGGGCGCGGTGATCGCGGTGATCGCGGTCGTCGGCTCGCTGTTCGTCCGACGGGCCCCGGAGCCCGAGGCGGATGCGGTGGAGCTGTCGGTCCCCGAGACCGCCGGAACGCACTAGCCGGCAGTACACACCGGCCCGGCACTCACGCGCCGGTCGTCACGACTTCCTGTTCGACGGGAAGCGTGGCGGCCGGCGCGTTGCTGTCCGCACACGGTTCGCGGAGGAAGGCGTCCAGTTCGACCCACGAGGTGTCGCGCGCGGCGCTGCCGGTGAGCATGCCGAGGTGCGTGCCCGGGACGCGGACGAAGCGCACCTGCGTGCCGACGAGCAGCCTCATGACGGGCTCGACCGCCGGGATCGGGGCGAGCACGTCGTCCTCGCCGCCGAACGCGAGCACCGGGACCGCGACGTCGGCGAGGTCGACGACCCGGTCGCCGAGGTGCAGACGTCCGGTGGCGAGTTGGTTGTCGACCGTCACGTTCGTCGCGAGCTGGTGGAACACGCGTCCCGCGTAGCCGTGGATCTCGTCCTGGAACCGGTCGACGCGTTCCATCCGCGCGAGCGTCTCCGCGTCGGCGAGGTGCGTCGCGACGAACCACGGACGCTGGATCTCACGTTCGATCGCGGTGAGGCGGTAGGCCGTGCGGACGATGGGTGCGGGCACCCCGCCGAAGACGGCGTCGAGCAGGCCGAGTGCGGGCTCGGCGACGAACCGGCCGACGAGCCGGGGCAGCGCCATCAGCGGGATCGCGGAGTAGTCGAGTGGACTGCCGAAGGCCGTCAGCGACCGCATCGGCAGATCGGGATGTGCCGCGGCGGTGAGCATCGCCAGCGTGCCGCCGATGCTCCACGCCACGACGTCCACCTCGCGGTTCCCGCACAGTTCGGACGTGCGGGCGATCGCTTCGGGGATGACGTCGTCGATCCAGAACTCGAGGCCGAGGGCGCGATCGACGGAGGTCATCTCGCCGTATTCGACGAGGAAGACGCTGCGTCCGAGCTCGAGCAGGTGCTCGACGAGACTCTGGCCGGGCATCAGGTCGAAGCAGGTGGGCGACGCGGCGAGCGGGGTCACGAGCAGCACCGGCGGACCGGCGTTCTCCGGGCCGAAGCGACGCAGCGTGCGGTGGCGACCGTCCCCGACGACCACCGAGGGAGTGCGATGGGGCGGCGCGATTCCGTCGGCGACGAACAACGACCACGCGTTCCGCGCGGCCTTCCCGACCACGTCCGTGATCCCCATATGTGACTCCTCCCCGAGTCGGCAATACCTGCTTGTTGCGCGTGCTCACGATAGTCGTGGGGCGTCGGGGCCCGCGCACCGGACGAACCGGACGGCACGACGACCCGCCTCCGAGAACCTGTCCGACGGCAGTGCTATCAAGTGGTGCATGACGTGCTCACAGTGCAACCACGATCTCGACCACTGCCACGGCACCCTCGTGATCCACGCCGATACTCGGGTCGACTGCACCGAACCCGACTGCGTCGACTTCGAGATCGTGCGGCACACCCTCGTTCTCGACTGCACCGAGCTGGACGGCGGATGCTCGTGCACGGTGATTGCGCAGGAACCACAGCTGCTGCGCGTGTCCTGAGCAATTTGCCAATACTCGCCCGGAATTCCTAACCTCGACTGAGGTGGCCGCCGGTCGGCCTCCCGGACGAGCGCACCGTACCCGGCCAGCGACAAGACGGTGCAGGAGCGTTGTACGTCATGGCCTGGATCGTTCTCGTCCTCTCCGGTGTGCTCGAAGCCGTGTGGGCCACGGCCCTCGGCAGATCTGCCGGTTTCAGCCGGCTCACCCCGACACTGGTGTTCGTCGTCGCCCTCGTCCTGAGCATGGCCGGACTCGCCTATGCCCTGCGCACCCTGCCGGTCGGGACGTCCTACGCGATCTGGGTGGGTATCGGCGCCGCTCTCACGGTCGGATATGCGATGGTCACCGGCACCGAGACCGCCTCGTTGCTGAAGCTCGCACTGATCGCGGGCATCGTGCTGTGCGTCGTCGGTCTCAAACTCGTGCACTGACCTTCTCGGACACCGACCTTCTCGGACACCGACGTTCTCGGACACTGACCGTTACAGTCGGTTCCATGAACCTCGGGTCCGTACTCGTGATGCCGGTGCGTGTGGGTCTGACCGCCGCAGAGGCCGCCCTGAGCGTCGCCGAGACGGTCGTCGGCACCGTGCGGGTCGCGGTGTCGCCCACCACCTACTCCGCGCTCGGCGCGGTCGGCCTGCCCGACACCCGCAGTTCGGTGGGTCTGCTGCAGCAGATCTCGAAGCTCACGTCGGAGGACCGCGGACTCGGGCACGCGTTGCGTCCCGGCGGTCCCCTCGACCGGCTGCTCGCGCCGGGTGGGCCGGTGGATCGACTCACCGAGCCGGGTGGCCTGCTCGATCGGTTGCTCGAACCGGGCGGACCCGTCGACCGGCTCACCGCACCGGGTGGTCCCCTCGACCGGATCCTCGCCGACGACGGTGCCCTCGACCGCCTCGTGTCCGAAGGTGGTCTGCTCGATCGCCTCACCGCGCACGACGGCCCGCTCGAACGGCTGCTCGCCCAGGACGGCGCGGTGGAACGGCTCACCGCGCCGGGCGGCATCGTCGATGTGGCGATCCGGCCCGGTGGGGTCGTCGAGCGGGCCCTCGCCCAGGGCGGCGTCCTCGACGTCCTGCTCTCCGAACGGGGCGCCCTCGAACGACTGCTCGCCGAGGGCGGTCCGCTCGATCAGATCGTCTCGCTCTCGGAGACCCTCGCGCATCTCACGCCCGGCATCTCGCAGATGAACGCGAGCATCGACATGTTGCAGGAAACGGTCGAGCTGCTGCGCGGGGCCGTCGGTCCGCTCGGCGACCTCGCCGGCCGGCTTCCCGGGCGCTGGCTGCGCAGCGGCAAGGGCGAACTGCTTCCGCCGCCCTGACGCGGTTCCGCCGTTTCAGCGATCGGAGCGGCGGGATGCGACCAGCCGGGCAGCGTCGGCCGATGCCCGGCGCGCTGCCGCGAACAGGTCCTCCCCCGTGCCGAGCATCGCGGCGAGCGTGCCGGCGAAATGATCGCCCGCCCCCGTCGTATCGACGACGTCGACCTGCGGGACCCGCAGATGTTCGATCGCGTCCTCGGTTCCGACCACGACGTCCTCCCCGCCCCGGGTGATCACCACGGTGCGTACCTGTTCGAGCAGGCGGGTCACGATCTCGTCGAAGGGGGTTCCGGCGGGAAGACCCGCGTAGTGCAGGGCTTCCTGCTCGTTGAGTACGAGCGGATCGGCGTCGGCGAGGACGTATTCGTCCAGGTCGATCACCGGGCTCGGATTGAGCACGAACCGGCGGTCGTGATCGCGCGCCCACTGGGCGGCGGCCCAGGTCACGGCGGGGAGCAGTTCGAGTTGGGTGAGCACCACCGCGGGATCGAGGGCATCGAGTGCGGCGGTCACGTCCTCGGCCTTCAGCAGCGAATTGGCCTCCGGAACGACGACGATCCGGTTCTGCCCGTCGTCGGAGACGATGATGACGGCCCGGCCGGTCGGGCCCGGTGTGGTGCGCAGATGGGAGGTGTCGACCCCGGCCCTCTGTTGCACGCCGCGCAGTACGTCGGCGGCATGATCGCTGCCCACCGCGCCGACGATGGCGGTGGGAGCCAGACGGGCAGCACCGATGGCCTGGTTCGCGCCCTTGCCTCCCGGATAGGTGCGCAGATGCCGGCCGAGTACCGTCTCACCCTCTTCGGGAGCACGTGCCACGACGACCGTCAGGTCGAGGTTCAGCGATCCCACGACCGCCACCACGCATCGACTCGACTCGGTCACGGGTCGAGCCTACGACCGATCGACCCGCGGGGGCGGGCCTACGATCACTGCCCCTTCGTGTCCGGTTCCAGTTCGGGACAGACGATGTGGACGACCTCGTCCGCCCAGGACTCCCCCACCTCGCCGTGACGCAGGTAGGCGCCGAGATACGCGCCGACGAGCATCGAGACGGCGGTGTCGACGTCGATGTCCTTGCGGATCGCGCCCGACTCGATCGCGGTGCGGAGCACGTCGGCGACGACCTCGCTCCGGGCATTGATGATCTCGCGGATCGACTCGGTGAACTCGGGTTCCTGGTCGGTGAGCAGTGCGCCGACACTGCCCATGCCCACCTCGTTCGACAGTCCGCGACGGATCAGCTCGAGGGTCCATTTGACGCGGTCGTAGACGCACAGCCCGTCGGGAACGCACGGCGAGGCGACCTGCGAGTGCAATGCCGCGTCGAGGATCTCCTCGCGGTTCGCGTAGCGCCGGTAGATCGTCGTCTTCGCGACGCCCGACAGCGCCGCGACCGCCTCGACGGTGACGCGGTTGGGCCCGTGAAGGCGCAGGATCTCGAGCGCGGCCTTCACGATGCGTGTGTCGGTCCCGGCACGCTCCTTGACGGGACGCCGCGACGTCAGGGCCACGGACTCCGTCTCGACCTCGCCCACCATGTCTACATCCTCCTCGCGCGGGCATACACCCGCAGGATTCCCGAGTCTCCCCGAAAAGGCGACCCCGAATCAAACACTACGAAACGATACGCTACGATGAGCGTATCGTTCCAATCGTCGACGAAGGGGAACGCATGACAGATATCTACGCACCGACACCCGGGCACTACACCGAATCCGAAACCGTCCTCGAGAGCTACCGCACCTACGACGCCGTCGAGAGGGCCATCGACCACCTGTCCGACGAAGGCTTTCCCGTGGAGTACCTGCGGGTCGTGGGCCAGGGAGTCACCACCGTCGAACACATCGAAGGCCGCATGACCAACGGGAAGGCAGCCCTTCGCGGCGCCGCCGCGGGCGTCTGGACGGGCCTGCTCTTCGGTCTGCTCCTGGCGCTGCTCCTGCCTGCCACCGGCATGACCACCGTGATCCTCGCCGCTGTCGTCTTCGGCGCGGTATGGGGCGGATCACTCGGCTTCTTCACCCACTGGAGCACCGGGGGACGCCGCGACTTCGTCTCGAGAAAGAGCATCGAGGCCTCGCGCTACGACCTCATGGTCGATTCCGAGTTCGTCGATCAGGCGCGCGAGAAGCTCGCACTGCGCTGACCGACCATTGTTTCTCCGATTCGGGAACCTCTTCGCCCACGCCGACCGGCGNTGGGCGAAGTCGTTTCCGGAGGAAAGAACAACACAAAAGGGATATTCCACCCGAATCACCACATTCGTTCGATGGGGATAATCCGTGTTTGCCCGGTCATTTCTTTCCACTGATGGCATGATTCGAGTTATGGCCGGATCGTCGAATACTCCCCCGAAGCCTGCTGTGGGCTCGAAGGTCGTCGTACGCGCGGGTGTCGCGGGCGACAAGGCCTGTCCCGGCACGATCGTCGAAGACTTCGGTCCCGCACAGGAAGCCGTGGGCGACAAGCTGGGTCGCGACTGGGCGCCCGTGCGCCGCTGGGCTGTGGCACTCGACGACGGACGGCTGATATTCGTCGATATGGACGCATTCGAATCCTCGAAGTCCTGATATCCGATCCATTTCGTCACTTCCGTATTCACACGCCCCTGCAGTGACATGCGGAGGGTGAACAACCGGGTGAACTGCGGCGGATCCGTTAACGCTCCGTGCGCCCGAACCGTTCTCCGGATATGACATGGATCGGTTGGCCGCTGCTCGGATGGTTCACGGCATCCCCGGTGGTCGCCCTCGTATTCGGCCGCGTCGCCGCGGCGCGCGACCTTCACGAGGCGCCGCGCACGATCGCGCCGGTGATCGACCTGTCCGAGCGCCGAGCACTCCGCCTCGGCGAATACCACCGGCCGGAGCAGGACGGCATCGGCCCGGCTACCCTCCCGGAGCCCCGTCTTCCGATGTAGGTTGTCCTTCTCGCCTTCGACGGGACAGGGGATCCGGTCCGGGCGAACACCCGCCCGTGCATGTGTGCCTCCCGGATCGAGGGACGATGACCGCAGACCGCTTCACCCCGGTCCCGCCCCGCAACGGCGCCGGGAACACGGCACTGATCGCGGGGATCGTCGCGCTCGCCTTCGCCTTCGTACCCGTCATCGGCGACTTCGTCGCGATCCCCGCAGGTCTGGTCGCGGTGGTGTGCGGATGGATCGGTCTCGAACGGGTCGACAGGGGCACGGCGACGCATCGTCGCGAAGCTCTGATCGGTGCCTGCCTGGGCGTCGCGGCACTGTTCGCCGTGTTCGTGGTCTTCGCAGCGGTTCACAGCAGCACCGGATGAAACAGGCCCGCGCGGTACGCGACGGGCCCTACTGGAGCCCCCTGTCAGGATTGAACTGACGACCGCTCGCTTACAAGGCGAGTGCTCTACCACTGAGCTAAGGAGGCACAGAACTCGACGGTCGCGGACGACGCGTGAGCGACGCCATCATATAGCGCGTCACACTCCCGGCGCGCACCCACCCGCCTTCGTTACGGTGGATTGCATGCCCACCCTCCCCGTTTCCCCCAGCCGTACCGGAGGCCGCGGACGGTGAGCCGCTTCGACGACTTCCTCGATCGGGTTCTCGGTACCCGCCGCGCGACCATCGACGCGGTCACCGAGGCGCCGGCGCCACTGCAGCCGATCGATCTGACCGACGATGCAGTGGTCGCCGAGGCGCTCGACGTCGCCGTGCGTGTCGGTGAGGTCCTGCTCGCCTCGGGCACCGGCGCGATCGACACCGCCGAACAGGTGCGGTTCGTCGCCGCCACCTACGGTCTGGCGCAGTGCGACGTCGACGTCACCTACAACTCGATCGTGCTGTCGGCCTATCGCGGACCGACCATGCCGCCGTCGAGCACGATGCGGGTGGTGCACTACCGCTCGATGGACTTCACGCGACTCGCGGCCGTCGACCGTCTGACCCGCCGCATCCGCCGCGACGCGATCTCCCCGGCGCAGGCGCACGAGGAACTGCTCGCCATCACTACCAAGGCGCATCCGTACAACCGTTGGGTGGCGACGATCGCGTGGTCGGCGATGGCCGCCTCGATCTCCGTGCTCCTCGGCGGCGACGCGCTGGTTGCGCTCGTCGCCTTCGGTTCGACGTTCGTGATCGACCGCGTCAACCGCAAACTCAACGCGGCCGGGCTGCCGTTCTTCTTCCAGCATCTGGTGGGCGGCATCGTCGCGACGGCCCCGGCGATCACCCTGTACGGGATACGGGAGACGATCGGGATCGAAGTGTCGCCGGGACTGATCATCGCGGCCGGCGTGACGGTGCTGCTGTCCGGTCTGTCGCTCGTGGGTTCGGTGCAGGACGCCATCACCGGGGCCCCCATCACGGCGTCGGCGCGTTTCTTCGAAGTGCTGATGATGACGGGCGGCATCATCGCGGGTGTCGCGACGACCCTACGGGTCGCGTCGGTGTTCGGCGCCGAACTCCCTCTCATCAGTTACGAGGCACTTCCCGACCTCACACAGCTGCCGACGAAGATCCTCGCCGGTGCCGCGGCGGCGTTGTTCTACGCCCTCGCCTGCTACGCCGAACGTCGCGCTCTCACGGTCGCCGCGCTCGCCGGCGCCACCGGCAGCCTCGGCTACCAGCTCGCGCTCGGGTTGTCGCTCGGTCCGATCATCTCGTCGGCGCTGGCCGCGACCGTCATCGGTTTCGCCGGTGGTCTGATGGCCCGCCGCGCGCTCACGCCACCGCTGGTCGTCGCGGTCGCCGGCATCACGCCGCTGCTGCCCGGTCTCGCCCTCTATCGCGGCCTGTACGCGATGCTCCGCAATCAGATGGCCACCGGCATGACGGCGCTGTTCTCGGCGTTCGGTATCGGGTGCGCGCTCGCCGCAGGCGTCACGCTCGGTGAATGGCTCGCCCGCCGCACGCGCAACCCGCGCGGTGTCCTCCGCGTCGGCGCGCTGCGTCGCCCGCAGCTGCGGCGGATCCCCCGGATCCGGCTCGACAAGAACCGCCCGGTGTGGCGTCCGGCGCCCGGCCTCACCACGGGTCCCATCCCGGTGGGATCGCTGCACACCGGCCCGATACCCACAGCTCCCGGGACGGGCCCCATCGCGACGGGACCGATCGCCACCGGCCCGATACCCACGGGCCCGATCGCGTCGGGTCCGCTGGCCACGGGCCCGATCCCCGTCGATTCGCACGGGTCGTCGTCGGGCCGGGAGGCAGGATCGTCCGTACAAACGACGAGAGCCACGCTGCGCTTTCGGCGCGGGCGTGACTCTCGGCGGATCTGACGGAAGCGTTCAGCTGCCCTGGCGGGCCTTCTCGTCGGCTTCCATTGCGTCGCGAAGGCTCTTCGGACGCATATCGGTCCAATTCTGCTCGACGTACTCGACGCAAGCGGCGCGCGACTCTTCGCCGAATACCACCCGCCACCCCTGCGGAACCTCGGCGAAGGTCGGCCACAGCGAGTACTGCTCCTCATCATTGATGAGGACGTAGAAGCGGCCGTCTTCGTCGTCAAATGGATTCGTGCTCATCTCGCCTCACTTGTTGCGTAGGTGTGATGGTCCGATATCCTACCAAGCTCGTCGATTCCTCCCCCGGCTCCGGGCAGACGGAGCTCTCGGCGTTCGACGATCGAGGTCAGGATCTCACCCGCGCGGATCGCTGCGTTGGACAGCAACGACGCGGTCAGACCGTGTGTCTTCTCGGTTCCGCCCTGCAGGTAGACGTCGGCCGTAACGTTCTCGGGCAGCGGCAGACGGTAGTCGCGGGCGACGGACAGAACGGGTGCCTCGGGTGCGAGATCACCCAGCAGCGGCGCGAGAGGCGTGGGCTCGAAGCCGGTCGCGAGGACCACCGCATCGCACTCGAGGGTCTCGGTGTCGCCTTCGAGATTGTCGCGGATCTCGACGGTGACTCCCGCGTCGCTCTCGATCGCCGACACGACCTCCGAGGCACGACGCATGAACAAGCGGCGACGACCGCTCACCCGTTCGCGGTATTCGGTCGCGTAGAGCGCCTCGATGAGTTCGGGCGAGACGACCGAGTAGTTGGTGCTGCGGTGCAGGGCGAGCAGACGCTCACGCTCGGACAGCGGGGCCGCGTGCAGCTCGTCGACGACCTGCGGGTCGAAGATGCGGTTCGCGTACGGGCTGTCGTCGGCCGGGCTGTACCCGAAGCGGTTGAAGACGTTGTGGACCTCGGCCTGCGGGTAGTGCGTGTGCAGGTACTGCACGACCTCGGCCGCGCTCTGTCCCGCACCGACCACCACGAAGCGCTGGTGCTGCGGCTCCGGCATGTCCTCGATGTGGAAGAGGAAGTGGTGGTTGTGGAAGCAGCGGGCGGACTCGGTCGCCCACTTCGGGAGCCGGGCACGCAGTCCGACTCCGACCACGACGCTGTGCGCGTACACGACGGCGCCGTCGGCGGTCCGCACGGCGAACAGATCGGCGACCCCGTTGTGGTTGCGGACGGTCTCGACCGAGACGACCTGGGTTCCGTAGCGGACGTCGGCGTCGACGCGCGTGGCCGCCCACTGCAGATAGTCCTGGAACTCGTGACGTGTGGGGAAGAACGTCTGGTGGTTGACGAAGTCCACGAGACGGCCACGCTCGTGCAGGTAGGAGAAGAAGCTGTACGAGCTCGTGGGGTTACGGAAGGTGACCAGATCCTTGGGGAACGCGATCTGCATCGTGGCGCCCTCGAGCAACATGCCCGGGTGCCAGGCGAAGGCCGACTGGCGTTCGAAGAAACGTGCCCGGATCGCCGAGGAGGGGTTGTCGGTGTTGTGCTCCTCGACGGTGATCGCGAGCGCCAGGTTCGAGGGGCCGAAACCGATACCGACGAGGTCGAAGACGTCTCCTTGCGAGTTGCCCTCCGACCTCCCCGCGTCATCGGCGACAAGGCTGGAACGGTCGGTCATCACTCAACTTCCGTACTAGGGGGTCCGGAGGGGCCCGTGATCGGTTCGTACGAGACTCGAAGGTAGCTCAGGCTAACCTTTGTTCGGTGAGCGTACCAGCGCCCGACGGTCCGCGGGACGTCCCGATCTCCCGGATCACAGGGACCTTCGTCGCATTTCGACGACGACGGGCGCGGNGTCGCCGATCCCACCGCGCCCGCCTGCCGATTTCCCCTGTGAAGGGACTCCTCTAGGAAGCCAGGAAGTCCACCAGGATCTTGTTGACCGCCTCGGGCCGCTCGAGATAGCCGTAGTGCCCCGCGTCCGGGATCTCCTCGTAGCGCGCACCCGGAATGGCGTCCGCCACCTCGCGCGACAGATAGGCCGGGATCATCCGGTCGTCGGCGAATCCGACGGCCAGGCACGGCACGGTGATGCCGCGGTAGGCCGCGCGCCGATCGAACTCCCGGTCCATGCCGAGCTGCGCGCGCACTCCCGCCGACACCTTTCCTCCGCTGAACTCGAAGACGTCCAGCCAGTCGCGGGCGGTGTGCTCGTCGGCCAGCGAGGCCGGCGACAGATTCATCACGGCCGTGACGGCGGCCTGGTACTTCGGCGGCAGTTCGACGCCGCTGTCGTAGAGCTGCCGCTCGCCCTCGGTGAGCGTCAGCTGGAACTGGTCCATGCGGGCGTGGCCGGCCAGGAAGACGGCCTTGCGGACGAGTTCGGGACGGGCGAGCGCCAGCTCCTGCGCGACACGCGCACCCATCGACGTACCGATCACGTAGGCGGGGCCGCCGAGCAGTTCGATCAGGCCGGCGGTGTCCTTCACCAGGTCGTCGATGGTCATGCCGCCGAGGCTCTCGCCCGACGGTGCGATGCCGCGGTTGTCGAAGGTGGCGACCCGGTAGCCGGCCTTGACGAGCGCGGGCACCTGGTGCAGATCCCACACGCGCCCCGGACTACCCGTTCCCATGATGAGGACGACGAGATCGCCCGTTCCCTTGACCTGGTAGTTCAGCGGGATGCCGTTCACGGTGGCAATGGGCATGAATACCTTCCTCGACGAGAGCGCGGTTGTGCGCCGCGGGTCGGCGCCGTGACGTCGTGCGCCGGAAACACACACGGTGTACCTACAGCACGACCGTCCTACGGTACCGCGACGTAGACGTGCAGGACCGTGCCAGGACCGCCCTCGGAAGGCGGGTGGCGGCGAGCTGTCCGATTCTCCTAGAGTCGAAGGACGATGCGTGCTCGCACAGAGCAGCGACCCCGGGAGGACATCATGGCCGCGGACCCGACCACCGCGAACGACATCGCCGACGAGGATCTCGAACCCGTCGCCGACGAAACCGCACGACAGGCGCAGCGAGTCGTCGCCGCCTACGCAGAGAACGCGGACGAGTGCCGCATGCTGCTGTCGATGCTCGGCATCGGTCCCAGCGACAAGCACTGACGAGCACGACACCCACCCCGGTGCCGGTGACGGCACCCACCCTGCCGGGCCGGCGACGGCACCGGCCCCGAAAAAGGACCACAACGTGACAGCAGGCGAAGCGGACGCAGCGGGGAACCACGACTCGCACGCCGGGTCGGACTTCGTGGTCGTCGCCAATCGCCTGCCGGTCGACCTCGAACGGCTTCCCGACGGCACCACCCGCTGGAAGCGCAGTCCGGGCGGGCTCGTCACCGCACTCGAGCCGATCCTGCGTTCGAACAACGGCGCCTGGGTCGGCTGGGCCGGCGTGGCCGACGCCGAGTCCGGCGTCATCGTCGAGGACGGGCTGACCCTGCACTCGGTGCGGTTGAGCACCGAGGACATCGCCGAATACTACGAGGGGTTCTCCAACGCCACGCTGTGGCCGCTCTACCACGACGTGATCGTGCGTCCGGAGTACCGGCGCGAATGGTGGAACTCCTACGTCGAGATCAACCGCCGCTTCGCCGAGGAGACCGCGAAGGCCGCCGCGGAGGGCGCGACCGTCTGGATCCAGGACTACCAGCTGCAGCTGGTGCCGAAGATGCTGCGGATGCTCCGTCCCGATCTGACGATCGGCTTCTTCCTGCACATCCCGTTCCCGCCGATCGAGCTGTTCATGCAGCTGCCGTGGCGCACCGAGATCGTCGAGGGTCTCCTCGGCGCCGACCTCATCGGCTTCCACCTCCCCGGTGGTGCCCAGAACTTCCTGTATCTCGCCCGACGTCTGGCAGGTGCCCAGACCTCACGCGGCAACATCGGGATCCGGTCGAAGCTCGGCGTGGTCCAGGTCGGCTTCCGCTCGGTGCGCGTCGGCGCCTTCCCCATCTCCATCGAATCGGGCCGGCTCGACCAGCAGTCGCGGAGCAAAGCCATCCGCGATCGCGCCAAGGCGCTGCGCAAGGAACTCGGCAACCCGAAGAAGATCCTGCTCGGTGTCGACCGACTCGACTACACCAAGGGCATCGACGTGCGGCTCGATGCGGTGCACGAACTTCTCGCCGAGGGTCGCATGGACCCGAAGGACACCGTGATGGTGCAGCTCGCGACCCCGAGCCGGGAGCGCGTCGATTCCTACGTCCACATGCGCGGCGAGATCGAGCGGACGGTCAGCCGCATCAACGGTGAGTACGCCGAGGTGGGGCGTCCGGTGGTGCACTACATCCACCGCCCGGTCCCTCGCGACGAGCTCATCGCGTTCTTCGTCGCGGCCGACGTCATGCTGGTGACCCCCTTGCGCGACGGCATGAATCTCGTCGCCAAGGAGTACATCGCGTGCCGCAGCGATCTCGGCGGCGCGTTGGTGCTCAGCGAGTTCACCGGTGCCGCAGCCGAACTGCGGCAGTCGTTCCAGTGCAACCCGCACGACCTCGAGGACGTCAAGGACAAGATCCAGGCCGCGATCGAGGTGCCGCGCGAGGACGGCCGCAAGAGGATGCGTGCGCTGCGCCGTCAGGTGCTCACGCACGACGTGGATCGCTGGGCCCGTTCGTTCCTCGACACCCTCGCCAACACCGGCGCCGCCGGACGCGCGCTGATCGCGCCGGGTGAGGCCGGCGAACCCGACCCCACCTGACGGCTCTCTCCTAGATCGGGGTCAGCCGGCTGACGAGCCAACGCCCGTCCTGCTTTTCGAGTTCGACGCGCACCCGGCTGCCGCTGCTCACCGCTTCGGGGTTCTCCGAACTCGTCGTGATCTGGTTGAGGAACAGCAGGGTCACGGCGTTGTCGGCGTCGGCGGAGACCACCGACGACGCCTGCACGCTCACCTGCACGCTGATCGCCTTCTCCTTGGCGCCCGGCGCGATGATGTTCTTCATCAGATTCGTGTACTCCTCGCGGAAGTCGCCGGTGAGACCCTCCGCGGCGGCGGCGGTCTGCGCGTCCACCTGGTCGTGGGTGTAGGCAAGCATCGCGACCGCCTGTTCCTCCGCAGCGACCCGCGCCTCCGTCCGTGCCGTCTCGGCGGCGGACTGCTGGACGGTGCCGTAGGCGAGCCATCCCACCAGGACCGCGAAAACCAGTGCCACGACCGACAATCCGATCGCGATGTGCGGCAGGTACGAGGCCTTCGGATCCGAGGTCGCGTCCGGGACGGAGGTGTCGGCGGCCGAGGTCTCGGCGGCGGTGGGTCCGTCCTTCTCTTCGGTCCCACCGGCCACAGTGTCGTCGGTCGTCTTGTCGAGCGTCACGCGATCGTCCTTCTCGTCGGTCACGGCACGAACTCCACCTTCGACGCCAACAATCTGCCGTTCTCGTCGCAGATCGTCACCCGCAGACGGAAGTCGCGTGCTTCGGGTTCGGTCTGGTCGGCGTTGCTCACCATCGCGCGGGAGGCGACGAGCGACGACGCGCACGTGCCGTCCTCGTTCTGGATCCCCGCTTCGAGGACCTCACCGGTGGTGTCGACGCCGGCCTGTTGCACGACCTCCACGAAAGGCCCTTCGCGGCCCTCGAACTCGGCCTTGAAATCACCCGTCGCGCCTTCGAGCAGACGCGCGACGTCGGCGTCGGCGGTGTCGGCGTTGATGGTGGTCAGGTTGAGCACCGTCTGCCGCGCGGCCTGCAGGTACGCCTCCCGCCGCTCGTCGCGTTCGTTCGCGGACTGCCGGTCGACGATGAGCCAGGCCCCGACCGCCACGAGTGCGATCACCAGCACGGACGCAATGATCGCGACCGGCTTGGCCCATCTCGGCTTCGTCTTCTTGTCGATCTCGTCTGCCATCAGCCCTGCTGCGCCTTCATGTAACTCTCCAAGCTCCGATCTCCACCGAGATCGGCGTGCGTGTACACGGTGCCGTCGGGACCAATGTACGTCCCGGTCTGCGGATCGATCCGTCGCGCCGCGACCCCCACGGGAGCCGTGCCGTCTCCCCCGCCGTAGGAGGCGGGCGTGGGTGCGACGTTCTCCGAGGCCACCGGCGTGGGCGGCCCGGTCCACGGATTGTCCGAGTAGGTGGGGCTGTACCCGGTGCGGCACGTGTCGGGCGTCGGTGCGCGACGGCCCGGGTACTCCATGCACGGCAGGTTCCGGGCACCGCGGATCGCGTTCGGATAGTCCTGCGGCAGTTGGCAGAAGACGTCGCCCGGGGTGTCGACCACGGACGTGTCGGCCGGGCTGCGCCACTGTTCCGGCGGCACGAAACCGGCCAGACACGGCGGCGGATCGTGCAACTGCAGGTGGAAGTCCACCACGGCACCGTCCTCGGGCGGGCCGTCGCCGGCCGCGGTGATCAGGGCCGTCGTCATCGGCGGGTACAGCACCAGGATCTGCTCGATGCCGGCGTTGTAGATGACGCCCACCTCGCCGACGCTCACCAGGTTCGCAAGCAGCAGCGGCAGCGTCGGTTTCAGGTCCTGCAGCAGCGATTCGGCTTCGGCGGCAGCGCCCGGTCCGATGTCGAGCAGGGCCCGCAGGTCGGGGTCGCTCTCGCGCAGACGATCGGTGAAGGTCACCATGTCGCGTGTCCACGAACGGATGGCGTCGCTCGTGACCACCTGCGTGTCGAGCAGCGGACCGATCTGGTCGATCAACTGCCGTGTCTCGGCACTGTTCGCCGAGGCCTCCTGCACGAACAGGCGCGTCGAGTCGATCAGTTCCTGCAGTTCGGGTCCGGAGCCGTTGAATGCGTCGAACGCCTCGTCGACCACGGTCTGCAGTCGCGTGTCGCCGATCGAGGCGAGCAGCACGTCGGCCTGGTCGAGCAGGGCACCGACCTCCTGCGGCACCGTCGTGCGGTCGATCGGGATCACGTCGCCGTCGGCCAGGCGTTCGCCGCCCGAACCGTCGGCGTGGGGCACGAGATCGACGTACTGCTCACCGACCGCCGAGACGCTGCGCACGGCCGCGTCGACGTCGGCGGGGATCTTCGCGTCGCTGTCGATGGACAACGTGGCCTCGACACCCGTCGGCGACAGCGAGACGCTCCGGACGGTGCCGACGGTGTTGCCGCGGTAGGTGACGTTCGAATGCGGGTACAGGCCACCGGTCGACTGGAGTTCGACGACCACCTCGTACCGCCCGACCCCGAACAGGGCGGGCAGCCGCACGTACATCAGCGACATCACGACGAGTCCGACGACCGTGAGGATCGCGAAGATCGTGAGCTGGATGCGGACGAACCGCGTGAGCATCATGGTGCGGGCACCCCCAGGGGCAGGCCGGGAATGGTGATCTCACCGATGCCGGGGATCGTCAGTTTCCCTTCGGGACCGGGCGGTGGCGGTGGTGGCGGCTCGAGCGGTGCACGGAACGGATCCGTCGCTTGCGCAGCGAGTCCCGCGTCGCGGCCGAGAATCCCCTCCGGACCCGCGAGGCGTCCCGCAAGCGGCGTCCCGGACAGGAAGTTCAGGTCGAGACGTTCGAGACTGAGGTCGATCGTCATCGCGAGGTTCGCGTAGTCGCCACGGATGATGTTGTTGATGCCCGCCTGCGGGAAGGGATAGGTGAGCAGCACACCGAGCACCTCGGTCAGGGCACTGCCCGAATCGGCCAGGGCCTTCAACGTCGGCGCGAGCCCTTCGAGATTCGCCTTCAGGTCGTCGTTCGAGGTCTCCACGACCCGGCTCGCCACGGTGCTCATCTCGCCGAGCGAACTCATCGCGGCCGTGAGGTTCGAGCGCTGATCGGCCAGGACCTCGAGCGCGGGCGGCAGTTCCTCGAGAGCCCGGACGAGGGTCGCGTTCTGGTCGTCGACGGTCGCGGCCAGACGGTCCATGCCCTCCAGCGCCGCGATGATGTCGCCGCGCTGCGTGTCGAGGGTGGACACCAGTTCGTCCAGGCGCGGGAGCAGATTCCGGATCGAGTCCTCCCGGCCGACGAGCGCCGCGTTCAGCTCGGTTGTGATGTCGTTGATCTGCGCGAGTCCACCACCGTTGAGCACCACCGACAACGACGAGAGTGTCTGTTCGGTGGTCGGATACGCACCGGCGCGTTCGAGCGGGATGACGTCGCCGTCCTCGAGCCGGCCCTGCGGGGGTTCGCCGACGGGCGGGATCAGTTCGAGGTGTTGCGATCCGAGCAGACTCGTCTGCCCGATCCGGGCGAGCGAGTTGGCCGGAACGATCACGCCTTCGTCGAGCGAGACCGTCACGAGCGCGTGCCAGCCGTCGAGTTCGATCCCCGAGATCGACCCCACGGTGACGTCGTCGACCCGCACGGGCGAGTTCTGGGTCAGGGTCGTCACGTTGGGCATCTCGATCTGCACCTGGTAGGCGCCCTCCCCGCGGCCGGCGGTGCCGGGCATGGGAATCGAGTTGAGCCCGCCCCACTCGCACGCGGTGAGCGTCGTGCCCACCGCGACGGCAGTGACCGCGACGCCCAGGCGGCGGAACATCGATCGGCCGGTCATCGTCCTCCTCCCGGCTGCAGCAGGGAACCGAGATCCTGCGGGACCTGCAGCGACGGCAGGCCGCCGAGGATCCCGTCGAGCGGCGACGCCGCTTCCGACAGCGACGGTCCGGGTGCGGTGCCGCGTCCTTCCGACGCCCCTTCGAGCCAGGGTTCGGTGTAGACGATGTCGCCGTCGAAGGCCTGCACACCGGCGAGCGGGTTGACCAGCAGCGGAAGGTAGTTGGCGTTGATGGACGACAACACCGGTCCGAGCTGCTGGCGGCACAGTTCCTCACTGCGTTCGGAGGTCGCGTTGGCGGCGGCCGCGACCGACCCGCACATCCACTCGACGGGGTTGGCGAGGTTGTTGATCGCGAGTGCGCCCGTGAGCGAACCCTGCGCCGGTTTGTAGATGTTGTAGAAGTTCGCGAGGGAGGTCGGGCCCGAGTGCAGCACCCGCTCGATCTCGGGCCGCTTGCGGGCGAGCACCTCGGTCGCGTCCGCGAGTCGCTGCACCGATTCGGTGAGTCCGGCCCGGTTGTCCTGCACGAACCGCTGCACGTCGCCGACGGCGATGTTCAACTCGGACAACGAGACCCCGAGCTGGTCGGAGCTCTGCGCGAGCACGTCGGAGACCGACGCGAGACGACCGCCGAACTGGACGATCTGCTCGTTGCTCGACGAGAGGACCGATACGAAGGTCTGCAGGTTGCGGATCGTCGAGAACAGATCGGTGCGCCCCTCGGAGAGCGTGCGCATCGTGTCCGACAACTCGCGCAGGGCCCCACGCACGGTCTGCCCGTTGCCCTCGAGATTCTCGGCTGCGGTGTCGATGAACCGGCCGAGGGACCCCTGCGGGTCGAGTTCCTCGGGTCCGAGCGCTTCGGACAACCGCATCAGTTCGGTCTTGATCTGGTCCCATTCGACCGGAGAGGCCGTGCGCTGCATCGGGATCGTCGTGCCGTCCTCGATCGTCGGACCGCCCGAGTAGACCGGGGTGAGCTGGACGAAGCGCGCCGAGACGAGGCTCTGCGCGATGACGACGGCGTTCGCGTCGGACGGGATCTCGACGCCGCTGTCGACCTGCATCGTCACGCGCACGAGGTCGTCGCGGGGTTCGATGTCGCTGATGCGTCCCACCGACACCCCGAGCACCCGCACGTCGTCGCCCTCGTACAGGCCGCTGGTGGAAGCGAATTCGGCGTGGATGGTGCGCTTGCCGAGGTCCGGGAGGACGAGCACGGCGAGAGCGCCGAGCACGAGCACGACGACGGCGCCGATGATCGCCGCCATCAGCCAGGGTGGGCGCCGCCGGGTCGTCGCGGCGGTATCGGTACTCATTCGCCGTCCCTCTTGATCGTCGGGGGTTCGTCCGGGATCACGTCCTGCAGATCCTCTGGGAGGAGATCGGGCGCGACCTGGCTGTCCACCACGGCTTTCCACCACGGTGCCGGCAGGATGTTGGACACGTAGGCGTTGAAGAACGGTCCGCTGGCGACGGATTCGCCGAGCGCGCCGATGTACGGGCCCAGACCGTCGAGTGCGCCGGCGATGTTCTCCTTGTTCGCCTGCAGGTTGGCCGTGACGAGGTTGAGCTTCTCGAGCGTCGGTGCCATCTGCGCCTGGTTGTCCTGCACGAGGCCGGTGAGCTGACGTGAGACGGACGAGATGTTCGCGATCAGTTCGGTGATGGCGTCGCGGCGCAGACTCAGTTCGCCGAACAGTGCATTCGCGTCGACGATGAGCGCGTTGACCTGGTCGCTGCGCTCGGCGAGGATGCTCGTCACCCCCTCGGCGCGTTCGAGCAGCTGGTCGAGCGATTCGTCGCGGGCGTTGATCGACTGCGACAGGCGGGTCATGCCCTCCAGGGCGCCCTGGATCTCGGGCGGGGTGTTCTCGAGCGACTGCGACAACGCGTCGAGCGACTCGTTGATCCGGTCGGTGTCGAGTTCGGAGACCGACGTCGTGAGGTCGCCGAGAGCGTCGGTCAGCGAGTACGGCGAGTTGGTGCGTTCGAGCGCGATCACCGAGCCCGGGCGCATCACGCCGCCGCCACCGGGGCGCAGCGCCAAGGACTTCCGTCCGAGGACGGTGTTGGTCTTGATGTCGGCACCGGTGGTGTCGCCGAGCCCGATGCCGTCGCGGATGCGGAAGGTGACCAGCACGGCCTGATCGTCGAGCCGCACGTCAGTGACGTCGCCGACGTTCACGCCGGCGAGCATGACGTCGTCGCCGGGGACGAGGCCACCGGCGTCCTGGAAACGGGCCGAGTAGCTCAGGCCACCGGAGAGGAAGTGCAGCTGGTCGTACTGCAGACCGGCGAGCACGATCGCGGCGGACACGGCCAGGCCGATGATGCCCGTCCGGATGTAGTTGGGGTCACGAGGTGCACTCATTCGACCTTCGCACACCTTCCCGTGTCGTGGTTCGCCGTGGTGTACCGGATGGTGGTGCCGTCCGGTCCGGAGAACTTGAAAGTATTGGCACAGAGGAAGAATTGGAAGAAATTTCCGTATGCACCCACGCGGATGAGTTTCTTGTAGTCGGAGGGCAGGCGTTCGAGCGTGCGGTTGATGTCGTCCTTGCCGAGGTCGAGCTGGGTCATGGTGCGGTTCGTCTCGGCGATGACCGTCTGCAGGTCGGGCCGGTTGTTCTGCAACAGCGCGGCGAGATCCGCGGTGCCGGAGGCGATCTGCGGGATCGACGCGCCGATGGGATCACGATCGGCGGACAGCCCGCCCACCAGGGTGTGCAGCTGTTCGATCGTGTTCTCGAACTCGCGGTCGTGATCGTCGATCGTGCCGAGGACGGCGTTGAGGTTGTCGATGACGTCGCCGATCAGCTGGTCGCGGTCGGCGAGTGAGTTGGTGAACGAGTTGGTGTTCCCCAGCAGCGACACGAGCGTGTCGCCCTGCCCCTGGAAGACCTGCAACAGAGCTCCGGAGAGGTCGTTGACCTGCTGCGCGTCGAGGCCCTGCAGCAGCGGCTTGAACCCGCCGAGGAGCAGGTCGAGATCGAGGGCGGGTTCCGTCTGCTCGATCGGGATGCTGCCACCGGCGGGCAGGACGTCGACGCTGCCGGCACCTTCGAGCAGTTCGAGATACCGGTCGCCGACGAGGTTCTCGTATCGCACGGTGGCGCGGGTGCCGGTGAACAGCGTGTGTTTCGCGTCCACGTCGAACTCGATCTCGGCGGTGTTGTCGCGGCCGATGTCGACCTTCTTCACCGAACCGACCTGCACCCCGGCGATGCGGACCTTGTCGCCGGCACCGAGACCGGAGACGTCCGTGAAGGTGGCCCGGTAGTTCTCGGTGCCGGTGAACCGCGCCTGGCTGAACACGACGGCCAGACCGGCGAAGATCAACGCCATCGTGACTGCGAAGATCAGGAACTTGACGGTGGTCGCTCTCATGGTCACCGCCCGCCCGCGAGATGGTCGCCGAACAGGTACTGGAAGATCGTCGGGTAGCGGATCCAGGCCTCCGTTGCGGGCTTGTAGGGCGTTTCGCCGGTGTTCGACACGACGAACGGCGCGTGACCGTCGCGGCGCGGGTCGAAGTTCGGCAGGCCCCAGCAGTTCGGTCCGCCGGTCGCGCCGACCACGGGCAGATCCTGGGCGTCGTTGTACGGCGTGGCACCGCCCATGAAGCTCGTACTCAGGGTCAGGGCCGCGTACTCGCCGGTGCCGGCCATCGGTTCGAACGCCACCCGGGCGTCGTTGAGACCGACGATGAAGCAGGTCAGTTCGGGCGAGTACTCACCGAGCAGGCCGGTGGTGTGGCTCAGGCTGTCGAGTGCGGTGGTCAACTGTGTTTCGTTCTCCCCCAAGACGTCCCGCCCGGTGTTCGCGAGACCGGTAAGGTTCATCAGCAGCAGGTCGAGTTGCTGTTGTTCGTCGACGACGGTGTTGCCGACGTCGGTGGCGTTGCCGATCGTGGTCATGAGGTCGGGGGCCGTGTCGGCGTAGACGTCGGTCACCTGCGCGGCCGAGACGAGGTCGGCCTGCAGTTGCGGCAGCGACGGATTCATCTCGGCGAGATACGCATCGGCCTCGGCCAGGGCGGCACCGAGGGCGTCGCCGCGTCCGTTGAGTGCTTCCGACAGCGCGCCGAGGGTGGCGTTGAGCTTCTCGGGCTGGATCTGGGCGAGCACGTCGGACAGGTGCTCGAAGACCGTGTTGAACTCGACGGTGACGTTGTCGGCCGCGATCACGGCGCCTTCCTGCATCGGCACCGAGGACGGATCGTCGGGGACGACGATGTCGACGAACTTGGCACCGAAGACGGTGGTGGATTCGATCGCCACCCGTGCGTTCGACGGGATGAGCTGCATCTGCCCGGGCTGCATGTCGAGATGCAGGACCGCACCGGCCGGTGTGTGCTCGATCGACGCCACGCGGCCCACCTCGACGCCGCGCATCTTCACCTTGGCGTCGGGTTCCATCACCAGACCCGACCGGGGCGAGGTGACGGTGAGCGGGACCGTCGAGGTGAACCCACCGGCGAACATCGTCAGTGCCACCGCGGCGATCGCGGCGAGGCCGCCCACGAGACCGAAGGCGGCGAGCTTCTTCTTCCACGAAGGAGTGTCCATGTCGCGCGCCCTATCCCGACAGGTTGAAGTTGCCGGTCGCGCCGTAGACGGCGAGCGAGATGAGCAGGGTGACGGTGACGACCGCGACGAGCGAGGCCCGCACCGCGTTGCCGACCGCGACACCCACACCGACGGGGCCGCCACCTGCGGTGAAGCCGTAGTAGGTGTGGATGAGCATCACGGCGATCGCCATCACGATGGCCTGGACGAACGACCACAGGATGTCGGTGGGTATCAGGAAGGTGGTGAAGTAGTGGTCGTACACGCCGGCCGACTGACCGTAGAGCACCACCGTCGCGAAACGGCTCGCGACGAACGAGGCGATCACGGCGAGCGAGTACAGCGGGACGATCGCGATCATCCCGGCGAGCACGCGCGTGGACACCAGATACGGGATGGACGGGATCGCCATGGTCTCGAGCGCGTCGATCTCCTCGGAGACACGCATGGCGCCGAGCTGGGCGGTGGAGCCGGCGCCGATGGTGGCCGCCAGCCCGATGCCGGCGATGGTCGGGGCCGCGATACGCACGTTGATGAAGGCCGCGAAGAAGCCGGTGAGCGCTTCGACGCCGATGTTGCCGAGTGAGCTGAAGCCCTGCACGGCGATGATGCCGCCGGTGAAGAGCGTCAGGAAGCCGACGATCACGACGGTGCCGCCGATGACGGCGAGTGCGCCGGTGCCCATGCTGATCTCGGCGACCAGACGCACCGTCTCCTTGGGGTAGTGCATCAGCGCCCGGGGGACCGTCGCGAGGGCGCGCCCGAAGAACAGCGCCTGCTCCCCCACCCGGTCCACCGTGGACGACGCACGTGTCATGCGCCGAACCGCACGGGGGAAGCGCCAGGACATCACTGCCATGAAATCTCCGCTCCCCTCATCCCGCGGTCAGCTTGATGCCGACGGCCGTGACGAGGAGGTTGACCACGAACAGCGCCATGAACGCGAACACGACCGTCTGGTTGACGGCGTCGCCGACACTCTTCGCTCCACCTTTGACATTGAGACCGAGATAGGACGCGACCAGCCCCGCGATCATGCCGAACAGCCCCGCCTTGACCTGGGAGATCATCAGTTCTCCGAAGCCGGTGAGCAGGGTGATGCCGTTGATGAACGCGCCGGGGTTGACGTCCTGGAGGAAGACCGAGAAGGCGAACCCGCCGAGGATGCCGATCGTGCACACGAGACCGTTGAGCAGCAGGGCGACGACGGTGGACGCGAGCACCCGGGGCACGACGAGACGCTGGATCGGATCGATGCCGAGCACACGCATCGCGTCGATCTCCTCGCGGATGGTGCGCGCCGCGAGATCGGCGCAGATCGCGGTGGCGCCGGCACCGGCGACGATGAGCACCGTGACCATGGGACCCACCTGCGTCACCGCGCCGAGGGCCGCACCCGCTCCGCTGAGGTCGGCCGCGCCGATCTCCCGGAGCAGGATGTTGAGGGTGAAGCTCACCAGAACCGTGAACGGCACCGCGACGAGCACGGTGGGCACGAGCGAGACGCGTGCGACGAACCATGCCTGGTCGATGAACTCGCGCCGTTGGAAGGGGCGACGGAAGGCCGCCCGGGCGGTCTCGCCGGTCATGGCGAACAGTCCGCCGACGGCCCGTAAGGGAACCTCGAGGAGGTCTACCATCGTGTGCCCCCTTCGATCCTCACGTCGTCGGCGCGCGGCCGATCGATGGCGTGTGCTGTGACCCGGGTCATAGTAACTAGAACGTGTTCACCTGTCAAAGATCCGTCGAGGGGCATCTCGATCCATTTCCGTCCGAACGGACACACGGGCGTCGACCGACGCGCATCGACACGCTCATAAGTGGTTTTACGCTGGGGTTTCGGTGAGATTTTCGACGCCGGGCCCGAGCTCGATCACCTCGGCACGAGAGGCCGTCACGGCCCGATCGAGTCGTCGCAGGAGGGGAAAAAATTAGAACACGTACCAGGCGAAAATACGGGGCCCGGCGAGAGCCGGAGGAACGGCCCGAGTGGGCGTGACGCTACCGGAATCCCCGGTGTCCGCCACCCGTAGTTGCAGGATCCGGCCCGGGGACGAAGACACGGCATCCCCTACTGTCCCCGAACGGGAACAGTAGGGGTGGCCGGAACTACAGA
>NZ_JBKFBA010000026.1:0-48307 GCF_053345925.1 Rhodococcus sp. C26F
GGCCCGGTGGTGGCACGCTATGCCGGACGCGCCGGGGACGGGTTCATCTGCACCTCGGGTAAGGGCATGGAGCTCTACACCGACAAACTCCTGCCGGCCGTGGCGGAAGGTGCGGAGAAGGCGGAGCGGGATGCGACGCAGATCGACAAGATGATCGAGATCAAGATCTCGTACGACACCGATCCGGACAAGGCGCTGGAGAACACCCGGTTCTGGGCACCGTTGTCGCTGACGCCGGAGCAGAAGCACAGCATCGATGATCCGATGGAGATGGAGGCGGCGGCCGATGCGTTGCCGATCGAGCAGGTCGCCAAGCGGTGGATCGTGGCGTCGGATCCGGACGAGGCCGTCGAGAAGGTCAAGGCGTATGTCGATGCCGGGTTGAATCATCTGGTGTTCCACGCGCCGGGTCATGATCAGAAGCGGTTCCTGGAACTGTTCGAGCGCGACCTAGCGCCGAGGCTCCGCGCACTCGCCTGACATCCGGCCTTTGAGGCGCCGCTTCTCCGAGAAGGAGAAGCGGCACCTTTTCTGTTCGACGAGAGATGTCGATGTTGTTTCACAACGGAACAGCGACGGGGTCCGGTGTCTACCTACGTTTGTTCCGACGCGGTGGCAACCGTCACACACACTGCCCGCCACCGCCGGACATCACAGCTCGGACGAGGCACACGCCGACCCCGATCCGAATCGAACCCAACGAGGCACCGTGATCACCGACAAATCTGCATCGACCATGCCGCAGTCAGAAGCGAAACCGGAGATGAACCCCCGCCGCGCATCGATCGCCGCGCTCCTCGGAGGGGCACTGGAGTACTACGACTTCTTCGTCTACGGCGCTGCCGCCGCGCTCGTCTTCAACGTGCTGTTCTTCCCGGGCGGTAACCCCACCGTCGCCCTCATCGCATCCTTCGCCACCTTCGCCGTGGGGTACGTGGCACGGCCGGTGGGCGCCGTCGTCATGGGGCACTTCGGCGACCGGCTCGGCCGCAAACGCGTCATGCTCGCGACCGTCGTCCTGATGGGCGTCGCGTCCTTCGTCATCGGATGTCTTCCGACCTACGAGCAGGTGGACATCCTCGCACCGATCCTCCTCGTGGCGATGCGTGTCCTGCAGGGCTTCTCGGCGGGCGCCGAATCGGCCGGGGCGTCGACGTTGACCGTCGAACATTCGCCGGTGGGACGCCGCGGTTTCTTCACGAGCTTCGTGATGGTCGGCTACGCCGTGGGGTGTTCGCTCGCGACCGTCGTCTTCGTGCCCGTCTCGCTCCTGCCCGACGACGCGCTCTACAGCTGGGGCTGGCGGATCCCGTTCTGGCTCAGCGCAGTTGTCGTCGTCGTGACCTACTACGTTCGCAACCACCTGGACGAGACGCCGACCTTCACCGAGGTGAAGGAGGAGAGCGTCGTCCGCAAGCTCCCCCTCGGCGACGTGTTCAAGTTCCACTGGCGCTCGGTGATCCGGGTGGCCGGCGCGTCCCTGATGGCATCGGTGCAGACCCTCTTCGCCGTGTTCAGCCTGTCGTACGCCACCTCGGTGGGTGTCGAGCACAGCGTGATGCTCACCGTCATCTCCGTCTCCATCGCACTGTCGATGTTCACGATCCCCGCGGCCGGCTACCTCTCCGACATCATCGGCCGCAAGCCGACCATGTTGATCGCCTCCCTCGGCTGCGCGGTGAGCCTCGCCGGATACCTGTGGGCGATCTCGACGACGAACATCCTGCTGATCTCCGTCGCCGCGTTCGTGAACATGTCGCTGTTCTTCAGCTGCTACAACGGCGTGTGGACGTCCTTCTTCGCCGAACAGTTCCCGGCGACCGTCCGCTTCACGGGGATGGCCGTGAGCAACCAGCTCGGCAACCTGCTGGCCGGCTTCTCGCCGATGGTCGCCGCGCTGATCCTGCTCCCCGGCGTGACGGGCTGGCTCCCGGTCGCGATCTTCGGTGCGGTCGCGTGCGGCATCGCAGGTGTCGCGGTCCTCGGACTGCGTGAGACGGCGAAGACGCCGACCGACCTGCTCGGACTGCCGGCCGACGCCGAACCGGTGGAGGTCGTGGCGGACGCCGAACAGCCCGGCACGCCGCGCGTGCTGCAGACCCAGTCCTGAGTTCCCGCGACTCTCACATGCCCGGCCTGACACATCCGGCCGGGCATGTGCGCGGCTACACCGGACGGAACAAAGTTTGCAGTTAGGGTGGAATCCATGAGTGCTGCTGCAGGGTCCGTCTCGAGCATCTACATCGCAGCTCCGGAAGGGGACACCGGGAAATCGACCGTCGCCCTGGGGGTGCTGCAGACGCTGTGCGCGTCAACCGCCCGCGTCGGTGTCTTCCGGCCCATCGCGCGCTCCGACAGCGACATCGACTACATCCTCGAACTGTTGCTCGAACACACCACCGTCGACCTCGCCTACGAGGACTGCATCGGCGTCACCTACGACGACGTCCACGACGACCCGGACACCGCGCTCAGCGACATCGTCGGCAAGTACCACGCGGTGGCCGACCGCTGCGACGCCGTCGTCATCGTCGGCAGCGACTACACCGAGATCGCCAACCCCAGCGAGCTGTCGTACAACGCCCGCATCGCGGCGAACCTCGACGCCCCGGTGCTGCTCGTCCTGCGCGGTTCCCGCCGCACGCCCGCCGAGATCGCCCAGCTCGCCGGGGTGTGTGCAAACGAGCTCGCGGGTCAGCACGCGCATCTCGGTGCGGTGGTGGTGAACCGCTGCGACCCCGACGCACTCGACGAGATCGCACAGGCACTCGGCGACCGCACCGAACCGGTGTGGACGCTCCCGGAGGTGCCCGCGCTGGTGGCGCCGACGATGGCCGAGCTGCAGACCGCGATCGGAGGCGAGCTCTACAGCGGCGACCCCGACCTGCTGCAGCGGGAAGCGCTGCGGATCATGGTCGGTGGCATGACCGCCGAGCGGATTCTGGAGCGCCTCACCGACGGTATCGTCGTGATCGCTCCCGCCGACCGCTCCGACGTCATCCTCGCGCTGGTCAATGCCAATGCCGCCGAAGGTTTCCCGACGCTCGCCGGCATCATCATGAACGGCGGTCTGCTGCCGCATCCGATGATCGCGGAGCTCGTTGCGGCTCTGAAGCCGTCGCTACCGATCCTCACCACCGACCTCGGCACCTTCGATACCGCCTCGGCCGCGGACCGCACCCGCGGCCGCATGGCCCTCGGTGCGCAGCGCAAGATCGACACGGCTCTCGCGCTCATGGAACGGCACGTCGACGCGCACTCCCTGCTCGACCGGCTGCGACTGCCGCGACCGTCCGTGACCACCCCGCAGATGTTCGAATACCAGCTCATCGACCGGGCGCGGGCCCAGCAGCGCCACATCGTGCTGCCCGAGGGCGAGGACGATCGCGTCCTCAGAGCTGCCGGGCGTGTGCTCCAGCGCGGCATCGCGAAGCTCACGATCCTCGGCGACGAGGCGGCCGTCCGCCAGCGGGCGTCGGAACTCGGGGTGGACCTGTCGGAAGCGCAGATCCTCGATCCGCGCACATCCGAGCACGCCGACCGGTTCGCGGAGGAGTACGCGCGGCTGCGTGCCCACAAGGGCATGACCGTCGATCGTGCACGCGAGATCATGCGCGACATCTCGTATTTCGGCACGATGATGGTGCATCTGGGCCTGGCCGACGGCATGGTATCGGGCGCGGCGCACACCACCGCCCACACGATCCGTCCCGCCCTCGAGATCATCAAGACCGAACCGGGTGTCTCCACGGTGTCGAGCATCTTCCTGATGTGCCTCGCCGACCGCGTGCTCGCCTACGGTGACTGTGCCGTCGTCCCCGACCCGACCGCCGACCAGCTCGCCGACATCGCGATCTCGTCCGCCGCGACCGCCGCCCGGTTCGGCATCGACCCCCGGGTCGCGATGCTGTCGTACTCCACCGGCGAATCCGGTTCGGGCGCCGACGTCGACAAGGTCCGCTCGGCCACCACGTTCGTGCGCGAGCGACGATCCGACCTGCTCGTGGAGGGTCCGATCCAGTACGACGCGGCGATCGAACCGACGGTCGCGAGCGCGAAGTTACCCGACTCCGACGTCGCCGGTCGCGCCACGGTGTTCATCTTCCCGGACCTGAACACCGGCAACAACACCTACAAGGCCGTGCAGCGCAGCGCCGGTGCCGTCGCCGTCGGACCCGTCCTGCAAGGCCTGAACAAGCCGGTCAACGACCTCTCGCGGGGCGCCCTGATCCAGGACATCGTCAACACCATCGCCATCACCGCGATCCAGGCGCAGGAGGAAGACGCGTGAGCAGCCCGAACCCGGTCACCGCAGGCATCGTCCTGGTCCTCAACTCCGGATCGTCGTCGATCAAGTTCCAACTGATCGAACCGGAGAGCGGAAAGTCGCTGGCGCACGGACTGATCGAGCGGATCGGGGAACCGGAGGGCCGGATCGTCTTCCACCACACGACGGGTGTGGACGAACGCAACGACGCCATCGCCGACCACCGGACCGGACTGCGTGCGGTACTGGAGATGCTCGAAGGGCTGGGCCGTCCGCTGCACGAGGTGGGCATCGTCGCCGTCGGACACCGACTCGTGCACGGCGGCAAGGTCTTCTACGAACCGACCCTGATCGACGACGACGTGGTCCGCGCCGTCGACGAATTGTCGATCCTTGCGCCCCTCCACAATCCGGCGAACGTCGTGGGAATGGAGGTCGCGCGGGAGGAACTTCCCGACATCCCCCACGTGGGTGTCTTCGACACCGCCTTCTTCCACGGTCTTCCGCCGCACGCGGCGACCTATGCGATCGACCGCGACATCGCCCACAAGCACGACATCCGGCGGTACGGATTCCACGGTACTTCACACGAATACGTGTCGGGGCGTGCCGCGGAGTTCCTCGGACGCGACATCGCGGACCTGAATCTGGTTGTGCTCCATCTGGGTAACGGTGCGTCGGCGTCGGCGGTCGCAGGTGGGAGCCCGATCGACACCTCGATGGGACTGACCCCGCTCGAGGGTCTCGTCATGGGCACGCGCAGCGGCGACATCGATCCGGGTGTCGTCATGCACCTCAACCGGGCGGCCGGGTTGAAGGTCGACGCCATCGACGACCTGCTCAACCGGCATTCGGGCCTGAAGGGGCTGTCGGGTGTCAACGACTTCCGGGCTCTGCTGAAGCTCGTCGGCGAGGGCGACGAGGACGCGCGACTCGCGTACGAGGTCTACGTGCATCGCATCCGGAAGTACGTGGGCGCCTACACCTTCGAGCTCGGTGGCGTCGACGCGATCGTGTTCACCGGTGGGGTGGGGGAGAACAACGTCGACGTCCGGCGCGACAGCCTCTCCGGCCTCGACCGGCTCGGCATCGTCGTCGACGATGCGCGCAACACTGCCGACGACGACGGGGAACGCCGGATCTCGGCCGACTCGTCGCAGGTGGAGGTGCTCGTGATCCCCACGAACGAGGAACTCGCCATCGCCCGCGCGGCCGTGCAGTTCGCCCGGCGCTGACTTCTGATCAGGTCAAACTGCGCGGCCGGATCGCGTTCGCGAGGTCGACGAGGGTGTAGCGGTGTGTGCGGGAAGGGGCGTTGCGCGCCAATTGCCGCAGCGCTGCCTCGGTGCCCAGGCGTAGTCCCTTCTCGGTGAACGGTACGTCGAGGATGCGGTCGTACTCGCGACTCGACGCCCGTCCACTGCGCACCCATTCGAGCGCCGTCCCGAGGACCAGTGCGCGCATCTGCAGGGCGCGACCCTCGTCGGGAGGCAGCGACGCGATCCGGTGCGCGGCCTCCCGCAGATCCGCCTCGGAGATCTCCTCGACGCGACCGCCTCGTAACAGGACCAGGGCGGCGGTCATGGTCGCTGCACTGTGGTGCCGGGAGGTCGTGGGGACCTCGTCGAGCACGTCGACGGCGGCACGGATCTCGTCGCGGGCGGTGAGCTGGCGTGCCAAACCGAAGGCCGCGCTGACGACGGCGTGATCGGTGCGCCACACGACCCGGTAGGACTGCTCGCAGAAGCGTCGCCACGCGTCGGGGTCGTCGCTCTCCCAATGCTGCAGCGTCAGTTCGGCGGTGGCCCCGAGCGCGATCTTCGGGGCGATCTCGCCCGGAAGAGCCTGCAGCACCTTGTCGAACCGGGCGAACGCTGCCTCGTAGTCGTCCTGCAGCAGTTCGGCGATGCCGGCGTACCAGTCCATGCGCCAGTCGTCGCCGAACGCGCGCTCGAGGCGGGTGAGGATCTCCACCGCGCTGTCGACCTGCCCGAGATCGAGATGGGCGCGGACCTCGGCGAGGGTGATCTCCTTGGAGAACGACACGTCGGATGCCCCGACGACCCGCCCGACCCCGTTCTCGCGCGCGTGCCGGAGCGAGTCGAGGGTCTGCTGCGGTTCGCTGTGTACCGCTGCGGCGAGGAGCGCGGCACTCGGATCGTTGGGGTCGAGCAGCGGGACGGGCAGCGCCGCCGCGACATCCTGGCCCCGCAGTTTGGGGTCGCGCTCGATCCCGTCGGCGTAGACGTCGGTGGGGACGAGCGCCTCGTCGGTGCCGAAGGTCGTGCGGGGCGGGCTGAACAGCCGGGACAGCCCGGGATGTTCGGTGCCGAGTTTCTTCGACAGGATCTCGCGCAGCACACCGGTGAGCTGTCCCTGCAGTTCGTCGGCGGACGAGAAGCGCTGCTGCGGATCGGGGTTCGTAGCCCGCAGGAGCAGGCGGTGGAAGGAGTCGAACTCGGCGAGCAGGGGCGCCTGCTCGGGAGTGGGCAGACCGTCGCGGTACCGGCCCTTGTCCGACGGCATGTCGAGCGTGAGCACCGCGAGTGTGCGTCCGACCGTGTAGATGTCGCTCGCGACCGTCGGCCCGGTCCGGACGATCTCGGGTGCCTGATATCCCGGCGTCCCGTACAGATAGCCGTACCCCTCGATCGCGGAGACGGCACCGAGGTCGATGAGTTCGATCTGCTCGTCGGTGACCATGATGTTCTCGGGCTTGAGGTCGTTGTAGACCAGTCCGATGTCGTGGAGATACTGCAGTGCCGGAAGCACTTCGAGCATGTACCCGATGGCTTGCTCGACCGGGATGCGGTTCGGCGGAGGGTAGTTGTCGAGCACGGTACGCAGGGTGTGACCACCCAGGTACTCCATGACGATGTACCCCATCGGGGTGCCGTCGGGTGAGGGGTGCTCGACGAAGTTGTAGATCTGCACGATGCTCGGATGGCTGACCTCGGCCAGGAACTGGCGTTCGGCCACCGCCACCGCCTGCGCCTCGGCGTCGCCACCCTGCAGCAGGCCCTTCAGCACCACCCAGCGGTCGCTCACGTTGCGGTCGATCGCGAGATAGATCCACCCGAGTCCGCCGTGTGCGAGACAGCCTTGCACCTCGTACTGCCCGGCGACGAGATCGCCGCGGTGCAGGGCCGGAGTGAACTGGAAATGTGTTCCGCACTGGGGGCAATCGCCTTCCGTGGGACCCGGCCCCGACGGGGTGCTGCGTCCCACCGGTTGTCCGCACTTCGCGCAGAACCTCTTGCCCTCGGAGACGTGAGGATCGCGGAGGACCGCGTCGACCGGATCCTTCGTGGTGGGGACCGGCACGTCGACGAGGCCGGCGATGCGGCGACGCTGGGTTCCGCGCGGCCGGATGCGGCGGCTCGACGAACGTTGGGAGGACGAACGCTGGGACGACGAGCCGGACCAGATCGACGAGCGCTGGGTGGATTCGGGCCGCGTGGTGGGGACAGGGCCGCGTTCGGTGGCAGGTCCGGCATCCCCGGCCGCCCGCGCGGTGGCCGGTCCCGAGTCGCTCGTCGACGGCTCGGTCGCGGGCCCGGAATCCGCCGCACGCCTGGTGGCGGGCCCGGAGTCCACTGCCCGTTCCGTGGTGGGCCCGGAGTTCACCGCCCGTTCGGTGGCGGGGCCGGAATCGACCGACGGGGTATCGGCCGGTTCGGGTTCGTCGGACATGGCCGTCACTCCCGGTAGTTCGGAGTCGGGGGTGACGGAGTGGGACCGAGCACCCGCAGGTACTTCTCGTACAGCGCCGTCCACGTCCCGTCGGAACGGATCCGTTCGAGGGTGGCGTTGACGAACCGTACGAGCTCGTCGCTGCCCAGCCGGATTCCGATTCCGTACGGCTCCGATCCCAGGGAGGGGCCGACGAGTTCGAGATAGGGGTCCTGCGAGGCGAGTCCGGCGAGGATCGTGTCGTCGGTGCTCACGGCGTCGACCTGCTGTTGCTGGAGGACGACGAGGCAGTCGGCCCACGACGGCACGGTGAGGATCGACGCCGACGGCTGTACCTCCCGCATCCGGAGCAGCGAGGTCGTGCCCTCGACGATGCACACGCGCCGGCCGGCGAGATCGGCGGCGGAGCGGATGTCGGATCCCCGGACGACGAGCACGCGCTGCTGGGCCCGGAAGTACTCGGTGGAGAAGTCGACCTTCTCGCGTCGGGCGCACGTGATGCTCATGGTCTTCGCGACGATGTCGACGGTGGAGTCCTGCAGCGCCTTCTCGCGCTCGGCCGACGACAGGATGCGGTAGTCGACGAGAGCGGGATCGCCCAGGAGGTCGCGGGCGATCTCGCGCGCGATGTCGACGTCGAAACCGGTGATGCGCCCGGTCGCGGTGTCGCGGTAGCTCATGAGGTTGCTGCCGGTGTCGAGGCCGACGATCAGCCGGCCGCGCGTGCGGATCCGATCGATCGCAGGTCCGGTGGCGTTCGGGTCCGGGGGAAGCGAGGCGGTGGGATCGCCGCAGTCGGGGGCGGGCGGTGTGGCCACCGACGACTCGAGCATCCGCGCGTTCTCGGGGAGCGGGAGAGAGGTCGTCGTCCCCTGGAGGCCGGGGGCGCGCGGTGGGGGATCGGTCGCGCACCCGCCGGCGAGTGCGGCGACGACGCACAGGCCCGCGACGAGAACGCGCTCTCTCACTGGTACTCCTTCAACCGGGGCCGGAGACCGACCCACACGCCGACCAGCGCCACCGTCAGCAGCACCACCGACATCGGTGCGAGGCCGGCGAGGGTGCGGGAGGCGCGGAACTCGTTGTCGCGCAGTTCGGTGCGGGTGTCGTCGATTCCTTCCGTCAGGGCCGCATCGAGAGCGACGAACCGGGCGGTGGACTCGCCGGGACCTGCGCCGACCGCGAGTACCGAGGCCGCTGCGTAATCGCCGCGGACGAGGGCGTCGACCATGCGTGCATGCGAGTTGATCCAGGCCTCGTGCGCCGACCGGGCGGTCTCCACTGCCTCGGCGCCCGCCTCGAGGGCGGAATCGCGACCGTACTCGTCGAGGATGTCGCCGAGTCGCGCCATGTTGGTCCCGAAGGTGTCGTCGTACGCGCCGGTCGTGTCGCGCCGGGCGATCAGCAGGGTCTCGGCGGTACGCGACTGCTGGGCGAGGATCCGGCCCTCGGTGAGATCGGCGAGCGGTGCCGCACCGCGCTCGATGGCGCGTTCGGTGGCACTCGACGAGGCCAGGCCCGCGACGAGCAACCAGCACAGCAGCGCGCCGGTCGCGCCGATCGCGACGAGGATTCCGGGATTGAGGGTGCGACGACTGCGGCGGCTCACGACGACGTGCGCCACGCACAGGGCGGCGACCGTGACGAGGAGCAGCCCGATCGCGAGCCAGGGCGGTCGCACCGCGTCGCGCTGGGTGTCCTCGACCGCGGCGACGCCGCGCGTGTGCAGTTCCTGCGCGGCGGGGAGCAGTTCGGTCTGCATCAGGTGCGAGGCCTCGCCGAGATATGCGGCGCCGACCGGATGCCCGGTGCGGTTGTTGGTGCGGGCCGTCTCGATGAGACCCGTGTAGACGGGCAGCAACCGCCCGATCTCCGTCAGGTTGTGTGCGGTCTCGCGGTCGGCGTCGGTCAGACCGGTCGAAGCGATGACGAGATATTCCGCAGCCTCGTTGGTGGCCCGGATGTAGCGACTGCGCACCGCTTCCGGTTCGAGTCCTCCCGAGATGAAGCCCGTCACGGCGGCGGCGTCGGCCACCGAGAGCGCGCTGTAGAGATTCTGGGCCGCGCTGGCGAGCGGCTCGATGGACGTGAGGAGACGATCGTGGGTGGCCTGCCTGCCGGACACCATCGTTGCGGAGACCGCTGCCGAGGCGACGAGCAGCACGGTGAGCACCACCCCGAGGACCACCAACCGGACCGGCGTGGATCGGAGCAGGGCACGAGCGTCGTCGAACCGGGCGTCCGGAGTGTCCGTATCGGCGTCGTCGCGAATGTGGCTCTCGACAGGAGCGAAGGGAGGGGTGATCCGTACGTCCACCGGGCACTCCCTTCCTCGTGTCGAGCGGTCTGAGGGGAGCATATAAGCAGCCCGGCGGTATTGTTGCCGTCCACGGACGGCGGGGATCCGGTACCGGGCACAGGTCCGGACGAGGGCGGATCGGAGAGGCGGACGCAATGCGTGGAGACGGCGACGGCTGGGCGGTCGGACCGGACGGTGAGAAACGCTGGGGACGACACGGCGCCGCAGGTCTGCTGCTGCGCGCTCCGCTCGCGGACGGTCGCCCCGCGGTTCTCCTGCAGCACCGGGCGGCATGGTCGCACCAGGGTGGCACCTGGGCGCTTCCCGGTGGAGCGCGCGACTCGCATGAGAGCACCGTCGACGCCGCCGTGCGGGAGGCCCACGAGGAGGCCGGCATCGATGTCGCGGCCGTGACGGTGCGCGCCGAACGTGTCACCTCCGGTCTCGCGGGCGGATGGACCTACACCACCGTCGTCGCCGACGCCACCGAAACGCTCGTGACCAGCCTCAACCAGGAGAGCACCGAACTGCGCTGGGTGCCCGAACCGGAGGTCGAGGCGATGCCGCTGCACAGCGGCTTCGCCGAGGCGTGGCCGTCGCTGCGCACCTCACCGGTACGCATGCTGCTCGACACCGCGAACGTGCTCGGAGCGAGCGGCCCCACCGGATGGTGGCGCGACCGCCCCGGCGCGACGAGCGCCCTGCTCGCCGACCTCGCCGCGGTCCTTCCCCGCACGGTCGAATTTCCCGACGGGACGTTCGGCTGGGTCCCCTGCGTCGAAGCGGTCCTCGAAGGGCATGCCCGCGACGCGACGATCGACGACGTCCGGATCCCGGTGCACAGCGCGGACGGCAGCGGCGACGACGAACTGACCCGGCTGGCCTCCACCGCGACGGCCGTGGTCGACCCTGGGGTGACGGTCGTGGTCACCGCGGATCGCGGCCTGCGCGCGCGGTTGCCCGAGGGCACGATCGCGATGTCGCCCTCGGCCGTGCTGGGCTGGCTGTAACGCCTCAGGCCGGCAGCGCAGCCTTCAGCCGCCTTTCAGGCCGGCAGCGCGGCCTCGAGTGCTGCGGCGGCTGCCCGCGGATCGGAGGCCTTCGTGATCGCCCGGACCACCGCGACCCGCGTGGCACCGGCGTCGAGCACCTCGGGGAGCCGCTCGAGATCGATGCCGCCGATCGCGAACCACGGCCGTGCCGGCTGCGACTGCGCGACCTCGCGCGTCACCTCCAGCCCCGCCGCGGTCCGTCCCGGCTTGGTCGGGGTGTCCCACACCGGCCCGGACGCGAAGTAGTCGACGCCCTCCTCGATGTCGGCGAGCGCAGCCTGCGCGCGGCTCGACGTCGAGCGGCCGATGACGATCTCGTCGCCGAGGATCTGCCGCGCGTGCCGCACCGGCAGATCGCCCTGACCGAGATGCAGGATGTCGGCGCCCGCCGCGAGCGCGATGTCGGCGCGGTCGTTCACGGCCAGGAGCGCACCGTGGCGTGCACACGCCTCGCCGATGATCTCGAGGGCGGCGAGTTCCTCGCGTGCCTCGAGGCGTCCGAACTTCTTCTCGCCGGCCGAGTCCTTGTCGCGCAACTGGACGATGTCGACCCCACCGGCGAGGGCCTCCTCGACGAACCGTGCGAGGTCGCCGGTGTCCCGGCGAGCGTCGGTGCACAGGTACAACCGGGCGGTCGCGAGGCGGCCGCGCGGGTCGGGATGGTTGCCGCGATAGGTGGTCACGACCAAGACGGTAGCCTCTAGGCAGAAAGTGACGACACGGGAGTCCCGAGGTTCGCGGGGCTGAGAGGGGGCCTGCCGGCCCCGACCGTTATGACCTGACCCGGATCATGCCGGCGCAGGGAGTGAGGTGGACCAATGGCAACTGTGGCCGTCGTGGGTGGCGGAGTGATCGGGCTGTCGATCGCATGGCGCGCGGCCCGCTCGGGGCACATCGTGACCGTGCACGACCCGAATCCCGGCAGTGGCGCCTCGTGGGTGGCCGGCGGGATGCTGGCCCCGCTGTCCGAGGGCTGGCCCGGTGAGGACCACGTGCTGTCCCTGGGTGGGGCCTCGCTCGACCGCTGGCCCGGATTCGCGGATGCACTGCGCGCGGAGACCGGCGTCGACGTGTTCACCGCCGAGGCGTCGCTGACCGTCGCGCTCGACGCGGCGGACGCGGCCGACTTGCGGACCGTCGCCGAATGGGTCGGGGAGCGGGGGCACGAGATGCGTCTGCTCTCCCGTGCGGAGATCCGGGAGTTCGAACCGTCGCTCGGGCCGAAGGTGCGTCTCGGACTGCTTGCACCCACCGAGTCGTCGGTCGACAACCGCACGCTCGTCGACGCCCTGCGCGTCGCGGCCACCGCGGCCGGGGTGCGTTTCTCCGACGCCGCCGTCCACGATCTCGCCGACCTTCCCGACGATCAGGTGGTGCTCGCCGCCGGCTCGGCGTCGGCGCGACTGTGGCCGGGCCTTCCGGTCCGTCCGGTCAAGGGCGAGATCCTGCGCCTGCGGGTGCGGCCGGGCGCGACCCCGCCGCCGCAGCGCACCGTGCGCGCGAGTGTCCACGGACGCCCCGCCTATCTGGTGCCCCGCCACGACGGCCTCGTCGTGGGCGCCACACAGTACGAGGCGTCCGACACACAGGTCACGGTGGCCGGGGTGCGCGATCTGATCGCCGACGCCGAGAAGATCTTCCCTGCGCTCGGCGAGTACGAACTGTTCGAGGCGAGCGCGGGCCTGCGCCCGATGACCCCCGACAACCTGCCGCTGATCGGCCGGCTCTCCGATCGTGTCGTCGCCGCGACCGGCCACGGCCGCAACGGTGTGCTGCTCACGCCGCTCACCGTCGACGCGGTGCTCGCCGAACTCGGTGGGCGGTCGCTGGCCGACGCGCAATACGCCTGTCCTGGACGAATTACGGAAGCGAGTGTGGGATGACGAACGTGTCCGTGGGCATCACCGTCAACGGTGAGGACAAGTACTACGACGCGGCCCCGACCGTGTCACAACTGCTGAACGAGCTCGGCCTGCCCGAGAAGGGCATCGCGGTCGCCGTCGACGGTGTCGTGTGCCCGCGCGGCCGCTGGTCGGAGCCGGTCACGCGCGGAGCGAGCATCGAGATCCTCACGGCGGTCCAGGGTGGCTGACACACACGATCCCGGCGCCGACCTGCCGCAGCTGACCATCGCCGGCCGCACCTTCGGGTCGCGGCTGATCACCGGCACCGGTGGCGCGGCGAACCTGGCCGTGCTCGAGGAGGCACTCGTCGCGTCGGGCACCGAACTGACCACCGTCGCGATGCGCCGCGTCGACGCAGCCTCCGGAACCGGTGTCCTCGACCTGCTGCGCCGTCTCGGCATCGAACCGCTGCCGAACACCGCCGGGTGCCGCGGCGCGAAGGAAGCCGTGCTGACCGCGCAGCTCGGTCGGGAGGCGCTGGAGACCGACTGGGTGAAACTCGAGGTCATCGCCGACGAACGGACGCTGCTGCCCGACGCCATCGAACTCGTCTCCGCGGCCGAACAACTCGTCGACGACGGCTTCGTCGTCCTGCCGTACACGACCGACGATCCCGTCCTCGCGCGACGCCTCGAGGACGTCGGTTGTGCCGCGGTGATGCCGCTCGGCTCGCCGATCGGGACCGGCCTCGGCATCTCGAACCCGCACCACATCGAGATGATCGTCGAGGCCGCGGGTGTGCCGGTGATCCTCGACGCGGGAATCGGAACCGCCTCCGACGCGGCGCTCGCGATGGAACTCGGTTGCGACGCCGTGCTGCTCGCGACCGCCGTCACCCGCGCGAAGGATCCGGCGCTGATGGCGTCGGCGATGCGTCACGCCGTCGAAGCGGGATTCCGTGCCCGGCACGCCGGCCGGATCCCGAAACGCTTCTGGGCCCAGGCATCTTCGCCGATGGAGCCGTGACCGGTACGGGAAACCCCTGAGCACCTTGGTGTTCAGGGGTTTTCCGATTATCACGCGACGGGATACCGATCGGTCTGTACGATCCCCGGGCATGACAATTGCACACAGAATTCTCGCTGCCGCCGCTGCCGGGCTCATGGGCACTGCCGTCGCCGTCGCGGCGCCGGGTGTCGCGGGCGCCCAGGAACCGTGTCAGATGGGCTGGTCGAACACCGGACCGAGGTCGTGCGCGACGACGGAGTTGTCCACGCCACCCGTGCTGACATTGGGCGACGGCATCTGCGCCGGCATCGTGCGCGCCGGTGGAACCGCCTTCGACGGCCCGCTCTACGAGTACTCCTCGGCGCCGGGTGCCACCCACGGGATCGAACTGCGGATCACGCAGGGCTACTCGCTTCTCGGCGAGTGGACGCCGAGCATCCTGAACTGCGACGTCACCGTCGCTTTCGACTGGCACAACCTCGACACCGGTGCCCGCGGTACGGAGACCCGCTTCGTGCCGGCCTTCCACACGAGCACCCGGCCGTTGTTCATGCACGTGTTCCCCGGACCCGGCCGCGTCGCCCTGACGATGCGTACCGAGCGACCGAGCATCCCGGTCACCACCGAGGTCTTCGTCCCCTGACGCACCGCGTGCGGCTCCGGGGAGTGTGATCGGATGCGCTCGCCGGAGCCGCACGTAGGGTGGTGCGCATGATCGAAGTGACCGGCTTGACCAAGACCTTCGGGTCCACGACCGCGGTCGACGACCTGACGTTCACGGTCCGTCCCGGCATCGTCACCGGCTTCCTCGGCCCCAACGGCGCGGGGAAGTCCACCACGATGCGCATGATCCTGGGGCTGGACCGGCCGACCTCGGGAACCGCACTGATCGAAGGGAAGCCGTACAGCGAGCTGACACGGCCGCTCACCACCGTCGGGGCGTTGCTCGACGCGAAGTGGGTGCATCCCAACCGGTCGGCGCGGTCGCATCTCGCCTGGCTGGCCGCGTCGAACGGTCTGCCCGCCTCGCGTGTCGACGAGGTTCTGCGCCAGGTGGGTCTGACGGAGGTCGCGGGCAAGCGCGCCGGCGGCTTCTCGCTCGGCATGTCGCAGCGACTCGGTCTCGCCGCCGCACTGCTCGGCAACCCGCGCGTGCTGCTGTTCGACGAACCGGTCAACGGCCTCGACCCCGAGGGCATCGTGTGGATCCGGCGGTTCATGCAGGCGCTCGCCGCGGAAGGCCGCACGGTGCTCGTGTCCAGCCACCTGCTCTCGGAGATGGCGCAGACCGCCGAACACCTCATCGTCATCGGCCGTGGACGGCTCATCGCCGACACCTCGGTGAAGGCGTTCGTCGACCGCGCGTCCGACTCGTTCGTCGTCGTGCGCAGCCCGCAACTCGACGAGCTGCGCACCGCGCTCACCGAACGCGGGCACACCGTGCGGGAGGACGACGGTGCCCTGCACGTCTCGGGCGCTCCGGCGGCGGAGATCGGCGAACTCGCCGCGACCCGGTCGATCGTGCTGCACGAACTCGCGGGACGCAACGCGTCGCTCGAGGAAGCGTTCATGAAACTCACCGGTGGCGAGGTCGAATACCACGGATCCGGAGTCGACGACGTCATGAAGGGTGGACTGTGATGAGTACGGCGCTCGACACACTGCGGGCCGAACGGATCAAGCTCACGTCGGTGCAGTCACCGCTGTGGTGCACCGTCGTCATCGTCGCCCTCGGCCTGGGTCTGGCCGCGATCCTCGGGTCGGTCTCCCGCGCGTCGGCCGGGATGGACGACGAACTGGGACGGTTCTATCCGACCGTGGACGTCGCGGTCAGCGGCGTCACCGGCTTCGGCGTGCTGGTGCTCATGATCCTCGCGGCACTGTCGGTCACCAGCGAATACCGTTTCGGGGTCATCCGCACGACCTTCCAGGCCACCCCGAACCGCACCCTGCTCCTGACGATGAAGGCCCTGCTCATCGGTGTGCTGGGCGCGGTGCTGACACTCGCGGTCTCGTTCGGTGCCTTCTACCTCGCGAAGGCACTGGCCGGGCCCGACGCAGGTCGCGAACTCGTCCTCAGCGGCGACACGGCGTGGCGCGCGATCTACGGCACCGCGATCTACGCGTTCCTGTGCGTCTTCCTCGCGATCGGTGTGGGCACGCTGCTGCGGCAGTCGGCCGGCACGATCGCGCTGCTGATGCTGTGGCCGCTGCTGCTCGAGTCGTTGTTCGCGCTGTTCGGTTCGGTGGGCCGCGAGATCCAGCCGTTCCTGCCGTTCGCGAACGCGAACAACTTCCTGGGTATCGGGCAGGGAATCGAATTCCACTGGGGTCCATGGGGATCGCTCGTGTACTTCGCGGCCTTCTCGTTCCTGGTGTTCGCGGCCTCACTCGTGGTGGTCAACCGCCGCGACGCCTGAGGTACTACCTCGACACGCCGCAGGTTCTGCCTCCGCACACTGCGCCGCACGGTTTCCCCGTGCGGCGCAGTGCTTTTTTGTACGCTCGGTCGATGGCGCGGGCGCAGACGAGATACGGCATGCGGGGAGCGGCGCTGATCGCCGCCGGTGTACTGCTGACGGCGGGATGCTCGGAGGCGGAGGTGGAGGCGCCGCCCGTCGACCCGACGGCGCTCGCCGACGCCGTGCAGCTCGATGCCGTCATGACGCACCTGACGGAACTCGAACGGATCGCCGGCGAGAACCAGGGAAACCGTTCGCTCGGGACCCCCGGCTACGACGCGAGCGTCGACTACGTCGCCGGAGCCCTGCGCGACGCCGGATTCGACGTGCAGACACCGGAGTTCGACACGACCCTGTTCGCCGTCGAGAACGAGCAGCTCACCGTCGACGGGGAGCCGATGGGCGTGAGCGCACTCGGCATGTCGCCGTCGACGGGACCGGAGGGGCTCACCGCGCGCGTCGTGCGCATCGCCCCCGACGACACCCCCGGTTGCGAGGCCACCGACTACGACGGCATCGACGCGACCGGCGCGGTGGTGATCGTCGATCGCGGCGTGTGCACCTTCGCCGTCAAGGAGCAGGTCGCCGCCGAACGGGGAGCGGCCGCGCTGCTCGTCGCCAACAACGAGGACGGCCCGCTCGCCGCCGCCGGTCTCGGGGCGGAATCGAACCCCCGCATCCCGGTCGGGGGCGTGGCCGGGGCCGACGCCGAGCGCCTGTCCGCCGCGACCACCGTGACGGTGACACTCCAGACCCGCACCGAGGACCGGAAGTCGCGCAACGTGATCGCGCAGACGCGCACCGGCTCGACCGACGACGTGGTCGTCGTCGGCGCGCACCTCGACAGCGTCCCCGAAGGACCGGGGATCAACGACAACGGAACCGGTGTCGCCGCCGTCCTCGAGACCGCGCTGCAACTCGGCAGCGAGCCGGGCGTGACCAACGCCGTGCGGTTCGCGTTCTGGGGCGCCGAGGAGGTCGGACTGGTCGGCTCCACGAGGTACGTCGAGTCGCTGTCCGACGAGGAACGACTCGACATCGCCCTGTACCTGAACTTCGACATGCTCGGCTCGCCCAACGCCGGATATCTGGTGTTCGACGGCGACGACTCCGACGCCGTCGGTGAAGGACCCGGACCGGAGGGTTCGGCGGGTATCGAACGGACCTTCGCGCAGTTCTTCGACGAACGCGGAATCGAGGTCGGCGGAACGGATTTCGACGGCCGCTCCGACTACGGTCCGTTCGTAGCCTTCGGCATCCCCGCGGGCGGGGTGTTCACCGGCGCCGACGACGTCAAGACTCCCGACCAGGCCGACCTGTGGGGTGGCACCGCCGACCAGCCCTTCGACCCGAACTACCACACCCCCGAGGACACCCTGGCCGGCATCGACCGCGACGCGTTCGCCGCGGCGGCCGCCGCCGTCGCCTACGGCACGGCCGTCTACGCGAATTCGATCGACGGACCCGACGGGGTGCCCACCGGCGACCAGCGGGCCGAGGTGCGCGCCGAGTTCACCGAGTGAGGGCGGGCGCGGTCAGCGCTCGTGCAGTCGCCACAACGGGTTGACCGGGCCGTGGCCGTGACCGAGGTCGTAGGACCACTCGAGGCACTTCGTGATCCATTCCTTCGCGAACTCGACTGCCTCGGGCACCGACCGGCCGTGCGCGAGGGCAGACGCGATCGCGGCCGCGAGCGTGTCGCCGCCGCCGTGGTCGTTGCCGGTCTCGATGCGCGGCGTGCTGAACTCGAGGAAACGGTCGCCGTCGAACAGCAGGTCGGTGCTCTTCTCCGAGCTGCGCAGGTGACCGCCCTTGACGATCACCCACTGGGCGCCGAGCGCATGGAGCGCTTCGGCGGCGCGCCGGGCCGACGCGTCGTCGACCACCTCGATGCTCGTGATCAGCCGTACCTCGTCGAGATTCGGGGTGACGACGGTGGCGAGGGGGATGAGCACCCCGCGGATCGCGTCGAGCGCGTCGGAGTGCAGCAGCGGGTCGCCGTGCATCGACGCGCAGACCGGGTCGACGACGAGCGGCACCTCCATGTCGCGGCCGATGCCCACCTCGGAGCACACCTGCGCGACGGCCTCGATGATCTGCGTGGAGGCGAGCATGCCCGTCTTCGCTGCGGACACCCCGATGTCCTCGACCACGCACCGCACCTGGTCGGCCACGGTCTCGGCGGGGATCTCGTGGAACCCGCGGACGCCGACGGAGTTCTGGACGGTCACGGCGGCCACCGCGACGCATGCGTGCACACCGCACATCGCCATCGTGCGGGAATCGGCCTGGATGCCGGCTCCGCCTCCGGAGTCGGTGCCGGCGATGGTGAGGGCTCGAACCGGGGTCTCGCCTCGAGGCGACAGGGGCAGAAGGTCCACGCGGACACCCTACCGAGGGTGTGTTCGATCACGGCCGGGCGGCGCTGAGGCGGGTGCGTTTTCCGAAACACGACAGCGTTGCCGCCGGTGGCCGCCTCGTTGCTCTATAGTGGCATAGGTCACAGTTCGATCACGCAACACCCCCATTGGAGGCGCTCATGAACACGAGTTCGCCGGACCTCGCCGTGTCGGACAACGCCGACCAGAACCGGTTCGAACTGCGCCTCAACGGCGATCTCGTCGGCATCCTGGGGTACTACGACTTCGAACGCGCTCCGGCGCCGAACCCGCCGGTCGTCGACTTCATGCACACCGTGATCGTCGAGGATTTCGGCCATCGGGGTCTCGCGGCCGTCCTCGTCGGTGGTTCGCTCGATCTCGCGCGCAGCCGGGGTTGGCGGGTGCGGCCGGTGTGCACCTATGTGCAGCGATTCCTGTCGTCGCACGAGAACTACCGCGACGTCGTCGTGGCTCTCGAGCCGCCGCGCACGGAACCCAAGCGCACGGAACCCAAGCGCACGGAACCTCAGCGCACGGAACCCCAGCGCAAGGAGAATCGGCGCAGGCAACCGCAGCGTAAGGTGCCCGCCCGCAAGGCCTGATGCCTGCGCGGGCGGTTCACCCGACGCGGGACCTGCTCAGAGGTCGAGGTCGACGATGACCGGTGCGTGGTCGCTCGCGCCCTTGCCCTTGCGTTCGTTGCGGTCGATCTCGGCGCCCGTCACCCGTGCCGCGAAGGCCGGTGATCCGAGGACGAAGTCGATCCGCATGCCCTGCTTCTTGGGGAAGCGCAGCTGGGTGTAGTCCCAGTAGGTGTACACCCCGGGGCCGGGCGCGTACGGACGGACCACATCGGTGTAGCCGACCTCGGCGAACGCGTGGAAGGCGTCGCGCTCGGGCTGCGAGGTGTGCGTCTTGCCCTCGAAGAAGGCCGGATCCCACACGTCGTCGTCGGTGGGGGCGACGTTCCAGTCGCCGACCAGCGCGATGGGCTGCTCGGGCGCTGCGGTGGCCCAGGCGTGCGCGTCGGCGCGCAGCTTGGCGAGCCAGTCGAGCTTGTAGGTGTAGTGCGGGTCGTTGAGGTCGCGGCCGTTGGGGACGTACAGGCTCCACACGCGCACACCCGCGCACGTCGCCCCGATCGCCCGCGCCTCGAGCGCCGGATCGACCTCCGGGTCCTTGGAGAAACCGGGCTGGTCCTCGAAGCCGATCTGCACGTCGTCGAGGCCCACGCGCGACGCGATGGCCACACCGTTCCACTGGCTCAGTCCGACGTGCGCGACGCGGTAGCCGAGTTCCTCGAAGCGTTCGTACGGGAACTGCTCGTCCTTGCACTTGGTTTCCTGCATCGCGAGCACATCCGTGTCGGTTCGCTGCAACCAGTCGAGGATGCGGTCGGTACGGGCACGGACGGAGTTCACATTCCAGGTAGCAAGGCGCACACGCCCACTGTAGGCGACCTATCCGACGGGTTCGGAGACGTACCGGTAGCGGTGGTGGTCGACGAAGCCGAGTTCGCGATACAGGGCGCGCGCCGCGGTGTTCGACTCCTCGACCTGCAGATATGCGTGGGTCGCGCCTTGCTCGCGGGCCCAGCGCAGCAGGGCACCGCACACGAGTGTGCCGAGTCCGCGACGCCGGTGCTCGGGAGCGACCTCGACGGTCGACAGACCCACCCAGCGGCGTCCGTCCGGCGCATCGGTGATCGCCGCGCGGCAGATCGCCAGGGGCGGCTGCCCGGGTGCACCGATGCGGCCGAACCCGAGGATCCCCGCGGCCACCGAGCCGAGCACGTCCTGCGCGAGCAACGGGTCGGCGTCGGCGCGGTGGAGCGACATCCAGTCGGCGTCCGGCCGGTCGGTGATCGTGACCGGGGTGGGCTCCGGCGGTAACGGCACGTTCGCGAGATCGGCGCCCATCACGAGCACCGGCTCCGAGGTCGGCCACCCCTCGGGGATCCGGGCGAGTCGATCGGGCACCAGCAGCCGCAGTGGCAATCCGCGCGCCGCGAACCATTCACGGAGCCGGACGCGGACGGCCGGATCGGCGGGGTCGGCCACGGTGCCGCGTTCACCCAGCGGCGTCGCCGAATTGGCGCGCCGGGTGAAACCGTGCCCGGCGCGCACGAGCCAGCCGTCCACCCAGGCCGATTCGAGACCGGGCCACCCCGCGGCGGCGGCGTGCTCGAGCGCGCGGATCTCCGAGACGCGGATCGGCCGCGCCGCGATCGGCTTGAGCGCGACGACCGAGGTGGGGGACACCTGGACGACACGACCGTCGGCAGTGCGCACCGAGACCACCGGTTCGACGGAGACGAGTTCACCGATGACGTCGGTCATCGGGTGGCTGTAGCCGGCGGGCAGGCGGTACCGCAGCACCACCCGGGTGCCGAGGGGTACGGACGGGGCCGGACGGTCGGTCGTCATCGACGGTTCGCCGGTCGCCTCGTCAGTCGTCCTCGTCGTGGCCGAACGGGTCCTCCACCGAACCCGGGAGCCAGGTCAGGCCCGGGACGCCCCAGCCGGCACGCTTGATGGTCTTCTTCGCGGCGCGGGCGTTGCGCCCGATCAGCACGTCGACGTACAGGAAGCCGTCGAGGTGCCCGACCTCGTGTTGCAGCATGCGGGCGAAGAATCCGTGGCCCTCGATCTCGACGGGCTCACCGTTCTCGTCGGTACCGGTGACCTTCGCCCAGTCGGCGCGACCGGTGGGGAAGTTCTCGCCGGGCACGGACAGGCAGCCCTCGAGATCGTCCTCGGGGTCGGGCATCGTCTCGGGGATCTCCGAGGTCTCGAGGATCGGGTTGACGACGACGCCACGCCGGCGCGCGACCTTGCCGGACTCGTCGCGGTCGGGGCAGTCGTAGACGAACAGTCGCTTGTCGACACCGACCTGGTTGGCGGCGAGGCCGACGCCGTTGGCCGCGTCCATCGTCTCGAACATGTCGGCGATCAGCTGAGCGAGTTCGGCGGGTGACTCGGTCACCGGCCGGGTCGGGTTGTGCAGGACGGGGTCGCCGACGATGACGATGGGAAGAATGGCCATGGTGACACAGGATAATGGGATCGACTCGCGGCGTTCTCGAACCGGTATGTGTCCCCACCCCGTGATTGAATGACTTCCGCCGAGACGCAAGGACTCTTCGTCACGGTGTGATCCAGCCAGTCGAGGAGGGAAATGGACGGCGCAGCAGCGCACGGCAACGACCGGTCCGATCTCGTGTCCCCGCAGGGCGACGGCGCATCCGCGCAGGAGCCCACCGGCGACGAGGCGAACGGCCTGAGCCGTCGCGATCTCGACATCCTGGCGTTCGAACGGCAGTGGTGGAAGTACGCCGGTGCCAAGGAGGACGCCATCAAGGAACTCTTCGGTCTCTCCGCCACCCGCTACTACCAGGTGCTCAATGCTCTGGTGGATCGTCCCGAGGCTCTCGCCGCCGATCCGATGCTGGTCAAGCGGCTGCGGCGGTTGCGTGCGAGCCGTCAGAAGGCCCGCGCGGCCCGCCGGCTCGGTTTCGACACCCGTTAGACGGGCGGCCTCCGGGCCGGATACTGCGATGTCGACACGCGCGGCCGGTCGGCAGCGCTGCGTGTGCTCGGGCAACTATGGTCGAGGTCGTGAGCAGAACCCCCGAGATCCCCAGCCGCGCGCCCGCACCCTCGGGACCGCCTCTGCGTGCGTTCGCGATGGTCCTGATCTCCCTGGGCATCCTGTTCGCGGGTCTGGGTTTCGCCTCGCTCGGTGATTCCGACGACGAACCGGCTCCGGCGGCCGCACCCACGACGACGACCGCTGCCGCGCCGGCCGCACCGTCCACGCGCTCGGCCGCGGTGTCCACCGTGCCCTCGCCCGCTGCCGCGAACGGGGGCACGTCCGCCGCCGGAACCGGCGCGACCACCACCGCGGCCGCGTCCTCGGTTCCCTCCCTGCCCGTGGCGAGCGGAACCTCCTTCGCCTCCGACACCTCGGCCGCCGCGACGGCACCGGTCCGCGTGTTCAACAACTCCGAGATCGCGGGCCTGGCCGCGCAGACCGCCACCTACCTCGAGGACGAGGGCTTCACCATCACCGAGACCGGCAACTACAGCGAGGGCCTGCTGCCGCAGACCTCGGTGTTCTACGGGACGTCGCCCGGTGAGCAGCAGACCGCGACGGCCGTCGCGGAATCGCTCGGGGTCACCGCGCAACCGCGCTTCGAAGGCATCCGCAATGCAGCCCCCGGAGTGATCGTCATCGTCACTTCGCCGTAGCGCCGGAACGGTGTCGGTCCGCCACCGGGTGGGCGCCGGAGACACCCGGTTATGATCGGGTGACTTTTCGGCACTTCGAAGGAGCGGTTTGATGGTCTCCAGTTCCACCCGTCGCATGTCCTGGCGTGCTCTGGCCCCGATCGTCGCGATCGCCGCGGTGGGCCTGACTGCGTGCTCGAACAGCGAGGAGGCGAGCACCGAGCCGGGGACGACGCCGCCGGTGTGGACGGGATCCGCCGCGCCCGCTTCCGAGGCCCACGGCGACGACCACGGCACCGAGGGTGGAAGCGAGGGCGGAAGCGAGTCGCACGCCGGTGGCTCCGCCTCCGCTGCTGCGCTCACCGCCGAGCTCACCACGGTCGACGGCGAGTCGGCCGGTACCGTGTCGTTCGCCGAGAACGGCGGCAATGTCGAGGTGACCGTCGACGTCGAGGGTCTCGAGCCCGGCTACCACGGTGTCCACATCCACGAGTTCGGCCGTTGCGAGGCCGAGTCCACCGCTCCGGACGGTGGCGAGCCCGGCGCGTTCCTGTCCGCCGGTGCCCACCTGCAGGCCGGTGGCAACACCTCCGTTCCGGAGAGCGGCGACCTGGTCTCGCTCGTCGTCCGTGAGGACGGCACCGCCACCGCCACCGTCACCACCTCGGCCTTCGGCCTCGAGGACCTCGAGGGTGAGGACGGCGCTTCGGTGGTCGTGCACCAGGACAACCTCGGCGCACGCCTCGCGTGCGGCGTCGTCGAGTGACCGGAGTCCGCATCTCCTGAGACTCGATCTCGCAGGTAATTCCCGACACAGGGCCCCGCAGACGGACATCCGTCGGCGGGGCCCTGTGGTTGGATCGAGACGTGGCAGTCGCGTTTCCGGGATCACCCCGTCCCACGATCGGCGTGGAATGGGAGATCGCTCTGGTGGACAAGACCACCCGCGATCTTTCGAACAGCGCGGCGGTCGTCTTCGACAGGGTGAAGGAGATCGCGGGGGAGACCCCGCGGTTGACCAAGGAGTTCCTGCGCAACACCGTCGAACTCGTCACCGGCGTCCACGACACGGTCGCCGAGGCGGTCGACGATCTGTCCGAGTCGCTGTCGCTGCTGCGACGTGCCGCCGACCCGAACGGCGTGGACCTGATGTGCGCCGGTACCCACCCGTTCGCGCAGTGGACCGACCAGACCGTCACGCCTTCCCCGGACTACGACGAGATGATCAACCGCACCCGCTGGTGGGGACGGCAGATGCTCATCTGGGGAGTGCACGTGCACGTGGGGATCTCTTCGGCGGAGAAGGTCGTCCCGATCCTCAACGCCATGCTCGTGAAGTATCCCCACATGCTCGCGTTGTCGGCCTCGTCGCCGATCTGGGCGGGCTACGACACGGGCTACGCGAGCAACCGCGCGCTGATGTTCCAGCAGCTGCCGACCGCCGGCCTGCCCTATCACTTCGCCGACTGGCCGCAGTACGCGGAGTTCATCGCCGACCAGCTCAAGTCCGGCGTCATCAGCCACCCTGGGGGCATGCACTGGGACATCCGGCCGGCGCCGAAATGGGGCACCCTCGAGGTCCGGGTCTTCGACGGCATCACCAACCGCGCCGAACTGGCCGCCCTCGTCGCGTTCGTGCATTCGCTCGTCGTCTACTTCGACGAATGTCTCGAACGGGGCGAGGAACTGCCCGTGCTGCAGCCGTGGCACGTCAAGGAGAACAAGTGGCGTGCGGCGCGCTACGGACTCGAGGCGGAGGTCATCCTCGACCCGGTGTGCACCGAGCGGCTGGTCACCGACGACCTGAACGATCTGCTCGAGCAGATCATGCCCACCGCGGTGCGGCTCGGCTGCGCCGACGAACTCGTGCGGGTCGCGGACATCCCGGTGCGGGGAGCGTCCTATCAGCGTCAGCGCCGGCTCGCGGAACGGACGGACGGCGATCTCGTCGCGGTGGTGGACTCGCTCGTGCAGGAACTGAAGGAGTGATCGTCCGAGGACGTCCCGGCCGTCAGCTCCTCGTCACCTGTCACGCACCGCCGGGAGCGTCCTCGTCGAGCAGGCCGTCGCGACCGAGTTGCTCCCGGTAGGCGACGCGTCCGACGCGATGGGCGATCACGGGCGCGGTGAGGACCATGAACATGCCCGACAGCGCCATCATCCAGATGTCGATCGAGCTGCGCAGGATGATCATGGCCCCACCCAGCACGAACAGAAGACCCACCACCTGGGGTTTCGTGGCGGGGTGCATACGCGAGAGGGTGTCGCGGAAACGGACCACTCCGATCGCGGCGGTCAGCGAGATCACTGCCCCGATGAGGATCAGGAGGTGGGCGAAGGTATCGAGGATCGTCGTCACTGTTCGTCACGCACCCGGAATCGAGCCACGGACACCGAGCCGATGAAGCCGACGAGGGACAGCGCCACAGTGGCCGGTAGGACCGTGGTATCACGCGTGTACACCGCCCAGATCGCGATGCCACAGATGCCGAGCGCGAGCAGGGCGTCGACGCCGACGAGTCGGTCGAGGGAGTTGGGGCCCGCGATCACGCGGTAGGTGATCAGGACCGCGGAGACGAACAGCAGTGCCCCCGCGATCGCCAGTGTCACGGTCACGTCAGTTCCTCCGTTCCGCTGCGCCAGGGGCTGGCCTGCCATTCCGACTCGCGTTCGAACGTCTGGATGAGAAGACGCTCGATGAGGCGGGCGGAACGGTAGAAGTCGGCCACGGCCTTGTCGGTACTCACGTCGAGGACGTGCACGTACATGATCCGCCGCACCTGGTCGATCTCGAGCACCATGGTGCCCGGGATGTTGTTCATGATGTCCGTCCACAGTGTCAGCACCAGGTCGGACTTGATGGTGAGCCGGCAGCGCAGCACGCCGGTGACCGGCGGCGGGGACGGCCGGATCGCGAGCCATGCCACGTTCGTCGTGGAACGGATCGTCTCGAGGAAGATCACCCCTCCGAGCCGCACCGCGGACCAGACGTGCACGCGGCCTTCGACGGGTACGCGCGGCAGCGGCAGCACGAACATGACGACGAGCGAGACGATCATGCCGCCGAGAATGTTGGCGATGCTGAAGGTGCCCCATAGCAGGACCCAGACCAGCGTCGTCCATCCCACGACGAACATGCGCAGGACGTTGGCGCGTTTCATCATTCCTGCTCACCCCCCAGCACGGCCTCGATGTACACCGTGCGGTCGAGCAGGTTCTCGGCGGCACGGTTACTGATATCGAGCAGTGGGCCGGCGAAGACGGTCAACGACACACCGATCCCCACGAGCCAGATCGTGGGGACGAGCATCGCGGCCGGCATCCGGCCGACGTCCGGGCGTTCCTCGAAGGAGATGTCGGTGGCGGATTCGTCGATCAGCGCCGAGGGGCCGATGTCGGCGAGGTCGCCCTCGGGAGCGTCGGCGCGTGCCCGCCAGAACGCCTTCGTCCAGATACGCGCGACGACGTACAGCGTCAGGAGGCTGGTCAGGACACCACCGGCGACGAGGACCCAGGCGAGGACCGAACCGTCCTCCGCGCCGGCCTGCAGCAGGGCGACCTTCCCGATGAACCCGGAGAACGGCGGGATACCGCCCAGGTTGAGCGCCGGGATGAGGAACAGGACCGCCAGCAGCGGGGACATGAGCGCGAGGCTGCCGAGGCGTCGCAGCGACGCCGAACCGGCCTGGCGTTCGATGAGACCCACCACGAGGAACAGGGTGGTCTGCACGAGGATATGGTGGCCGACGTAGTAGACGGCGCCCGCGAGGCCGGTCTGCGACGACAGGGCGACGCCGAAGATCATGTAGCCGATGTGGCTGACGAGCGTGAACGACAGCAGACGCTTGATGTCGTTCTGCGCGATCGCACCGAGGATGCCGACGATCATCGTGAGCAGACCGGCGACGAGCAGGACGTCGTCGAGTTCGCCGCCCGGGAACAGCAGGGTGTGCGCCCGGATGATCGCGTACACACCGACCTTGGTCAGCAACCCGGCGAAGACGGCGGTGACCGGTGCGGGTGCGGTGGGGTAGGAGTCGGGCAGCCACGACGACAACGGGAAGACCGCGGCCTTGATGCCGAAGGCCACGAGCAGCACACCGAAGATCGCGGCCCGGGTGCCCGGAGAGATCTCGTCCATCCGCAGTGCCATCTGGGCGAGGTTCAAAGTGCCCGTGGCGGCGTAGGCGAAGGCGATGCCCACGAGGAAGACCAGCGAGGACACCATCGAGACCATGACGTACGAGACGCCCGCGCGGACGCGGTCGGCGCTCGCACCCAGGGTCAGCAGGACGAACGAGGCGGCGAGGAGCACCTCGAAGCCGACGAAGAGGTTGAACAGGTCGCCCGCGAGGAAGGCGATGTTGACGCCCGCGGTGAGCGCGAGATAGGTCGGCAGGAAGATCGAGACGGGCTGCTGCTCGTTGCCGTCGTGGATACCCTGGCCGACCGCGTACAGCATCACCGACAGCAGCACGATCGCCGAGACGACCAGCATCAACGCCGACAATCGGTCGACGACCAGCGAGATGCCGATCGGCGCCTCCCACCCACCGATCTGCAGTACCGCGATGCCGTCGGCGTCGGCGTAGTACAGCAGCGCCACGCACACGACGAGCGAGGCGACCAGCGCGAAGACGGTGATCCACCGCTGGACGCGCGGACGGCGACCGACGATCAGGGTCGCGGCTGCGGCGAGCAAAGGGATGAGGACGGGGAGGGGAACGAGGTTCGCGACGCTCAGGTTCATCGGCGATCCTCCTTCCCGTTCTTCTCGTCGTCTCCGGTCCGCTCGCCCTCGGCAGGGTCGGGGGCCTCGGGGTCGGGATCGTCCGCACGGACGGCCTCGTCGACCTCATCGGCACGGACGGCCTCGTCGACCTCATCGGCACGGACGGCTTCGTCGACCTCACCGGCATGCACGGCTTCGTCGGCGTCCTCGGCTACGTCGGCACTACCGGGCTCGTCCGTCCCGCCCTGGTTCTGCGTGTAGGCCGAGTCGGTCGGGTCGTCGAAGTCGCCGTCGTGCAGATCCTCGTACGCCTCGATGTCCTCGATGTTCTTGAGCTGATCGAGCGGGATCGGGTTGCCCGCGGCGTCGAAGGCGTCGCCGCTCTTGCTCGGGATACCGGTGAGCGGGTCGTCGGAGCGGTCTCGTGACGGCAGGTCGGCGAGACTGCGTCGCTGCGACACGAGGGTGTCCTCGGGGTCGTTCTCGATCTCGTCCCGTGCGCGGTAGGTGTAGGAGCGGTAGGTCAGTGCCAGCACGAACGCCGCCACACCCATCGTGATGACGATCGCGGTGAGGATCATCGCCTGCGCGAGGGGATCGGCCATGTCCGGCTCGACGTCGCTCTCCACACCGACGATGGGTGCATGACCTGCGGGACCGCCGAGGGTGAGCAGTAGCAGGTTGATGCCGTTGCCGGCCAGCAGCAGGCCCAGCAGCATCTTGATGATGCTGCGTTCGAGCAGCAGGTACACACCGGCCGCGACGAGCACACCGACGACGGCGAGGAGCGTGATGTTCGCGGTCATCGGCGCTCACCCACGGTCTCGGCGTCGAGGCGAGCACCGAGGCTGCGCAGCACGTCCAGGATCAGGCCGACGACGATGAGGTACACACCGAGGTCGAAGAACAGTGCGGTCACGAGCTTGATGTCGCCGAGCAGAGGCAGCGTGAGCTCGAGGGTCGCCGACGACAGCGCCGGGGCGCCGAGGAACATCGACACCAGTGCGGTGCCCGCGGCGAAGGTGAGTCCGATGCCGAGGATCTTGCCGGCGTCGATGGGAACCGCCTCTCCGAGCTCGTAGCGTCCGCCGGCCAGGTACCTCAACACCAGCGCGAGACCGGCGACGAGACCGCCCGCGAAACCGCCACCGGGCGCGTTGTGCCCGGAGAAGAAGAAGTACACCGACAGGATCATCATGGTGGGGAAGACCAGTCGCGTGGTGACCTCGAGGACCAGCGATCGGTAGCGCGGATCGATGAGATCGCCGCCGAGCAGCCAGGTCGTCTCGTTGCTGGCGGAGACCGCGTCGAGCTGCGCCGCAGGTGCGTCCGCCACACGCGGGGCGGTGCCGAAGCGGCGGGTGCGGAAGACCAGGCTGGCCACGCCGGTCGCGGCGACCAGCAGCACCGAGATCTCGCCCAGCGTGTCCCAGGCGCGGATGTCGACGAGCAGGACGTTGACGATGTTCTTGCCGTCACCGCCGTAGTAGGCGGCGTCGGGCAGCAGCAGCGAGATCGGATCGGTGGTGCGTGCCGCGACGGCGTAGGCGCCGATCCCGGCGACCACCGCGCCCACGGCGATGCCGAGCATCGCGCGGGCGAACTTGCTGCCCATCACCGCGGCCGGGTCGGTCTCGGCGGGCAGCTTGCGCAGGACCAGCACGAACATCACGAGGGTGACGGTCTCGACGAGGAACTGGGTGAGCGCGAGGTCGGGAGCTCCCTGGAGGGCGAACAGCACACCGAGCCCGTAACCCGTCACGCCCACGACCAGCACACCGCCGAGGCGATTGCGCAGGGCCGTCGCGGTGATCGCGGCGGCCATCATGATCAGCCCCACCCCGAGCTGCCAGATCGAGTCCCACGCGCGCGTCGACGGCATCGTGCTCAGACCGAAGAAGAACATCAGCACCGTCGGGAGCGCAACCAGGGTGATGAGGATGGTCGCCTGGGTCAGGGGGAGCGAACCGCGCTGCAGGAAGGCGGTCAGGCGCAGGGACAGGGTGTCCATGCCCTGGAGGGTCGCGTCGTACATCCGGTCGGCGTTACCGAGCGGGGGATGCTCGAAGCGCAGGCGCGCGATGGTGCGGTGCGCGAGGAACAGGGCCGTGCCGCCCACGATCACCACGCCGGTCAGAGCGAGCGGCAGGGTGAATCCGTGCCACAACGCCAGGTGGTAGGGCTTGCTGAGTTCGGTGGGCAGCTCGTCGGCGTAGGGGGCGATCAGATGGTCGATCCACGAGCTCGCGAAGCCCGCGGCGAGACCGGCGAACGCGAGGACGCTCGGGGCGGTGAGCAGCAGCGGGCCGGGCGCGTGCAGGTTCTGCACCGCGGGGCTCGGACGTTTGAGCTGCTTACGACCGAAGGCGCCCCAGATGAACCGGATGCTGTAGGCGAGGGTGAGGATCGAGCCCACCACGATGCCCGCAGTCATGGCTATCCGCGCCCATTCGGGGAGCACCTCGGCCACCAGCGACGACTCGAGCGCGGCTTCCTTCGCGACGAAACCGATGAACGGCGGCAGACCGGCCATGCTCGCCGCCGCAAGTATCGCGATCACCATCAGGTAGGGGGCGGCAGAGCCGAGATGCGCGAGTTTGCGGATGTCGCGGGTGCCGGTGGAGTGGTCGATGATGCCGACCACCATGAACAGGCATGCCTTGAACAGGGCGTGGGCGATCACCATCGCCAGGCCCGCCAGGGCCGCTTCCCGGCTGCCCGTGCCCACCAGCGCAGTGAGAAAGCCGAGCTGGCTGACGGTGCCGAAGGCCAGGATGAGCTTGAGGTCGAAGGCGCGGAACGCTCGCCAGCCGGCGAGGATCATCGACGCGAGACCGAGACCGATGACGATCGGCCGCCACGCGGCGCTGTCCGCGAAGCCGGGTGCGAGCCGGGCCACGAGGTAGATGCCGGCTTTGACCATCGCCGCGGCGTGGAGATATCCGGACACCGGGGTGGGGGCGGCCATCGCGCCGGGCAGCCAGAAGTGCAGCGGGACCACGGCGGACTTCGACAGTGCGCCGACGAGCACGAGCACCACGGCGACGCCGGCGAGCCATCCGTGAGGTGCCGCCGCGACGACGTCGGACAGGTTGTAGCTGCCGACCATCTCGCCGAGGATGATGATGCCGACCAGCATCGCCAGACCACCGGCCGTGGTGACGAGCAGGGCCTGGGTGGCGGCACGGCGACTCGAGGCGCGTTCGGCGTAATGCCCGACGAGCAGGAACGACAGGACGGTCGTCAGTTCCCAGAAGATGTAGAGCAGCAACATGTTGTCGCTGACCACCAGACCGAACATGGCGCCCGCGAAGGCGACCATCTCGGCGGCGAACACGCCCAGGCGGGGCTCGTCGTCCTCGAAATAGCGCGAGCAGTAGAGCAGGATCAACGAGCCGATGCCCAGGACGAGCACGCACATGATCGCCGCGAGCGTGTCGAAGCGCAGATCGAAATTCATCGACAGCGTCGAGGCCCACGCGATCTGCAGTTTCTGATCGGTTCCCCAGTTGGTGACGACCCAGCCGAGACTCGCGAGGGGCACCACCGCGAGCGGCAGGAATGCATTTCTCCCCATGACTCGGACCAGAAGCGGCGCCAGAAGGGCAGCGACCGCATGGGCAACGAGTATGGCGATCAAAAGGCACTCCGTCGGGGTCGGGCCTGTCGGCGGGGTGAAACTGACTGCGGGCCGTGGGACTCGCTGTCGTCACAGCGGACGGCACACCGCCGAAACGGGGATCGCCCCGACATGCACGCCGCTCGCCGTCATCGGGCAAAACGGATTGTGCCCATCCTAACGGTTGTCTTCGCACGCTTGCGAATCGGGGAGGTGAGAGCGCTAGCGCACCTGCCACGCACAGATCACGGCCGCGGCGAACAGTGCGAGCGCCGACCACTGCGCATCCGCCGGAAGCATCCACACCGCCCCGACGACGGCCGTCGCCGGCACCGGCAGTGCCAGGCCGAGAGCCGCGACGGACGCCGAGCCCGGCAACGATGCCCCGAGTGCGAGACCGGTGCCCAGCGCGACGAGCGCGACCCGCACCGCGAGGGGAATGCCCTCGCCGATCTCCGCCGGCCACCACACCGTCGCCGCCGAGATCGACGCGGCGAGCACCAACCCGGGCAGCGCGTACGGCATGTAGGGGGAGAGCCGCACCCCGGCGACCACGGCGGCCCCCGCGACGAGCAGCACCCACCACGGCACGGTCGCCGACTGCATACCCGACCACAACTCGACGAGGACGGGGTACGCCGCGGCCACGGCTCCGGTGACAGCGAGGACGAACCGGTCGTCGCCGGGCGGGACGAGGCGCGCGACGATCTCGGCGCCGACGACCGCCACCGCGAGCGCCCCACCGGCGACCAGCCACAGGAGCACACCCGTGTCGCTCGCGCGGGAACCCACGAATCCACCCAGCAGCCGGTAGCCCACCGAGAGCACCACCGCGGCGGTCACCATGATCGCGAGCAACCGCGGATCGGCCCGCTGCACGCGCATCCCGGCAGGCACCGTCAGCGCGGCGGCGACCGTTGCCACGAGTGCGAAGGCCAGCGCCCACTGGGGAACCGTCCAGCGCATGGCCTCCACGGGGACCTCGGAACCGACGGCCGCGGCGGTGAGGAAGGCCGCCCAGCCACCGGCGATCAGGGCCCACTGACCGGTCGCCGAACCCCACGAGCCCGCGGTCGCCGCCCCGAGCAGCACACCGGTGATCGCGGCGATCATCCATCCGACGACCGTCAGGCTGTCGGCCGAGATACCGGCGGGAACGAGATAGCGGATCGACCCGAGGACCACGATCGAGGCGGCGGCCAGCATCCAGGCGGTACGTCGGGAGCCGGTCCGCTGCAGCCCGGCCGCCGAGAGAACGGCGAGCGCGGCGGTGACCACGGGCGCCCATTCGCTGCGCGCACCCTCAGGAAGGACGGATTCGCCCGCGGCCGGGACGAGGATCGCGACCCCGGCGGCGAGGAAGGCCGCGAGGACGGCTGCCGGTCCGGCGACGCGGACCGCGGTGGTCACGGCCATCTCAACGGCCCTCCGCATAGGCCTGCAGATGAGCGACCTGCGCGGGATCGAGCGAGGGTCGCACTTTCTCCCGGGCCACCGCGACGTCCTCCGCGGTGACCACGGCGGCGTCGACGTTGCGCCGCATCGCCGCGAGCGCGGCCTCGCGCAGCAGCGCCGAGCAGTCCGCGGCCGAGTAGCCGTCGAGTCCGGCGGCCAGGTCGTCGAGGTCGACGTCGTCGTCGAGCGGTACCGATCGGCCCGCGGTCTTCAGGATCGCGGCCCGGGCCTCGGCGTCCGGCGGCGGCACGAACACGAGACGTTCGAGCCGGCCGGGACGCAGCAGAGCCGGGTCGATGAGGTCGGGCCGGTTCGTCGCTCCCACCACCACGACGTCGCGCAGCGGCTCGACACCGTCGAGTTCGGTGAGCAGCGACGCGACGACCCGGTCGGACACCCCGGAATCGGAGCTCTGCCCGCGGCGCGGTGCGAGCGCATCGATCTCGTCGAGGAACACCAACGCCGGTGCCGAGTTGCGGGCACGCTCGAACAACTCGCGCACCGCCTTCTCCGACGCACCGACCCACTTGTCCATCAGTTCGGCGCCCTTGACGGCGTGGACGCTCAGACGCCCCGTGCCGGCGAGAGCGCGGACGAGATAGGTCTTGCCGCAACCGGGCGGGCCGTACAGCAGCACACCGCGCGGCGGGTCGACGCCGAGACGCTCGAACGAATCGGGATGCTGCAGCGGCCACAGGACGGCTTCGGTCAGGGCCTGCTTCGTCTCGACCATGTCGCCGACGTCGTCGAGGCTCACGCTGCCGATCGCCAACTCCTCGGAGCCCGACCGCGACAGCGGACGGATCACCTCGAGCGCGCCGAGCAGGTCGTCCTGGACGAGCGAGGGTTCGTCGTCGTCGCGGTTCGCCCGCGACGCCGCGCGCAGTGCCGCCTCGCGACACAGCGCCGCGAGGTCGGCGACGACGAAACCGGGGGTGCGACCCGCGACGGCGGCGAGGTCGAGACCGGTGGACGGCACCGAGCGCAGCAGCACGTCGAGCAGGGCCCGCCGGGTCGCGCCGTCGGGCAGCGGCAGGGACAGTTCGCGGTCGCAGATCTCCGGGGCGCGCAGCCGGGAGTCGACGTCGTCGGGATGCGCGGTGGTCGCGATCAGCACCGCGCCCTCGGTGTCGACGACCCGTCGCAGCTCGTCGAGGATCAATGTCGCGACGGGTTCGGTGTCGGCGGGGAGCACGGCATCGACGTCGGTGAGCAGCAGGACACCCCCGCCGCGCACCGCTTCGGCCGCAGCGGAGATCCGGCGCAGTCGCTCGTCGGCGGCGAGTGCACCCACGCCCGGCCCGTCGACCTCGACCAGACGCCGGTCGGCGACCACCGAGCGCACGAAGGTCGCCTTACCGACGCCCGCGGGGCCGGTGACGAGCACCCCGAGATGCGGCGACGCGCCGAGGGTGCGCAGCAGTTCGGGTTCGTCGAGCGAGAGGGTGAGCCATTCGGAGAGCTTCGCGACCTGGGCCTGCACACCCACGAGATCCTCGATCGGCGGTGCCGGAGGCGTGGCGGGGGCCGATTCGGGCCGGGCGGTCACGGGGGAGGAGGCGACGAACCCCGACGAGACGAATCCGGAGGCGGACGGCACGGAGAACGGCAGGGCACCCGGGCCACCACCCCAGACGACGGCGGTGTTCGGCTGCACGCTCACCGGCCCGGCCGGATCGACCGACGAGACGGTGAGCAGTTCGGTGGTCCACGCGATCGCGAAGGTCCGCGACAGCGCCCGCGTCGTCTCGGCGTTGCTCGTGCCCGGTCCGAGATCGCGAGGGAGCAGCGACACCGCGTCGCCGACGGTGAGGACCTTCCCGAGCAGCGCCTGACGCAGGGTGGTCTCCGGGATCGACTGCCGCGCGAGGGTGGACCCGGTGACCGTCACCGTGCGCGCGCCGTAGACCGTCACGGGCGCGACGACGACCGTCGCGTCCTCCTTCAGGCCCGTGTTCGACAGCACCACGTCGTCGAGCAGGATCGTGCCGGTCGGGGTGCCGGCCGGGGCGAGACCCGCCACGACCGCCGTGCGACGCGCTCCCACGAGTGCGATCGCGTCCCATTCCCGCAGGCCCAGCGCGGCCAGCGCCTCGGGGTGCAGACGCACGACACCGCGCCGCGAGTCGGCGGCGGAGGTGTTGAGCCGGACGGTGAGTGAGAGTTGTGGGGTCGTCACCCCGCCGAGCCTAGAACGTGACTAGCGTCCTCGCGGGTCGTGCATGTCATCGTCCTCGCGGACGGCGCAGCCCGAGTCGCGCCTGAGATCTCGCCGACGTGGCGACACGCCGGGCGGCGACACGACGCGGACGCTGCGCGCGGTTGCGGGCACGCAGTGCGCGTCGCTCCGAGGGCTTGATGTCCCAGGTCTCGGGCCGGGCCGCGACCCAGCGCCGCGAACGCACCGCGAAGGGGATGTGCGCGAGGTAGACCGCGACCAGCACGAGCATGAGGATGAACGGATAGGTGACCAGCGCGGCCGCCGCCACCGCGACCAGCACGAGCAGCACCACGGCGAGTCGCGCGGGCACGGACGCCGACTTCATCGCGAAGGTCGGGATGCGGCTGATCGCGAGCCCGGCCGTCCCGAGGATCCACACCGCGACCAGCCCGTAGGCGGTCCACCAGCCGTCGCCCCACTGGATGTGGGCGGCGACGGGTGCGAGCGCGATGAGGGCGGCCGCCGGTGCGGGCACACCGACGAAGTACTCACGTGCGTAGGCGGGGACGCTGTCGTCCTCGAGCAGGGTGTTGAAGCGCGCGAGTCGCAGCACGAGGCTCACCGCGTAGAGCAGGGCGACGATCCAGCCGAAGGGGCTGCCGTCGAGCAACGTCACGTAGAGCACGAGCGCCGGGGCGACACCGAACGCGACGGCGTCCGACAGCGAGTCGAGTTCGGCGCCGATCTTGCTGGTCGCGTCGAGCATGCGGGCGATGCGGCCGTCGAGCGAGTCGAGGACGGCCGCGGCGCCGATCATGCCGAGCGCGGTGCCGAGTTGTCCGTCGAGCGCGAACTTCACCGCCGACAGTCCGGCGGAGAACGCCAGGATCGTGATGACGCTCGGCAGCAGGCGGACGACGTTGGGCCGATTGCGGGACCGCCCGGTCGCGACCGCACGCGAACCCTGCGTGTGCGGACTCACGACACCGTGGGCAGCTGAGCGAGGACGGTCTCGGCACCGATGGTGCGCTGGCCGCGTTCGACCAGCAGGGTGCTCCCGACCGGCAGGTAGGTGTCGACCCGGGATCCGAAGCGGATCAGGCCGTAGGTGTCGCCGATCGGCAGGGTGTCGCCGATCTGCGCGTCGTTGACGATGCGCCGTGCCAGCAGCCCGGCGATCTGGACGACGGCGACCTCGGCGCCGTCGCGCGTCTCGATCAGCATGCTGGTGCGCTCGTTGACCTCGCTCGCGTCGGCGAGATCGGCGGAGAGGAACTTGCCCGGGGTGTGGACCACCGAGCGGACGGTGCCGCCGACGGGGCTGCGCTGCACGTGCACGTCGAGGACGGACAGGAAGATGCTGACCCGGGGGCGCTCCTCGCTGCCGAGCCCGAGTTCGGCGGGCGGCACGGCGTGGTCGACGAGAGCGATCTCACCGTCGGCGGGAGCGACGACCACCCCGGCACGGTTCGGCGGCACGCGGTGCGGGTGCCGGAAGAAGGTGGCGCACGCCAGTGCCGATGCGAGACCGGCGCGGCGCAGCCAGGGCTTGCGGCGGCCGAGGGTGGCCACGGCGAGCGGAGCTGCGACGAAGGGGATGCCGCCCGGATGCATGGGCGGTACGACATGCCTGACCAGGTCGACCATGTGGGCTACCCCGCTGGTGGGGGGTGTTCCGGCGGGCGTCGGCTTACGTGCCACGGGCTCCTCTTATCGCTGGCGATCGGTGATCCGGACCGCAGTGGACCCGCCCGTCGCGCGGGCGGGTCCTGTCGGTCCACAGGCACTCCAGCGTACGTGAGCGGAGGAGGGAAGGTCAGACCCGCGCGCCCGCCTCGATCTCGTTCTTGAGACGGGCGAGAGTCGCGTTCATCCCCATCGTCAGTTCGTCGTCGAACGCCTCGGTGCCGCCGAGGACATACTTGACCAGGGTCTGCGAGACCTTGCTGGTCCCGGTGGGCGCCTCGCGCCGCTGGGTGACCCGCGTGCCGGTGGCGGTGGGTTCGAGGGTGAACGACCAGATGGACCGGTTCTCGTTGATCCGGAAGCTCAGGCGACGGCCGGGTTCGAAATCGATCACCTTCGACGTCGTGGGCCACACCAGCAGGCCCTTCTTGTTGATGTTGATCGTGGTGGTACCGGCCGACACCGGCCCGCCGCGCACGATCATCCGACGGCACTGTGGGCTCCACTCGCCCATCCGCTTCAGATCGGACACCACGCGCCACACCTGCTCGGGGGAGGCGGTGATCTCGATCGTGGCCTCGAGGGTCTTCGACACGTGTACTCCTGTGCTCGGGGGACCGGGTCTTCTCGGGGGACCGGGTCCCGTGTATCTGATACCTGAGGTAACAGGATCGCCGTCGATCCTAACGGACGATGTGAGTGCGGTCACGTCGCGGTCGGGTCGGCTCCGGTCAACCGCATGAACGCCCCGAGTTCGATCAGGCCGTCCGGGGTCGACGGGAGGTGATCGGTCAGGGTGCCGGACCGGACGATCACCGCAGACCACTTGCCGCGTGAGAGAGCCACGTTCGACCGGTTGCGGGACAACAGGAACGACATGCCCCGCGGCACGTCCTCGACGGCGGAGGCCGTCATCGACACGAACACCATCGCCGCCTGGCGGCCCTGGAACTTGTCGACGGTGCCCACCTGGACCCGGTGCAGACCCGCGGCGGCGAGATCCTGCCGTAGGCGGGTGACCTGAGCGTTGTACGGTGCGACCACCAGGACGTCCTCCTCGCCGAGGGGTCGCGGCGGGGAGCCGGCGTCGGCCGTCCACGCCGAGCCGAGCACGGCTGCGACGGCGCGCACGATCTCGGCGCTCTCCTCGGGTGAGCAGGTCGCGTTGCCCTCGTGCGCGACCTCCACGAGCCGGACGCCGGGCGGGACGCCGTCGAGCGCGCGGCGCGTGGTGATCTCGGACTTCGACCGCAGTCGTCCCTCGTAGGACAGCTCGGACACCCGCGCGCACAGATCCGGGTGCATCCGCCAGGTCACCGGAAGGAAGTAGCCGCGATCGGTGGGCAACGCACCGTGCCCTTCGGCGAGCCATCCGAGGGCGGACTCGTCGACCGGCTCGGGGTGGGTGCCCTGCGAGACCTGCGGCAGTTGGCGGGGATCGCCGAGCAGCAGCAGATTCGACGCCGCCGTGGCCACGGCGATGGTGTTGGCGAGACAGAACTGACCGGCCTCGTCGACCACCAGCAGGTCGAGGCTGCCGGGCTCGATGCAGTTCGGATTCGTGAAGTCCCAGGCCGTTCCGCCCACCACATAGCCGGTGGTGGATGTACCGATATGCGCCGCAAGGGACTTCGCGTCAGGGAAGGCGGTCCACGTCGGATCGGGGCTCTGGCATTTCGCCTTGGCGACCCGTTCCGGCGACACTCCCGCGGCGACGATGCCGGCCAGCATGTTCTCGACCACCGAATGCGACTGCGCGACCACGCCGACGCGCCGGCCGTGCTCGTTCACGAGCGCCGCCACCACCCGGGCCCCGGTGTACGTCTTTCCGGTGCCGGGCGGGCCCTGCACCGCCAGGTACGAATTCTCCAGGGTGAGAACGGCCGTGACGATCGTGCCGGCCGCGTCGTCGCCGAGCGGCGGCAGCGCGGCACCGGAGCGCAGGCGGGGAGGGATGCGGCGCAGCACGTCCACCGCCGCGGTCGACGGCAGAGCCGGCAACTCGCTGCACATCGCCTCGGCGGCGGAGGCGATCGCCGCTTCGATGTTCTTCGACGAGATCGGCGCGCCGGGAGTGACGGCCACCGGCAGCACGGAGTACTCCTCGTCCGTCCGCAGCGACTCGTCCACGACGAGCACGTCGGGATGGTCCGTCCCCGTGGTGCGTTCGACGACCACGCCGCGCGACCACGCGCGCGTCCCGGTGCCGCCGTCGGGCAGTCCGTCCGGTCCCGGAGCGTCGTACAACAGGAAGACGTCCTGGCCGGCGCGCAACGTGCTGCCCGGCTCGAACTCGCCCGCGAGGCGCAGCCGACGCCGGAGCAGTCGCCGGCGGGGCGTGGCCTTGTGCCAGTCGGTCTCGAGTGTGCACGTCGCTGCGACCAGCGTGTCTCGGGCGTCCGCCCACTCGTCGGGAGTCGTGGCCAGACGATCGAAGTGTCCCCACCAGAAAGGTTTCCGCTCGCGCCGGTGGTAGCCCATGGCCGCGGCGACGAGTGCGGCCGCCTGCTGTTCCGGGATGCGGTCGCCCGCCAGTGCACCGCCGACGTATTCGAGGAGTTTCGTCTCGACGGGGTGCGCCTCCGCGTCGGGAGCGGCCTCGCCGTGGGTCGTCTCGGTGGGGGAGATGCCGTGGTCGCGGGCGTGGGTGAGCAGCCAGTCGCGCAGACGCAGGGTGGAGATGCAGTCGGCCTCGTTGTAGGAGGCGATCGACGCGAGTTCGCGTTCCGCCTCCTCGAGGTGCCCGGCGTCGCGCAGTGCGCAGTAGTCGGCGTACGCGACGATCGAGGCGCCCGCGTCGGCGACATCGCCGTCGCGTGCCTCGCTCTCCTCGGTGTAGAGCGGTTCGAGTTTCTTCAGTCCGTACGCCCGGGCACCCACCCGGATCGAGTTGCGCACCACGGGGTACAGGTCGACGAGCACACCTTCGCGCAGCAGGTCGTCGACGATCTCCTCGCCGACGCCGTAGCGCCCGGCCAGCCGCAGCAACGCCGTCTTCTCGTACGGGGCGTAGTGGTAGACGTGCATCCTCGGGTGGCGACGCCGGCGGTCGGTGACGTAGTCGAGGAAGTCCAGCAGTGCCTGCCGCTCCTGCTCGCGGTCGTGTGCCCAGAAGGGCCGGAAGGCCGGTGCGTCGGCCGGTCCCTCCACGACGCCGAACAGGTACTCGAGTCCCCACTCGGAACTGCCGCCCTCGGACCACAGTGGGTCGCCTTCGAAATCGAAGAAGATGTCGCCCTCGTCGGGCGCGGGCAGGATGCCGAGCGGGGTGGCGTCGTAGACCTCCGCATAGGGACTGCCCCGCCTCTCCTCCTCGAGCTGCGCCCGTGCCTGGGCGCGCAGGGCGTCGAAGGTGCGGCGGGCCATCCCGTCGACGGGTGCCGCGCATGCGGCGAGGTCGTCGATGGTCGACACGCCCGCTTCGATCAGCCGCAGCCGCTGGGTACTGCGCATCCCCGCGACCAGCAGCAGGTCGCGGTGACGTTCGAGTTCCGGGGTGCAGTCGTCGCAGCGACCGCAGGCGGTGTGCCCACCCGCTCCCCACCGCACCGGCCCGGGGGCAGCGCGGTGCGACGTGAGAAGGGTTTCGAGGCAGGCGCGTCGGTGCCGATAGACCGGCATGACCTCCGCGAGCGGGTAGGAGGCGATCGAGCCGTCGCCGAGGACGAGATGCGCGTGCGAGGACACCGTCGTCCCGGTGCGCGCGAGTGCGTCCGCGTAGGCGGCGAGCTGGAGCAGGGCCTCGACCTTCGCATGCCGGGAGAGTTTGCTGTCGTAGACGGCGTAGCCGTCGTCCTCGAGGACGAGGAAGTCGGAGAAGCCGATCATGCCGAGCGGATCGGGGGCGGTGTCGGAGGAGCCGGTGTCGAAGAAAGCGCCCTGATAGACGACGGGCGCGCCGGCCCGGACGGCGTCGAGGGTGGCCTGCGCCGCCTCGGTGAGCGCCTGCGCGGTGTACTCGGGCCGGGCGATCTCGACGACCTTCTCCGCACCCACCTGCGCGCGGAAGCGGTCGAGGACGCGCTGCTCGTGGCGGCCGCCGAGTGCGACGACGCGGTCGAGCATCGCATCGGGTTCGGTGTCGGGGCGCGGGAGCCGACCGAGCGCCGAGTCGAGGCTGCGGAGCAGTGCGAACTCGCACGAGGCGGCGCGGGTGAGATCTCCGGCGCCGAAGACCAGCCTGTCGTCGAGAAGAAACATCGGCAGCTCCGTCTCCGGCGTGCGGGATGCCCGGGATGGGCACGGCTGGTCCCGACTATCGCAGACCGGTCGGACCCGTCGGGCTGTTGTGTTCGCACCCGCCGGATGAGAACATCTCTCTCATGAAAGAGAATAAAATTCTTCACGAGGATTCGTGCAGGTAGGAGGCCTGATGAGTGGAAACGGCACGCTGCGCACGCGCGGCGCCGGGATCTCGATGACGAAGGAGGAGATCGATCTCTTCCTCTCGGCCGAGCGGACGTGCCGCGTCGCCACGATCGGTGGTGACGGAAGCCCGCACGTCGCTCCGTTGTGGTTCGTCTGGGACGGCGCCTTCCTGTGGCTCAACTCCCTCGTCCGCAGCCGCCGGTGGACCGACCTGCAGAAGGACCCGCGCATCGCGGTCGTCGTCGACGGTGGGGAACAGTTCACGGATCTGCGCGGCGTCGAGGTGCGCGGCACCACGGTGAGCGTCGGCGACGTGCCGCGCGGCTCCCGACCCGAGGTCGTGGCGCGCACCGTCGAGGACGAACTGCTGCGCGGCGTCGAACTGTCCTTCGCCCGCAAGTACGCCGGTCGCGACGAGTTCACGACGGACGGCCGTCACGCATGGCTGCGGGTCACTCCGCACAGCGTGCGCAGCTGGGACTTCGGGAAGATCCGCCGGTCGCGCTGATTTCGACGAACCACCGATCCCGGCGAACCACCGATCTCGACGAACGGAGCCCCCATGAACATCGCCTCGGCGCGCCACGCGCTCGTCACCGGAGGTGCGAGCGGCATCGGCCGCGGTATCGCCGACGCCCTGGCCCGCTGCGGAGTGGCCGTGACGATCGCGGACATCGACGATGCGGCAATCGAATCCACGCTCGCCGACCGGACGGGAGTCTTCCGGCTCTTCCGCGGAGCCGTCCTCGACGTACGCGACCGGGAGGGCTGGTGCAGCGTCAAGCAGGAGGCGGAGGACGCCTTCGGCCCGGTCGACATCCTCGTCAACAACGCCGGGATCGGTTTCAACGGAACCGATTTCGCCGACCTCGATCCTCAGGTCTTCGACACCGTCATCGACATCGATGTCACCGGGGGTGTTCAACGGCGTTTCGACCTTCGCGGGTGACCTGCGGGCACGCGGGCACGGGCACATCGTCAACACCGCCTCGGTCATGGGGCTGACCGCGGGTGTGCCGGGCCGCGGTGTGTACAGCGCGGCGAAGGCTGCCGTCGTCGCGATGTCCGAAGCGCTACGCGCCGAACTCGCCCCGCACGGTGTCGGGGTCTCGGTCCTGTGCCCGGGACTGGTGCGTTCGGGGCTCGACGACAGCACCGCCCGGCTCGGCGGCGAGGTCCGGCGCGTGGACCACATCAAGGGCGGGAACGCCGGCATGGCACCGGAGACGGCGGGGGAGATCGTCGTTCGCGGCATCTCGATCGACGCCCCCTACATCCTCACGCACCCGCACTATCTCGGGAACATCAGTACCAGGTACGGCTCGATCGCTCGCAGTGCGGATTCAGTCCACGCCGGTGCATGACGGCACGCCGGTGGACGACGGCCGCGCGGCGCATGTGTTCGCGGTGCAGTCGCCGGGCGTTGCGGATGTGGTCGTCGGTCCTGCGGCGGTCCGGACCGCCCTCGAGTCCGAGTGCGGTGCGTCCCGCCAGGACGAGACCCCAGGGAACGATGACCCAGATCGGCCAGAAGTAGATCAGCGAGGCCGTTCCGAGCGAGACCAGTGCCCACACCACGAGATTGATCGATCCCACGGTGGCCCATGCTCCCCACTCGATGCGCTGGTGGAGCGGCAGGCGCAGACGTGGGAACGGTTTGCCGGCCGGTGGGGACGGGGTAGGAACGGGTGTCGACGGCAGGTCGGTGAGAACGGCGCCGGCGTCGTCCTGCGTCACGGCGCGGTAGACCCGGGCCGCACGCTCGTCGAACTCGCCGATCGTCAACCGTCCGGCGGTGAGATGGCGCCCGAGCTCCTCCACGATCGTTTCGCGCTCGGCATCGGAGATGCGCAGCGGCGATGTCGCGGTACCGGGGCCGGTGGTGGATGTGTGTTCCATGGTGCCCTCCGGGATCTTCCACAATGGAATGTCACCTGATTCCAGGGTGGATATGCCACAGTGGAATGTCAAGTCTTTTCCGTACCCGAATCGAGAAAGGAACCGGCAATGACCGGACGACCGCTCAACGCCACCGCCGCGTCACTGCTCGGATTCCTCCACGAAGGCCCCAAAACGGGCTGGGACCTGGTGTCCACCGCACAGACGCGCATCGGCAAGTTCTGGTCGCTGACGACGAGCCAGGTCTACCGGGAACTGGCGGCGATGGAACGGCAGGGACTGATCGAGGCAGGGGAGAAGGGCCCGCGCGACCGCAAGCCCTACCTGCTGACCGAGGCCGGACGCACGGCCTTCGCCGAATGGATCGACCGCGAACCGGGCGACGAGAACATCCGCCATCCGCTGCTCCTGACCGTCGCCTTCGGCGATCACCTCTCGCCCGAGCGCCTCGCCTCGATGCTCGCCGACCATCGCCGCAGACACGAGGAGCAGCTCGCCGCCTACGAACAGCAGGCGGCGGCCGACATCCTCCCGCCGCACGCCGCGGCGACCCTCGACTTCGGCATCCTCTACGAACGGGCCGTCCTCGAATGGTTCGACCGCGTGCGCGACCGTCTCGAACCCGGACCGGTCAGCGCAGCGGATCGAACGACCTGAGCAACGGATCCGGCTCGCCGGTCATCGACCCGGCGAGCAGCCGTCCGGTGAGGGGACCGAGCGCCACACCCCACATCCCGTGCCCGCCGGCGACGTACACCCGCTCCGAACGGGTGCGGCCGATCAACGGGAGCCCGTCCGCCGTGCACGGCCGTGAGCCCACCCACTCCTCGCTGCGCCCGTCCCAGTCGACCTCACGCAACAGCGGACGGGTCGCGTCGACGATCGCCCGGATGCGTCGCGGGTCGAGCGGGGCGTCGGGACTGCGGAACTCCATCATTCCCGCGACCCGGAAACGGTCCTGGAGGGGTGTGCACGCCACCCGCTGGGCCGGGAAGTAGACCGGGTTCTTCGGCAGGCTCGGCGGCCGCACGCTGAAGCTGTAGCCGCGACCGGCCTGGACCTGCGTGCGCACGCCGAACGGCCGGGCGAGCGACCCGAGCCACGCTCCGTTCGCGAGTACCACCGCATCCGCCGACCGCGAGTCCCCACCGGCCACGACGACATCCACCCCGCGACCGGTGTCGCGCACCTCCTCGACGTCGACGTCGGTGACGATCTCCGCATCCCTGGCGCGGACCGCGTGCGCCAGCGCGGCGACGAACCGCGGCGGATCGATGAACCGCTGCCCCCGGATCCGGAGACCCACCTGCACCGAGTCCCCGAGCAGCGGTTCGAGCGAATGCAGCGTGTCGGTGTCGAGCAGGTCGAAGTCGATCTCGCTGCCGGCGGCACGCGCGTGCTCGAACTCCTCGACCAGCAGCCGACGGTCATCGTCCGAGGTGAACGCCGCGAGGAACGGATCGGCGACCCGCGTCGGTTCGGTGACGATCGTGTCGCCCGACCCGCGGGCGAGATCGTCGTAGGCATCGAGGGCGAGGCGGTTGGCGCGCGCGAAGACCTCCATCGACGACGTCCACTGCCGTCTCGTGCAGTGCCGGGCGAAGTCGGCGAGGAAGCGCAGCAACCGCACATCCGTCGTGGGCGGCACGTAGACGGGCGACGACGGCCGGAACATCGAGCGCAAGCCGTAACGCAGCACCCCCGGCTCGGGTAGCGGCAGGGTCAGTGCCGGCGCGAGCCATCCGGCGTTGCCCCACGAGGCGTCACCCGCCACGCCGACCCGATCGAGCACCGTGACCTCGATGCCTCGATCCTGCAGAAACCACGCGGTGGACAGACCCACGATGCCCGCACCGACGACCACCGTCCGACGAACCGTCATCGCAACCTCCTGTGAACGACGAAGCCTGCACCTCCATCATGGACCCGGAAGCGCGAACGGGCCGGACTCGCGGACGGCTTACTATTTCCGGGGAAGTTCTGCTTGTGGAAAGGGAACCCGGAATGAGTACGAACGTCGAACAGCGTGAATTCCAGGCCGAGACGCGGCAGTTGCTGGATCTGATGATCCACTCGATCTACTCGAACAAGGACACCTTCCTGCGCGAGTTGATCTCCAACGCGTCGGACGCCCTGGACAAGCTCCGGCTGGAGTCTTTCCGAAACAAGGATCTCGACGTCGACACCTCCGACCTGCACGTCGAGCTCGAGGTGGACAAGGATGCGCGCACCCTGACCGTGCGCGACAACGGCATCGGCATGAACCGCGACGAGGTCGTCGATCTCATCGGCACCCTCGCGAAGTCCGGCACGGGCGAACTCCGGCAGAAGCTGCGCGAAGCCAAGGACGCCGCCGCTTCCGAGGAGTTGATCGGCCAGTTCGGTATCGGCTTCTACTCGTCGTTCATGGTCGCCGACAAGGTCACGCTCGTCACCCGCAAGGCCGGGGAGAAGACCGGTACGCGCTGGGAGTCCAGCGGCGAATCCACCTACACGATCGCCGAGGTCGACGACGCGCCCCAGGGCACCTCGGTGATCCTGCATCTCAAGCCCGAGGATGCCGAGGACCACCTGTTCGACTACACCTCGCAGTGGAAGCTCGAGGAGATCGTCAAGAAGTACTCGGATTTCATCGCGTGGCCGATCCGCATGGAGGTCTCGCGCACCACGAAGTCGGAGGACGGCACCGACGAGGTGACCTTCGAGACCAAGACCCTCAACTCGCAGAAGGCGTTGTGGGCGCGCTCGAAGGACGAAGTCTCCGAGGACGAGTACAAGGACTTCTACAAGCACATCGCCCATGCCTGGGACGAGCCGCTCGAGATCATCCCGCTCAAGGCCGAGGGCACCTTCGAATACCAGGCGCTGCTGTTCATCCCGGAGCACGCGCCCTTCGACCTGTTCGCCCGCGAACGGCGCACCGGCGTGCAGCTGTACGTCAAGCGCGTGTTCATCATGGACGACTGCGAGGATCTCGTCCCCGAGTACCTGCGTTTCGTCAAGGGTGTGGTCGACGCACAGGACCTGTCGCTCAACGTCTCTCGTGAGATCCTGCAGCAGGACCGGCAGATCCGGGCCATCCGCCGCCGCCTGACGAAGAAGGTCCTCGCGACCGTCAAGGACATGGCCGCGAAGGAACCCGAGAAGTACACGAAGTTCTGGCGCGAGTTCGGCCGGGTCGTCAAGGAAGGTTTGATCTCCGACACCGACAACCGCGACACGCTGCTGGCGATCTCGTCGTTCGACTCGACGGCGAGCGAGGAGGAGCAGACCACGCTCGCCGGCTACGTCGAGCGCATGAAGGACGGCCAGGACGCGATCTACTACCTCACCGGCGAGTCGCGGCAGCTGCTCGAGAGCTCCCCGCACATGGAGGCGTTCCGCGACAAGGGCATCGAGGTGCTGCTCCTGACCGACCCCGTCGACGAGATGTGGGTGACCTCCGTTCCGGAGTTCGAGGGCAAGCGCTTCCAGTCGATCGCCAAGGGCGACGTCGACCTCGGTACCGAGGACGAGAAGAAGGCCGCCGAAGCCGAACGCGAGGAGAAGGAGAAGGAGTTCGGCGACCTGCTGTCGTGGATGAAGGAGACCCTCGACGAGCAGGTCAAGGACGTGCGGCTCTCGTCGCGCCTGACGTCCTCCCCGGCGTGCATCGTCGGCGACACCTTCAGCATGTCGCCCGCGCTCGAGCGGATGTACAAGGCGTCGGGTCAGCCGGTGCCGCGGGTCAAGCGGATCCTCGAACTCAACCCCGGTCACCCGCTCGTGTCGGGTCTGCGCACGGCCCGGGAACAGCGTCCGGACGACGCCTCGCTCGCCGACGTCGCCGAGCTGCTCCACGGCATGGCGCTGATCGCCGAGGGTGGCGAGGTGGAGGATCCGGCGCGGTTCACCCGCCTGCTCGCCGAGCGTCTCGCCGGAAGCGTGTGAGCCGAGCCTGTCGCCGTAGGCGCGCACGCGGATAGGCTCGATGCATGACGCGTGTGGACGGGGTGTTGTTCGATATCGAGGGCGTGCTCGTCACCGAGTGGCAGCCCGTCCCGGGCGCGGCGGACGTCCTGGCACGACTGCGTGCCGACGGCGNCCGCCGCGCCTTCCTCACCAACACCACCTCCCGGACGTGCGCCGAGATCGCGCAGCGGCTCACCGATCTCGGGATGGAGGTGTCGCCGGACGAGATCGTCACCGCGGTGTCCCTCACCGTCGACCACGTCCGGCAGACCTATCCGGGTCTGCGCTGCTGGGTCCTCAACGAAGGCGACATCGCCGCCGATCTCGACGGTCTCGTGCTGGACGAGGACGATCCGGAGGTGGTCATCCTCGGTGGCGCGGGGGATGCCTTCACGCACCGGGCGATGAGTCGCGTCGCCGAACTGATGCTCGAGGACGTCCCGGTGGTCGCGATGCACCGGGCGCTCGCGTGGCAGGCCGCCGACGGGTTGCGCATCGACACCGGGGTCTACCTGGCGGGACTCGAGGAGCTCACCGGCCGGTCGGTGGTGGCGGTGGGCAAGCCGTCGCTGCGCGGCTTCCTCGTCGCGTCGGAGCGGATGGGTGTCGAACCGGATCGGATGGTGGTCGTCGGCGACGACATCGCGGGCGAGGTCGTCCCGGGGCAACGCCTCGGTATGACGGGAATCCTGGTGCGTACCGGCAAGTTTCGGCAATCCGTCCTGGACCTGGCGGTCGATCGTCCCGACCACGTCATCGACTCCGTCGCCGCTCTCCCGGGGCTCCTCGACAGTCTGTGACACGTGGTCTCGCGTGAGACGCATGTGATCGGTACCCTACCGCCGGGGCACCGGCCCCCCGTTCGCGCGGGGCGCTCGTTCCCCAGTTCGCGCAGACGCAGCCTTTCGCGAAGAGGCACTCCAGTGCAGAGGAGCCCGTTCTTGTCCATTCGTTCCTTCCGATCCGTTCTCACCGCGCGCCGTTCGTTCCGGGCCGGTGTACTCGTCGCCGTCGGTGTGGCCTCGGCTGCGCTGTTCGGTGGGGGTACCGCCGCAGCGGCGCCGGTGACCTGTGTGTCGCCTCCTTCTGCCAACGACATCCTGGTGTCCGATACCGCCAGCTGCGGCGCCACCGCCGAGGACGCCTTCGCTCGCGCGTATGCGGCCGACAGCGGCACCGCGGTGTCGGTCGCCGAGTCGGC
>NZ_JBKFBA010000026.1:48488-73148 GCF_053345925.1 Rhodococcus sp. C26F
AGTCGTTCGCGGTCAACACCGCGACGGGGCAGTGGTGCGCCGTGGGGGTCGGTTCGACGCCGCGCTGAGCGAGCGCCGCACCGATGATCCGGACGACCGTGTAGTCGGTCTTTCGCGGATTTCGTGACGGGGGTGGCGGGTGCCGGTAATCTTGCACTCGCCACCCCCGAGTGCTAAGAATGCACTTAGCACTCGCAACACGTGAGTGCCAGGTCGGTAGGGTGAGACCGGGTTTTCGACACCCCTGGTCGTCCGTCGCGGGCACTGCTTCCGGCCGAAGGCGTACATGGAGCGATCCGACGAGCGATCGCTCCGGTGTCACCCCCATACCCGGAGGATCACTTCGCAATGGCCAAGATCATCGCGTTCGACGAAGAGGCCCGTCGCGGCCTCGAGCGGGGCCTCAACAGCCTCGCCGACGCAGTCAAGGTGACGTTGGGCCCCAAGGGTCGCAACGTCGTTCTCGAGAAGAAGTGGGGCGCCCCCACGATCACCAACGATGGTGTGTCCATCGCCAAGGAGATCGAGCTCGAGGATCCGTACGAGAAGATCGGCGCCGAGCTGGTCAAGGAAGTTGCCAAGAAGACCGACGACGTCGCGGGTGACGGCACCACCACCGCTACCGTGCTCGCCCAGGCGCTCGTCCGCGAGGGTCTGCGCAACGTTGCTGCGGGCGCCAACCCCCTCGGCCTGAAGCGCGGCATCGAGAAGGCCGTCGAGGCCGTCACCGCCAAGCTGCTCGACACCGCCAAGGAGGTCGAGACCAAGGAGCAGATCGCCGCCACCGCAGGCATCTCCGCCGGCGACCCCGCGATCGGTGAGCTCATCGCCGAGGCCATCGACAAGGTGGGCAAGGAAGGCGTCATCACCGTCGAGGAGTCCAACACCTTCGGCCTCCAGCTCGAGCTGACCGAGGGCATGCGCTTCGACAAGGGCTACATTTCCCTCTACTTCGCCACCGACGCAGAGCGTCAGGAGGCCGTGCTCGAGGATCCCTACATCCTGCTCGTCAGCTCCAAGATCTCCACGGTCAAGGACCTGCTGCCGCTGCTCGAGAAGGTCATCCAGTCGGGCAAGCCGCTGCTGATCATCGCCGAGGACGTCGAGGGCGAGGCTCTGTCCACCCTGGTCCTCAACAAGATCCGCGGCACCTTCAAGTCGGTCGCCGTCAAGGCTCCGGGCTTCGGTGACCGCCGCAAGGCCCAGCTCGCCGACATCGCCATCCTCACCGGTGGCGAGGTCGTCAGCGAAGAGGTCGGCCTCTCCCTCGAGACCGCCGGCATCGAGCTGCTCGGCCAGGCCCGCAAGGTCGTCGTCACCAAGGACGAGACCACCATCGTCGAGGGCGCGGGCGATCCCGACGCCATCGCCGGTCGCGTCAACCAGATCCGCGCCGAGATCGAGGCGTCGGATTCGGACTACGACCGTGAGAAGCTGCAGGAGCGCCTCGCGAAGCTGGCCGGCGGCGTCGCCGTCATCAAGGCCGGTGCCGCGACCGAGGTCGAGCTCAAGGAGCGCAAGCACCGCATCGAGGACGCCGTCCGCAACGCGAAGGCTGCCGTCGAAGAGGGCATCGTCGCCGGTGGTGGCGTGGCCCTGCTGCAGGCCGCTCCGGTTCTCGACGACCTCAAGCTCGAGGGCGACGAGGCCACGGGTGCCAACATCGTCAAGGTCGCTCTCGAGGCGCCGCTGAAGCAGATCGCCTTCAACGCCGGCCTCGAGCCCGGCGTCGTCGCCGAGAAGGTCCGCAACCTCGAGGCCGGCCACGGCCTCAACGCTGCGACCGGCGACTACGAGGACCTGCTCGAAGCGGGCATCAACGACCCGGTCAAGGTCACCCGCTCGGCGCTGCAGAACGCTGCGTCGATCGCGGCTCTGTTCCTGACGACCGAGGCCGTCGTCGCCGACAAGCCGGAGAAGGCCGCCGCTCCCGCGGGCGACCCGACCGGCGGCATGGGCGGCATGGACTTCTGATCCGCCCCTGCGGGCGGAGAGGACTTCTGATCCGCCCCTGCGGGCGGAGAGGACTTCTGATCCGCCCCTGCGGGCGGAGAGGACTTCTGATCCGCCCCTGCGGGCGGAGAGGACTTCTGATCCAGCGCCCCTGAGCCACACGAGGCCCGATCCCACTCCGGTGGGGTCGGGCCTCGTGCTGTTCCCCGACGATTCCGGCCTCCGGTACGGAACGATCACATATTCGTTACGAAACGGGCTCCGCGGACGATGAATGTCACGAACGTGTCACTTCATCCGGTTCCGGAGGTTCGTACCGATCCGCAACCGGTCCGAGGGGCGCAGACAGACGGATCGACGAGGGGATGGAAGAATATGCGGTCGTCCTGGTTACGGCGGGTACTGCTCACGGTGGCGGTGGGAACGTCGATGATCCTCGCGGCTCCCGGAGGCGCTCTCGCGCAGTCGGTAGAAGCCGACGACCAGCGACCGGTGGGAGAGCTGACCTCTGTCGAGCACGAGAGCGACCGCACCGTCATCGCGAACGTCTACTCGCCGTCGATGGACAAGGTGATCCCCCTCCGGGTCCGGACGCCCGCCGACTCGAGCGAACCGCGTCCCACCCTCTACCTGCTCAACGGCTCGGGAGGCGGGCAGGGAATCGCCACCTGGGAGAAGCAGACCGACGTCGAGAACTTCTTCTCGGACAAGAACATCAACGTCGTCACGCCGCTCCTCGGCGGCTACAGCTACTACACCGATTGGCACAACGACGATCCCGCACTCGGCCGCAACATGTGGACGACCTTCCTGACGCACGAACTCCCGCCGGTCATCGACACGGAGTTCGGGACGTCGGGACGCAACGCGATTGCGGGTCTGTCGATGTCGGGGACGTCGGTGCTCGGCCTCGCCACGACGGCCCCCGAGCTGTACGAGGCGGTGGGGGCGTACAGCGGATGCGCCGAGACGAGCACGCCGCTGGGGCAGTCCTACGTGCAGGCCGTCGTACGCGTCAAGGGTGGCGACCCCGAGAACATGTGGGGCCCGGTCGGTGATCCGGCCTGGATCGAGAACGATCCCTACCTCCAGGCCGAGAAGCTCCGCGGTATCGACCTGTACATCTCGTCGGGTTCGGGTCTGCCCGGGCAGTACGAGCGGCTCGGATCGCGGTCGGTGAACAACGACCCGATCGGGCTCGTCGGGCAGGTGGTCGTCGGCGGCAGCATCGAGGCGGCGGTCCACCACTGCACCCAGCGGATGGCCCAGCGACTCGAGGAGTTGGACATCCCCGCCCGGATCGACCTGCGTCCGGCGGGTACGCACTCCTGGGACTACTGGGAGGACGATCTGCGCAACTCGTGGCCGCTTCTGTCGCAGGCGGTCGGACTGTAGAGGTCCCGGACAATCCACCGGAAATGCCCGATTCGATCCCGGTCGAATCGGGCATCGTCTTTCGGTCGTTATTCAACCGATAGATCGGTCGATTCGCCGTAATCGGTCGGCGAACGGGATGAATCGGGTCGAACGGAAATATCGAATTCAAACAGAAATAAATGGGTACGGACGTTCCGTTTTCTTTCCTTGACGCTGTGAGCTGGTCATATATGAGATCGTCCCAGCATCTCTGCGAGTGTGAATGTCATCACATCCGATTTGCGTATTCTCGGGTCGCGCAGGCACGTCGAGTGTGTTGAGAATTGATGCGAGCCCGACGGAATTCCGATCGGAATTCCGGGTAGGCGAAAAGCAATCGGACGAGACCCGTCCGGTATGTGATCGGACGAAGGAGATTCACATGGACGTCATCGAACTCATCGGCTCCGCCCTCGAACTGCTCGGCGGCACCGAACTGCTCGGCACCCTGCTCGAGACCGGCAGTGCCGTTCTCGGCCTCGGCCAGTAGTTCCTGCTGAGCTGAACAGCTGTGCCGCTGCCTCGCAGCGGAATACGACACCCCCGGCGGATCTCCGCCGGGGGTGTCGTCGTCTCGGCCGACCCCGTGATCCGGATCAGTTCTCGGGGATCAGCATCCACAGGGCGAGGTAGAGCAACACGGCGGTGCCGCCCGTGACGAAGGCTGCGAGGACTGCGCCTGCACGCACGAGGTTGAGGTCGACGTTGAAGTACTCGGCCAGTCCGGCGCACACACCACCGAGCATGCGCTGGGACGAGGAGCGGGTGAAGGGACGGGGAGCCTGGTTCTCGAAGTTCATGTATTCATCCTGTCGCCGTAACGGTCTCGGCACATCCGGGAACGGCCCGGATCTTCACCCTGATCTTCGTCTCGGGGTCGGTCGGACGAGCCGGCCCGGATAACGCTGAAATCATGCTGAGGGCAATGCTCGGCGGCCGGGACGCGAGGAGGCAGACTCGACCGTCGGTACTGCCGATCAGAAGGAGATCTCCCACCATGACCGACGTCGTCCTGGACGAACAGCTCGCCGCACTGCGCCGCAGATACGGCACCCGGGCCGCCGAGCAGGTAGCCGGCCGCGATGGTTCCGGCGCGTGGAACGACGTCATCGCTCTCCAACTGGCGCATCGCTCCGTGCGAAAGTTCCTTCCCGAGGCCGTCTCCGAGGACGATCTGCGCGCGATCGTGGCCGCGGCCTCCTCCGCCGCGAGCTCGAGTAACCTGCAGTTGTGGAGCGTCGTGGCCGTCACCGACCGCGACCGGCTCGCCCGGATCGCGACTCTCGCCGGCAACCAGCCGGCGGTGCGTGACGCTCCACTGCTGCTCGTGTGGGTGGCCGACCTCGCCCGCGCGGCGCGGGTCGCCGAGCGGCACGACAAGGACCTCGTCAATGTCGACTACGTGGAGTCCGCGCTGCTCGGGGTAGTCGATGCCGCGCTCGCCGCACAGAATGCGGTGCTCGCCGCGGAATCGCTCGGTCTCGGCACCGTCTACATCGGGGCCATCCGCAACCATCCGCGTGACGTGGCCGCAGAACTGGCTCTGCCCGACCACAGTTTCGCTGTGGTCGGGCTGGTGGTGGGCCGTCCCGATCCCGAGGTGGAGTCGGAGGTCAAGCCGCGGTTGGGTCAGGATGTGGTGCTGCATCGCGAGCAGTACTCGACCGAGGAACGGGATGCCGGCCTCGCCGCGTACGAGGAGGAGATCTCCGGCTTCTACCGCGATCAGGGTCTGGCGGAGAGCTGGGTCGAACGTGTACTCGGGCGCTTCGCGTCGCCCGGCGCGCTCGGGAGCAGGGAACAGATGCGGGAAGCTCTGCGGGAGCGCGGTTTCGGTCTGGACTGACCGCAGGGAGGCGTCAGCGGCACACGACCGTCAGGCCGACCCCGCGCCACACCTGACGTTCGACACGATCGAACTCGTTGTCGTCACTGTCGTATTCGTACTCGACCTCGGTCCGGTATCCCCGGTCGCGCTGAGCGGTCACGGTGCAGTCGCCGCCGGCGGAACCGGACCGGTTGACGATCGAGTACGGCACACCCTCCGCGGCGAGCACGGCGACCGCGGCCTGCTCGCTCATGCCGACCACACCGGGCGCGGGTTGTGCTGCGGCAGTTCCTGTTCCGAGCAGTACTGCGGTGGTGCCGAGCGACAGGACGGCTGCGGTCGCGAGACGGGAGCGGGTGGCAAGAGTACGCATGGGTTCCTCCGAAGGGGTGCTGGACCGGACATTTCGATCGTCCGCCGCGACCCGGCCCGAGCACATCCGGGCACGACCCCCATCCCGACCCTGAATTCCGGACTCGGGGTGGCAGGGACACTGGGAAACCGGCACCCGCCGCGTCCGGATCGGCCTAGTCTGGGCCGGTGGAGACCGTACCGATCCAGCTTCCCGGGGGCACCACGGCCCCGGTGCGCCTCTTCGCGGGACCCGACCACGAGCACGAGACACGTCGCGACGCCTCCCGCGCCGTCGTGGTGATCGTGCCGGGGCTCGGCATCCCGGCCGGTTACTACGAGCCGTTCGCGCAGGCGATCACCGAGCACGGATTCGACGCGGCGATCTGTGAACTGGCCGGCCAGGGCGACAGCCGTCCGAGGCCCGGACCCGACAGCACCTACGGCTACCACGAGATCGTCGCGACGCACTTCCCCGCTGTCTTCGAGGTGGTGCGGGAGCGCTTCCCCGACTCGACGCCGTACCTTCTCGGCCACTCCATGGGCGGCCAACTCGGGGTGCTCTACGCCGCGCGCATCCGCGGCCGGCTCGGCGGACTGATCCTCGTCACCTCGGGCACGCCCTACTACCGCCACCACGTGGGCATCCGCGGACCGGGACTGTGGCTCGGGTCGACGGCGATGTCGCTGACCGCCGCGGTGGCCGGTTTCTGGCCCGGCGACCGCATCGACGTCGCCGGTTTCGGCCGGCAGTCGCGCGTGCTGATCTCCGACTGGGCGCGACTGGCCCGCACCNGTTCGAACCGGCCGGTGCGGACATCGACTACGAGGAACGGGTCGGGCGTCTCACGCTGCCCGTCCTGTCGATCACGATCGAAGACGACGACCTCACCCCGGTCGCGTCGGCGCAGCACCTGCTCGAGAAGCTGCCCTCCGCCGACGTCGCCCGGTGGCACAACCCGCGGGCACTGGGCCACAACGGATGGATCCGCGACAACGACGACACCGTAGCGAAGATCGTGGCCTGGCTACGCGACCGCTGATCCGGCGCGGGCGGCCGCGGCGAGCCGGACGTGCGCGTTGGGGGAGCCGTATCCGGTGTAGCCGCCGCGCCGTTCGAGGAGTTCGACCTGGAAACCGCCCTGCACCGGGAGCGTGTAGGCGTGCAGGAATTCGCCGCCGTCGTCGTTGCGGTCGTAGAGCAGCCCGTTGTCCTGCAGGACGGCGAGCAGGCCGGGGTCGAGCACGAACCGCGCGTCGAGATCCGCGTAGTAGTTCGCGGGGGGTCGGAGGAACTCCACACCGCGTGCACGTGCGTGCCGTACCGAGTCGATGACGTCGGCCGTGGCGAAGGCCAGCTGGGTCACACCGTGCGGTTGTGGCGCAGCGCCGGTATCGGAGACGTTCAGCGCGACCCGCAGGTCACCCTTCTCCGCGCGCAGTGCGCGGATGCGCAGGCGGCCCTGCGGCTGGATGTACTCCTCGGGGTCTTCCGGCCGCAGTCCGAACAGGGTGCGGAAGAACGACAGCTCCTGGTTCAGATCGTCCGCCGCGACCGTCACGTCGACGTGGTCGAGACCGAGCCATCCCTCGTCGGCCGGGGGAGTGGCTGTGGCGTCGTCGGACACGAAAGTGCCCGGGGCGTCGCCGGACACGAAGTCGTTGTGCCAGTCGTCGGTCTGTCCCGGCTCGGCACTGACGAAGACGTGCAGACCGGAGGGAGAGGTGATGCCCGGCAGACCCGCTTCGCCCTCCCCTCGGGTGCGGTCGACCGCGGGCCACAGCAGATTCGCGGCGCGTTCGGCCACCGCGGCGACGTCGGGGGCGACGAGACCCAGCGCGGTCGCGGCGGGGCCCGGCGCGGGCTCCTCGTTGAGAACGACGTTCGCGCCGCCGTTGCGCCACCACACGACGGGCTTGCTGCGGTGCCGGCCGGCGACATGGAATCCGAGTCCGGTGAGCAGCGCCGGGTAGTCGGTGCGGTCGGGGTCGGCGAGTTCGACGAACGCCGCGTCGGTGCGCGCCGGAAGCGGCGGTGCGACCGTCACTTTCTCGCGTGCGGGCCCGGTGACCCGCGCACCGAGCCGGTCCTCGAGGAACAGCAGCGACCGCATCGCGTCGCGCGCGGTCACATGCGGATCCGCTTCGCGCACCACGTCGCTGAAGACCTCGAGCGAGAGCGGACCGTCGTAACCGGCGTCGAGCACGGCCGCGACCACCCCGGAGACGTCGAGCATGCCCTGCCCCGGGAAGCACCGGAAGTGGCGGCTCCATTCGAGGACGTTCATGTCGAGCACCGGGGCGTCGGCGACCTGCAGGAAGCCGATGCGCTCGCCGGGGATGCCGGCCAGGGCGCGTCCGTCGTCGCCGCGCGCGAGCATGTGGAAGGTGTCCACGGCCAGCGTCACGGCCGGGTGGTCGGCTCGTTCGACGAGATTCCACGCCTGCCCGACCCGGTTGACGTGACGTCCCCAGGCGAGGGCCTCGTAGGCGAAGGTGACCCCGTGCGAGGCGGCGAGATCGCCGACGGCGCGCAGCTGTTCGGCGGACAGTTCCGGATCGTCGATCGCGGTCGGCAGCGCGTTCGAGCACGCCAGGAAGGTCGTCGCGCCGAGCTCGTTCATCACCTCGAGCTTGCGGCGGACGCGGTGCAGGACGTCGGGGAACCGCCGCGGGTCGACGCCCTCGATGTCGCGGATCGGCTGGAACAGGTCGATCGACAGACCGAGATCGGCGCAGCGCCGGGCCACCTCGGCCGGTGACAGCGGCGACGCGATGAGGTCGTTGTCGAAGATCTCGATCCCGTCGAATCCTGCAGCGGCGATCGCGTCGAGTTTGTCGGCGAGAACACCGGAGAGCGAGACGGTGGCGATTCCGCGGCGCATCAGCTGGTCAACTCCTCGAAGTGTCGGACCATCCGTTCGGCGTCGGGTTCGACGCCTGTGAAGTACTCGAAGGCACCCACGGCCTGGAAGACGGCCATGCCGCCACCGGGCACCACCCGGCATCCGCGGGAGCGGGCGAGGTGGATCAGTTCGGTCTCGAGCGGGAAGTACACGACGTCGGAGACCCACAGGTCCTCGCGGACGAGTTCGGCGGGGACGGGCAGCCCGGGATGGCCGGTCATGCCCGTGGGGGTCGCGTTGACCAGACCCTGAGCCGACGCCAGAGCACCGGCGAGATCGGTGGTCGCGCGAACCCGGTCGTCGCCGAACCGCTTGGCCAGGCGGGTCGCGCAGGCCTGCGCCTTCTCGACGTCGACGTCGACAATGGACACGTGCGCGGAGCCCTGTTCGAGCAGCGCGTACCCGACGGCCGAACCGGCACCACCGGCCCCGACCAGCACGGCGCGGTCGGAGACTGCCTCGGGCATCCGGCGGCGGAACGCGCGTCCCCAGCCGGACCAGTCGGTGTTGCGGCCGATCGCGCGACCGTCCCGGAACACCACGGTGTTGACCGCGCCGAGATCGTGGGCGTCGTCGGACAACTCGTCGAGCAGGGGGATGACGACCTGCTTGAAGGGGTGCGTGATGTTGAGCCCGTCGAACCCGAAACGCTGTGCCCAGTCGAGCATCTCGGCCAGGTTCTCGGCGCCGTAGCCGAGGCGCTCGGCGTCGACGAGGCGGTAGGTCAGGTTCAGTCCCGAGGCGAAGCCCTCCCGTTCCTGCATGACCGGGGTGAGAGAACCGCCGATCCCGGCGCCGAACAGACCCAGCAGGAAGGACGTACGTGCGGGCACTGCGGTGGTCATCGGGAGCTTTCCTTCTTCTCGGTATCGAGTGCGAGTGCGGCCAGGTGACGGACGGCGAAGTCGTATCCGTCGGGGCCGCAGCCGGCGATGACGGCCTTCGCGACGGGAGCGACGTAGGAGCGGTGCCGGAACTCTTCGCGGGCGTGGACGTTGGTCAGGTGCACTTCCACGATCGGTGCCGCGACTGTGGCCAGCGCGTCGTGCAGCGCGACCGAGGTGTGCGTGTAGGCCGCGGCGTTGACGACGAAGCCGGCCGCCGATTCGCGTAGGTCGTGGATCGAATCGATCAGGGCGCCCTCGTGGTTGGTCTGCCGGAAGTCGATGTCGAAGCCCAGGTCGTCGGCGGTGCGGCGGCACGACTTCTCGATGTCCCCCAGTGTCGCGGTGCCGTAGAGACGGGGTTCGCGCTTGCCGAGCAGGTTGAGATTGGGTCCGTTGAGCACGGCGATGATGGGACGTGCACTCACGATGCGGCTCCGGCGGGGACCGGCGTGGTGTTCCGGTCGTGGGGGAGCAGGCCGATCTCACGGGTGGGGACCTTGTGGGTTCCGGACGGTCCGGTGGCCACCGCAATCAGCGAGATGACGACGGCGCCGACGCAGAACAGGGCCACGCGGTACCAGTTGTCGGCGTTGCCGTCCATGAGCGACCCTGCGATGGCCGGGGTGAAGCCGGCGAGCGCGAAGCCGAACTGGGTGCCGATCGCCATGCCCGACAGTCGGACACTGGTGGGGAAGTACTCGGCGTAGGTCGCGGGCCACACGGCGTTCGGCATGCTGTAGATCACGCCGGCGAGCAGGATGCCGGTGACGAGTACGAGCGGCACGTCGCCCCGCGAGATCGACCACAGGAAGGCCGTCACCATCACGGCGCTGCCGATCAGGCCGGAGACGAAGACCGGTTTGCGGCCGATGCGGTCGGACAGCATGGCCCACAGGGGGATGGTGCCCACGGCGATGATGTTGGCGACGATCGCCAGCCACAGCATCGTGGTGTCGCTGATGCCGATGCCGTATTCGTCGGCCGTGGCGAAGTTGAGGGCGAACACCTGGAAGGCCGTGTTCACCATGGCGATGAAGGCTGCGAAGAAGACCCGCAGGACGCCGGTCCAGTGGTGGCGGAAGAGCACGGCCAGCGGCGCCTTGGGTGCCTCGTCGTGAGCCTTTTCGGCGTGGAACTCGGGTGTCTCGTCGAGGCTGCGGCGGATGAGGAAACCGATCAGCACGATCACGGCGCTGATCCAGAAAGGCACGCGCCAGCCCCACGACTGCAACTGCTCCTCGGACAGCAGGGCGATCACCGGCAGGAACATGAGCGGTGCGAGCACCTGGCCGCCCTGCGTGCCGCTCAGCGTCCAGCTGGTGAAGAAACCGCGCCTGTCGTCGGGGGCGTGTTCGAACGACATGGAGTTCGCGCCGGCCTGCTCACCCGCGGCGGACAGTCCCTGGAGCAGTCGCAGCACGACCAGCAGGATCGGCGCGATCATGCCGACCTGTCCGTAGGTCGGCAGGCAACCGATGAGGAATGTCGAGACACCCATCAGCAGTAGCGTGCCGACGAGGATCAGTTTGCGGCCGAAGCGGTCGCCGATGTGGCCCATCAGGATGGAACCGAATGGGCGGGCGACGTAGGCGACGCCGAAGGTCGCGAGCGACGCGACGGTCGCGACCGCCTGGTTCCCCTCGGGGAAGAAGATCTTGGGGAAGACGAGCGCAGCGGCGGTGCCGTAGATCGCCAGGTCGTAGTACTCCAGTGCGCTGCCGCTCCACGCGGCGAGTGCCGCCTTGCGGGGCGTGCGCTGCACGGTGGTGTTTTCAGTCATCGGATGCCTCGGGGGTGGGTCTTCAGTATCGGATACAGGGACGGTAGGGGTGTGGCGCAGCACACGGCAATCGTTTGCCATTTTTTGCCATACTGTCCGTATGTCGGCCTCTCCGCGTTCACGGAAACGCGCCACCATCACCGATGTGGCCCGCGAGGCGGGGGTCGCGGCGTCCACGGTCTCCCGCGCCTTCACCCACCCGGGCCGGGTCCATGTCGCCACCCGGGATCACATCCTCGAGGTCGCCGACCGGCTCGGCTACGCACCCAACCCCGCGGCCCGCGCCCTCGAATCGGGACGCACCAACACCCTGGCGCTGCTGGTCCCCGACATCACGAACCCCTTCTTCTCGGGCGTGATCAAGGGGGCCGAGCGCGCCGCCGTCGCCTCCGGGCGGACTCTCGTCCTTGCCGACACGCAGGAGAGCGCGACCACTGAAGCGCACATCATCCGGCGCCTGGGGCCGGCCGTCGACGGCTTCGTCCTGGCGGCCGCGCGCATGCCCGACGACCAGCTCCGCCGCGTCGCGGAACTCGACGCCGTAACCCTCGTGAATCGCGCGATCCGCGGAATCTCCTGCGTCGTGGCCGATTACGAGACGGGCACGCGGCAGATCGTCGACCATCTCGCGTCGCTCGGGCACCGCTCGCTGCTGTTCCTCGGCGGCCCGCCCGAGTCGTGGTCGGGAGCGCGACGGTGGGCCGGTCTGCAGGCGGCGGCGCAGGCCCACGACATCGTGGTGCGTCGCTTCGGCCCGTACTCGCCGACGCTCGGAGGCGGTGCCGCCGCGGCCGATGCCGCCGTGGCAGCCGGCGCCACCGCGGTGGTGTGCCACAACGACATGCTCGCGATCGGGGTGCTGCGCCGGCTGCGCGAACGCGGGGTGTCCGTGCCCGGGCATGTGAGCGTGGTCGGTTTCGACAACATCTTCGGGTCCGACCTGTGTCAGCCGTCGCTCACGACGCTCGCCGAACGCACCGAGGACGCCGGGGCGCGAGCCATCGAGATGCTCGCCCGGCAGGCCTACGAGCGGGTCGCGGTGGCCGACGAACTCGTACTCCCGACCCAACTCGTCGTCCGCGAGTCCACCGGACCGTCGAGATGAGGGAGGTTGTGTGCGTCTTCTTCGACGGAAACGCACACAACCTCCCCGAAGTTCACCGGTCCGCGAGCTTGTCGGCCAGGAAGGTGAACGTCAACGCCGACTTGAACGCCGCCTGGGCGTTGTCGGCCGCGCCGCCGTGGCCGCCCTCGATGTTCTCGTAGTACCGGACCTCGTGACCCTGCTCCTCGAGCCGCGCCACCATCTTCCGCGCATGACCGGGGTGCACCCGGTCGTCGCGCGTCGACGTGGTGACGAGGATCGGCGGATAGTCGGCGTCCGGGTCGGTGTTCTGGTACGGCGAGTACTTCGACAGGAACTCCCACTCGGCGGGGTTGTCGGGGTCGCCGTACTCGGCCATCCACGACGCGCCGGCGAGCAGCAGGTGGTAGCGCTTCATGTCGAGCAGCGGCACCTGGCACACGATCGCCCCGAACAGTTCGGGATAGCGGGTGAGCATCACGCCCATGAGCAGACCGCCGTTGCTGCCGCCCTGAGTGCCGAGTTGCTCGGCCGTCGTGATCCCGCGCGCGACGAGATCCTTCGCGACCGCGGCGAAGTCCTCGAAGACCTTGTGCCGGTTCTCCTTCAGGGCCTGCGTGTGCCAGGTGGGTCCGTACTCGCCGCCACCGCGGATGTTCGCGATGACGTAGGTGTAGCCCTTCTCGAGCCACGCCCGCCCGACGCCGCCGCTGTAGGCCGGCACCATCGAGTTCTCGAACCCGCCGTATCCGTACAGCAGTGTGGGCGACTGGGCTCCGGTGTTGCTGCCGACCACGAAGTAAGGCACCTGCGTGCCGTCGTCGGACGTCGCGAAGAACTGCTCGACGGTGATGCCCTCGGCGTCGAAGAACGACGGGGCCTGCTTGATCGCCTCCACCGGGCCGCCGACCGTCCCCGACAGCAGGGTCGCAGGGATCGTGAAACCGCTGGAGTTGAGGAAGAAGTCGTCGCTGTTGAGCGGATCGACGTCGATGATCGAGGTCGACGTGGCATCGGGGATGCCGGGCAGCTCCTCGTCCGACCAGCCGTCCTCACCCGGCGTGAGCACCCGCACGCGGGTCTGCACGTCGCGCAGTGTGACGACGAGCAGGTGATTCTGCGTCCACGCGTACTGCTCGAGCGAGGTGTGCTCGTCCGGGGCGAAGAGCACCGTCACCTCGCGCGACCCGGTGAGGAAGGCCGGATAGTTCGCGGCCAGCAGGGTGCCGGCGGGATGGCCGAGCCATTCGGAGCGGGTGCGCACGAGCAGGTGGTCGCGGTACACGCTCACCCGCGCGTCGTCGGGAACATCCAGTTCGACGAGTTCGCCGTCCGCGGTGAGTTCGAAACGCTGCGTCCGGTAGAAGTCGATCGCGCGGTCGACGAAGCTGCGTTCGTAACCGGGAGTGTTGTCGTACCAGGCGGAGACGGCGACATCGGTGCGCTCACCTTCGAAGACCGTCTCGGCCTCCTCGATCGGGGTGCCGCGCCGCCATTTCTTCGCGAGTCGCGGATAACCCGAGTCGGTGAGTGATCCGTCGCCGAAATCGCTTCCCACGTAGACGGTGTCGGCGTCGATCCACCCGATGTCCGTCTTCGCCTCGGGCAGTTCGAAACTGTCCGGGCCCGAGACGAATCGCCGCTCGACGAGGTCGAACTCGCGGATCACACTCGCGTCGGCACCGCCGCGCGACAGGCTGATGAGCGCGCGCGTCTGATCGGGCCGCAGCACCTGGGCACCCGACCACACCCAGTTCTCGCCCTCCTCTGCGGCGACGGCGTCGAGGTCGACGAGGACGTCCCATTCGGGTTCGTCGCGCAGGTACTGCTCCATCGTCGTGCGACGCCACAGGCCGCGTACGTGCTCGGCGTCCCGCCAGTAGTTGTAGAGGTACTCGCCCCGCCGACGTGCATAGGGGATGCGGGCGTCGGTGTCGAGGATCTCGCGGATGCGGGATTCGAGGTCGGTGAAGCTCTCGGTGCGGGTGTACTCCTCGACCGTTCGGCCGTTCCGGGCACGCACCCAGTCGAGTTGTTCCTCGCCGGTGACGTCCTCGAGCCACAGGTACGGATCGGTCGTGTCGTCGCTCATGACCCATTCATACCCGCCCCGCACGTGCCGCGGGCGGCAGGCAGACTGTGACCTCGTGCAGATGCATCCGTCGGACGCGCGCCGGGAATGGCTTGGCGACCGCATCCCGAGCGACCTGTTCGCCCTCTACTGTTTCGACGCCCCCGCGGCTCCGGTTGGCGACGTGCTCGACGAGCTGCGGTCGCGGGCGACGGGGATGGGGGAGCTGCAGGTGCGGATGGTCGAGGTCCCCGCGGGTCTCGACTATCCCTACTGGGCCGCGCACACCCCTACCGAGGACCCGTTCGTCGTCCACGGATCCGGTAGCTACGAGCACATGCTCGACACGCTGTCCGGGCTCGTCGCGACCCGCGTCGACGTCACCGTCTCGCCGTGGCGACTGCACGTCTTCCCGCAGGTCACGGGAGCTCCGCGTGGGGACGGTCCCGCGCTCGTCGTCGTTCTGCAGATGTCGCACGCCTTCGCCGACGGGGTGCGCACCTCCGCGCTCGCCCGCGACCTGCTGGCGGGCACCGCGACTCCCACGACCCCGCCGCGTGCCCCTTCGCCCGTCGGGATGCTCGCGCGTGCCGTCCTGCGGCTGCCCTTCTCGATCCCGCGGGTGATCACCGACGGTCGACGGGCGGTGGAGGCGCAGCGTCGGCTCGCCGATCCGTCGATTCCGCAGCCGACACCGGGGAGGCCGCTGGTCGCCGTGAACACCGCACCCGGACCGTGCCGGACGGTCCGGACACTCGTGTTCGACGCAGCGGACCTGCGCCAGGTCGGCACGGTCACCGTGGGTGCGCTCACGGCCATCGGCGCCGCCCTGTCGGAATTCCTCGGCGTCGACGAACTGTCCGCAGAGGTTCCCGTGGCGGTGCCCGTCGGCACGGCCCGCAACAGCTACCGCAATGTCGGCGTCGACCTGCACTGCGCGATCCGCGACCCGCACGAACGTGCCGCGGCGATCGCCGCCGACCTGGCGTTGCAGCGGATCCGCGCGCGGCACCCCGCCATGGCGATCCGGGCCCGCACCGACGACCACGTCCCGGCGCCGCTGCTGCGATTCGGCACCGACCGACTCGATCTGTCGGTCGTCCCGCCCACCGTCACCGGAAACACCGTCGTCTCCAGCGTCGACCGCGGGCCGGCCGACCTGGAACTCGGCGGCGGACGGGTGCGGTTCACCTCCGGCTTCCCCGGCCTGTCGCCCGTGCAGGCACTCACCCACGGCGTGCACGGGATCGGCGACACCGTCACCTTGTCGGTGACGACCTCCCCGGACGTCCTCGACGCGGCAGGTCTCGCTCGGTACGTCTCCCTGCTGCACGAGGCGGTCGCCTCGCTGTAACGTGCCCGAATCCAACGATGGAGGGGCACATGGCGGTATATGCGGTGACGGGTGCCGCGTCGGGAATGGGCCGGGCGAGCGCGGAGCGGCTGCGGGCCGCGGGGCACACGGTGATCGGCATCGATTTGAAGGACACCGAGGTCACGGCGGACCTGTCCACTCCGGAGGGCCGTTCCCACGCCGTCCGGGCCACGCTCGAGCTGGCGGGCAGCCGTCTCGACGGTGCCGTGCTCGCCGCGGGCCTGGGCCCCGCCCCCGGCAAGGAGAAGATCATCGCGCAGGTCAACGTGCGCGGCGTGATCGACCTGCTCGTCGGCTGGCGACCGGCTCTGGCCGCCTCCGCGAACAGCAAGGTCGTGGTGTTCGGCTCCAATTCGACGACCACGACTCCCGGCGTGCCGAACTCGGCGGTGAAGGCCTTCCTCGCCGGCGACATGGACAAGGGCATCGCGCGCACCACGCGCATCCCGCAGGCGGGTCCGCCGTTCACCTACGCGGCGTCGAAGATCGCCGTGACCCGATGGGCGCGACGCGCCGCGGTCGGCCCCGAGTGGGCGGGTGCCGGCATCCGCCTCAACATCCTCGCGCCCGGAGCGATCTCCACCCCGCTGCTCGACGCGCAACTCGAAAGCCCGCTCAAGAAGGCGGTGGAGAGCTTCCCCGTTCCGCTCGGCGGCTTCGGGAAGCCCGACGAGATCGCGCAGTGGGTCGAATTCATGCTGTCGCCGGCGGCGGACTTCATGACGGGCAGTGTGGTGGTGGTCGACGGCGGCACCGAGGCGTACTTCCGTCCCGACGACTGGCCGATTCGGGTCCCGTTCCGGTCGATCCCGCGCTACCTGCTCGGCATGCGCAGGTTCGGGCGCCGCAAGTGAGGGTCCGCGCAGTGCGGACCCTCACCGCGCTCCCGTATCAGGCGAAGTAGTCGCCGAAACCGTAGATCGCGTCGAACGCGCTGGTGGGCAATACATCCACCGCGTTCACGCGGTAGGACGAGTACGAGTCCTGCATCAGGTCGCGCACGAACCCCAGGGCGTGGATCGCGTCGACGGCGTCGACGGTGATGATGAGCTGGGCGCAACCGTTATCGCGGCGGCCCACCGCCCCGTGGTGCGGGACGATCGGTTCGATGAGGTCGACGGTCTCGTCGTCGGTCAGGAGATCGAGGTCGGCGTCGATTTCGATCATTGCGTTGTATTCCATGTGGGTTCTCCCGTGTCGAACACCCGAGCGGCCTCGCGCCGCGCGGGTTGATCTCGACGGGGAACACGCACGGCGACATCATGCCCGAACCGGATGACACACGCCATCATCCGACCGGAGGACGGTCGGGCCGGCCGAACACCGCGCGCTCACGGCGTCGCTGCCGGCGGGAGAAAACCGCGACCATCAGTCGCACCGGAAACGGCAGTTCGCGGCGGACCCGCTCGGTCTCCTCCGCGGTCATCACGGCGAAGAAGCGGGTGAGGTCGAAGTCGGCCCGGCCACCGCGCTGGGCGTCCTTCTCGAACCGCTGCCATGCGTCGGCGGAGACGTGCCCGGTGATGAGCGGGAAGACCGACCGTTCCTCGTCCGCGATGTGCTCGTGGAGATGCTCGCTCAGTGTTCGGAGTGTGCGCGCGAAGCCGGCCACCGCTGCGGGGTCGGGGAGCGCACGGGTGAACTCGCCGAGCTCGTCGAGGAGCGGGTCGAGTTCGTCGTGGTCGTCGGTGAGTTCGATGAAGTCGACGTGGCGGCCGGCCGACGCGGCGATCAGCGGCCAGAGCGCGAGGTCCTCCACGTTGTGATGGTGGTGGAGACTCGCGACGAACAATCCGACGTAGTCGGCGGTCGCCGCGTAGCGGGCCCTGTCGAAGCTCGACGGATCCGCGAGCATGCGGTCGGCCAGTTCGCGGAGCCGGGTGACATCGCGGAGGATCACGCGGTGTGCGAGACGCATTCCGAGCAGGTCGTCGTCGGTGGTGAGGCGCGGGATGAGGGATGCGGAAGTCATGCCGGTAGCGTGCGCGGCCGGACTTGGAACCCACTTGGTGCCGAGAGGACGCCGAGATCGTCGCGCACCAAGTGGTCACCAAGAATGTCTCCGCACGCCCGGTCCATGATCATCACTCCGACACGCGTGAGAGCTCTGCGGCCGAGGTCAGCGAGTCGGCGCGATGCCGAACAGGAGCGCGTCGATGCCGGCGCGGAACGCACGGTCGTTCGCGTCGGTACCGCCGTCCGAAGCGCTGTCGCTGTCGCCGTCCGGATCGGCGGCGTCCCCCGCGGTCCCTCCGGCGGACGCGCCGGTCATCAGGGCGGTGAGATGCGGGTAGTCGCCGTGCTCGAGCATCGCGGCGATGTGCGCGGCTCCGCCGCCGGCCGCCCCCGCCGACATCCCGGCGGCCTCCTGCACGGCGAAGTTGGTGATCCATCCCGACAGCAGGGCGACCCCCGTCATCGTCGCGGTCGGGTCGAGTCCGGCAGGGGCGAGCGCGCCGACGAGGTGGTCGAGATACCGCATCGAGTTCGGGCCGAGCGTCGATGCCGTGACCTGGCTCAGCCAAGGATGCCGGCGGTGGATTGCGCGGGACTGTTCGGCGACGTCGAGTACGTCGGCGCGCACGTCACCGGTCAGCGGAGTGAAGCGGTATTCGGCGCCGGCCCGGTCGACCATGAGGTCCACGAGATCGGTCTTGCCGGAGACGTAGCGGTAGAGCGACGCGGGGGCGGTACCGAGGGCGTCGGCGAGCCTGCGCATGGACAGGGCGCGGATGCCGTCCTCGTCGGCGAGCCGCACGCACGCGTCTGCGAGCTGGTCGAGCGTGTAGGCCGGTCGCGGGCCGGGGCGCCCCGTGTCGGACCGCAGCCAGATCGAGTCGGAGACCGTCATGCAGGACAGCATGCCTCCTCGAACGGGTTGCGAACGATGTTCGCAGATGCGTACCCTCGAACTGCGAACGTTGTTCCCAGTCGAGAGGTGGATCGTGACCGAGATGGCACTCGAGGCGGAAGGCCTCAGCCGGGCGTTCGGCGACCGCACCGTCGTCGACGACGTCCACCTGCGCGTCCCGCCGGGGCGCGTCCATGCGCTCCTCGGTCCGAACGGATCGGGGAAGACCACCACGGTGCGGATGCTCGCCACCCTGCTGCGGCCCACGGCCGGACGTGCCCGCGTACGCGGCTTCGATGTGGTGCACGACGCGACCCGCGTGAAGCGCTGCATCGGCTTCGTCGGTCAGTACCATGCGGTGGATCTGCGGCTGACCGGTGTCGAGAACCTGATGATCGTCGCTCGCCTGCACGGTCTGGGCGGCCGCGCCGCCCACGCCCGTGCGATCGAACTGCTCGACCGCTTCGGTCTGGCCGAGGCTGCGAACCGGCAGGCGAGCACCTACTCCGGCGGCATGCGCCGGCGGCTGGATCTGCTCGCCGGGATGCTCGTGCGACCCGACGTGCTCTTCCTCGACGAACCGACCACCGGTCTCGATCCGAGCAGTCGGAGCGAGATCTACGGGATGGTCGGCGAACTGGTCGCCAAGGGCACCGCGGTCCTGCTCACCACGCAGTATCTCGACGAGGCCGACCGGCTCGCCGACGACATCACGATCCTCGACGCCGGCCGGACGATCGCGACCGGCACTCCCGCCGAGATCAAGGAGGCGGTCGGCTCCGGACTCGACCTCGTCCTGCCCGGTGCCGCCCACGTCGACGAGGCCGTCGCCGTCATCGGCGCATTCGGCCTGCGCCACACCGGCGTCCGGAAGCCGGGGGAGAACGGCTCGGTCCGGCTGTCCTTCACGACCGATGCCCACTCGGTGCCGCTGCTGCCGGTGCTGCGCGCCCTCGACGACGCGGGTGTCCCCGTCGACGACATCGGCCGTCGCCGCGTCGGTCTCGACGAGGCATTCCTGACCCTGACCGGACGCGAGCGAATCGAGGAGTCCGCATGACCACCCTCCACGAGTCCGGCCACGGCAGTTCTGCCCTCACCGGCACCCGGACGTTGCTTCATCGCGTCCTGCTGACCTACCGGCACTCGCCGGCCCTGCTGTTCGTCACCCTCGCCGCACCGCTGGGGATGATGCTGCTCTTCGGATTCGTCTTCGCCGGCGCCCTGTCCGGCGGCGAGGGCGCCGCCTACCGTGCATACCTGATGCCGGGCGTGCTCGTCCTCGTGGCGGCCATGGGCCTCGCGACCACCGCCGCCACCGCCAACGCCGACATGCGCAGCGGACTGTCGGATCGCTTCCGGACCCTGCCCACCTCGCCGGTGGCCGCGCCCGCCGGGCTCGCCTTCGCCGAGACCCTGACCTGTGCGGTCACGCTGGCGCCGATGGTCGGCATCGGATATCTCGTCGGCTGGCGGATCGAAGCGGGCGCCGGGGAGATCGCCCTCGCCGCGCTGGTGCTGCTGTTGTTCCGGTTCGCGCTCTCGTGGGTAGGTGTGTGGCTCGGCGTCTCGATCCGTGACGAACAGGTCCTGCAGCAGTGCGCACCCATGATCTTCGGCACGATCATGTTCTCGAACATCTTCGTGCCCACCGACACGATGCCCGTGGTGGTGCGGCAGATCGCGGAGTGGAATCCCATCAGTGCCGTCGTGGGTGCGCTGCGCGAGCTGCTCTCGGCGTCCGCGCCGGTACCCGCGGATGCGGCGTGGCCTCTGCACCATCCGGTGTGGTCGGCGTTCGGCTGGTGTGTCGTGCTGCTCGCCGTGACGGTCCCGCTCGCCGTGCGCCGATACACGGCCGATCACCGGATCCGGTAGCTACCGGTCGGTAACCGGACCATCGGCAGACACCGGAATCGGGCGGGACTACCCTGTATATCCGTGACCTCACACTATGACGTCGTTGTCCTCGGAGCCGGTCCCGGTGGGTACGTCGCTGCTATCCGCGCGGCACAGCTGGGACTGAGCACCGCCATCATCGAGCAGAAGTACTGGGGTGGTGTCTGCCTGAACGTCGGCTGCATCCCCTCCAAGGCACTTCTCCGCAACGCCGAGCTGGCACATCTCTTCAACAAAGAGGCCAAGACCTTCGGCATCTCGGGAGACGTGTCCTTCGACTTCGGTGCCGCCTACGACCGCAGCCGCAAGGTCGCGGACGGGCGCACCAAGGGCGTGCACTTCCTCATGAAGAAGAACAAGATCACCGAATACGACGGTAAGGGCTCGTTCGTCGACGCCAAGACCATCGAGGTGGCCCTCACCAAGGGCGGCACCGAACAGGTGACCTTCGACAACGTCATCATCGCCACCGGCTCCGTCACCAAGCTGCTGCCGGGCACCGAGCTCAGCGACAACGTCGTCACCTACGAGGAGCAGATCCTCACCCGCGACCTCCCCGAGTCCATCGTCATCGTCGGTGCCGGCGCCATCGGCATGGAGTTCGGCTACGTCCTGAAGAACTACGGGGTCGACGTCACCATCGTCGAGTTCCTCGACCGCGCACTGCCCAACGAGGACGCCGACGTCTCCAAGGAGATCGCCAAGGCGTACAAGAAGCTCGGCATCACCATCAAGACCGGTGCCGCCGTGCAGAAGATCTCGGACGACGGTTCGAAGGTGACCGTCGAGATCAAGGACAACAAGTCCGGCAACGTCGAGACCGTCACGGTCGACAAGGTGCTGCAGTCGGTCGGCTTCGCGCCGCGCGTCGAGGGCTACGGCCTCGAGAACACCGGCGTCGAGCTCACCGACCGCGGTGCCATCGCGATCGACGAGCGCATGCGCACCAACGTCAAGGGCATCTACGCCATCGGCGACGTCACCGCGAAGCTTCAGCTCGCGCACGTCGCGGAGGCGCAGGCCGTGGTCGCGGCCGAGACCATCGGCGGTGCCGAGACCCTCGAGCTCGGCGACTACCGCATGATGCCGCGTGCGACCTTCTGCCAGCCGCAGGTCGCCTCCTTCGGTCTCACCGAGGAGCAGGCGAAGGCCGAGGGCTACGACGTGAAGGTCGCGACCTTCCCGTTCACCGCCAACGGCAAGGCGCACGGTCTGGGCGATCCCAACGGCTTCGTCAAGCTCATCGCCGACAAGACCCACGGTGAGCTCATCGGCGGCCACCTCATCGGCCCCGACGTCTCGGAGCTGCTGCCCGAGCTGACCCTGGCCCAGAAGTGGGACCTTACGGTCAACGAGCTCGCGCGCAACGTCCACACGCACCCGACTCTGAGCGAGGCGCTGCAGGAGGCCATCCACGGTCTCGCAGGACACATGATCAACTTCTGAGGATGCGGGGCCGACCCGAGACCCCGCGTTCACCCTTCTTCCGTGTGGGCGGATCCCCGCTCGGATGTACCGGCTCAGCCCGTGACGACTCGACCGTCGTCGCGGGCTGACGTCGTTCCGCTGTGGTCGTCGCCGGAAAGGCCGTGGCCGCATCGTGATCGCCGCTCCCACAGCGGGAGCGAATCGGCACGTACGGCGTGTACGTACGCGTAGTGTGACGCCATGGCGGAACGCGGCGCTCGCCCACACGTGCACCCGGTTCGGAGATGGTTGCTGCGCACGGTGCGGCACCTGTTCACACCTCTGCGGCCCGACGACTATCTCGAGATGATCAACCCGCTCTGGACGACCCGCGAACTGCGCGGCCGTGTGGAGCGGGTCGTCCCCGAGGGCGGCGACGCCGCATCGGTGCTCATCCGCCCGGCCTACGAGTGGCGCGGGCACGAGCCGGGCCAGTACGTGCGGCTCGGGGTGATCATCGACGGGGTCTACCACTGGCGCGCGTACTCGCTCACCTCCGACCCCGATCCGGTCGACGGGCTCATCAGCGTCACACCCAAACTCGTCGAGAACGGCGTGGTCTCGCCGTACCTGGTCCGCAAACTCGAGCCCGGCGACATCGTCCGCCTCGGTGAGGTCGAGGGCGTGTTCACCCTGCCCGACCCGCTGCCCGCGAAGATGCTGTTCATCAGCGCGGGCAGCGGGATCACGCCGATCATGAGCATGCTGCGCAGCCTCGACCACCGCGACCGCATCGACGACGTCGTCGTCGTGCATTCCGCCCACACCGAGGACGAGGTGATCTTCGGCTCGACCCTGCGCGACCTCGACGAGCGGCATCCCGGAATGCGTCTCGAGCTGTGGCTCAGCGGCGACCGCGGCCGCATCACCCCCGACGACCTCGACGATCTGTGCCCCGACTGGCGCGAACGCGACGCTTTCTGCTCGGGCCCGCGCGACCTGCTCGACGCCCTCGAAGAACGCTGGGACGAACACGGTGATCCCGAAAGATTCCACCTCGAACGTTTCCAGCCGATCATCGGTGGGAATGCCGGGAGCGGCGAGGGCGGCACCATCCACTTCCTCGACAGCGAGAAAGAGGTGGAGTGCGACGGGGGAACACCCATCCTGGTCGCAGGCGAGAACGCCGGCCTGAAGTTGCCGTACGGCTGCCGTATCGGCATCTGCCACACGTGCGTCGGAACGCTGAAATCCGGGCAACTCCGGGACCTGCGGACCGACGAGGTGAGCGAGCCCACCGGGGCTGCGGTGCGTACCTGCATCCACACCGCGGAGGGTGACATCGAAATAGAACTGTGAAGCAACCGGCTTCGAAGCAGGGGGCGTCGTGACGAGAAGCATCGACAGGACCGACACCGGGACGCGGGAACCACAGAGTCCGCTCGCGCATCTGAGCGACGACGATCTCGAGCAGATCGCCAAGGAGTTCGACGCCATCCACGACGAGGTGTACTCGAGTCTCGGCGACAAGGACCGGCAGTACATCAAGAACGTCATCGCCGCGCAGCGGCAGTTGGTCGTCGCGGGGCGGGTACTGCTCTTCGCGTCGTCGTACAAGCCCGCATGGGTGGCCGGGACGGCCTGTCTCGGAGTGGCGAAGATCCTCGAGAACATGGAGATCGGCCACAACGTCATGCACGGCCAGTGGGACTGGATGAACGATCCGGACATCCACTCGTCGGTGTGGGACTGGGACACCGCCTCCACCGCGGAGGCGTGGAAGCACTCGCACAACTACATCCACCACACGTTCACGAACATCCGCGGTCTCGACAAGGATCTCGGCTACGAGATCATGCGGATCGACCCGCACCAGAAGTGGCACCCCGTCTACCTGGCGCAACCTCTCTACAACGCGCTGCTCACCGTGCTCTTCGAATGGGGTGTGGCGCTGCACGACCTCGACCTCGAGGCGTTGTGGGCCGGCGAGAAGTCGACCGGTCAGGTGATCGAGGAGCTGAAGGGCATCTTCGGCAAGGCCCGCGCGCAGTTCGTCAAGGACTACGTCGGCTGGCCGCTGGTGAGCGCCGCGCTGTTCGGTCTCGCGCAGGTCGCGCTGCAGGGCCGGTTGCCCCAGCCGAAGACCTCGCGTCTGGGCAGGCGACTGCGGTCGATGAGCAAGGGACCGATGGGCGAGGGTCGGTCCGGGAAGTTTCGTACCGCAGCCCATCTCGCCGACCGGTATCTGCCCGGTGTCGAGAAGACCTTCCTCGCGACGGTTCTCGCCGACATCACGGCCAACATCATCCGCAACGTGTGGGCGCACGCGATCATCTTCTGCGGGCACTTCCCGGACCAGACCTATACCTTCTCGAAGAAGGAGGTCGAGAACGAGTCGCGTGGAGGGTGGTACGTGCGGCAGCTCGTCGGCGCCGCGAACATCGAAGGCACCCCGCTGTTCCACATCCTCAGCGGCAATCTCGGCTACCAGGTGGAGCATCACCTGTTCCCCGACATGCCGAGCACCCGTTACGCGGAGGTCGCGCCGAAGGTCAAGGACATCTGCGAGCGTTACGAACTGCCCTACAACTCGGGCCGATTGGGCAAGCAGTGGTTCATGGTGCACCGCACCATCGCCCGGCTCGCCTTCCCGGGCGGCAAGCCCCGTCCGAAGCCCGGACCGTATCGTCGTTCGCAGGACCCCGCCGGCGGTCCCGTTCCCAGCGAGGCCGCACGGTTCCGCGACCGTCTGCCCGCCGACCATCCCGACGCCGGACCGGAACACGAGGGCGGCGGCGTGAAGGTCGATCCGCCACCCCGCTGATCACGTCGTCCGGTGCGCAGTTCTCGTC